>NZ_CP015243.1:1880326-2193714 GCF_001648175.1 Halotalea alkalilenta | reverse complement strand
CTGCTCTTCGAACAGTTCGTTCGGTAGCTGGGTGACGTCGAAGTCATCCCCGAGCCCGAACTGCTGCGCAGCCTGACGCTTGAGCGCGTCGATTTCCTGCTGCACCAGCGCCTTGGGCACCTCGATCGGATTAGCGCTCTTCAGCGCATCGATCACCTGCTGCTTGACCCGGTTCTCGACCGCCGAATCCAGCTCGCGCTGCATGTTCTTGCGGACCTCGGCCTTGAATTCGGCGAGATCGCCACTCTCGACACCGAAACGCTTGGTGAACTCGGCGTCGATCTCGGGCAGTGATTGCGCCTCGACCTTGTGCACCTTGGTCTTGAAGGTCGCTTCCTTGCCCGCCAGGTGCTCGGCCTGGTAGTCAGCCGGGAAAGTCACGCTGAGAGTCGGCTCGTCGCCCGCGCTGGCGCCGACCAGCTGGCCTTCGAAGCCAGGGATGAAGCTTGCGGATCCGAGCACCAGCTTGTGCCCTTCGCCCTTGCCGCCCTCGAAAGCCTCATCGCCGATGAATCCTTCGAAATCGATGGTGACCTGGTCGCCATCTTCGGCCGCACGCTCGACCACGCTCCAGTCGGCCGCCTGCTTGCGCAGGGTCTCGACCATCTCGTCGACGTCGGCGTCGGTGATCTCGGCCTTGGGACGCTCGATCTCGGCGCCTTCGATGCCGACCAGCTCGATCTGCGGATAGACTTCGATGCTGGCGACGAATTCAAGATCCTTGCCCGGCTCGTTGACGGTCGGCTCGATTTCGGGGAAACCGGCCGGGTTCAGCGACTCCTGGGTCAGCGCCTGTACGTAGTTCTGACGAATCAGCTCGCCTACGGCTTCACTGCGCGCTTCCGAACCAAAACGGCTGCGCACCACCTTCATCGGCACCTTGCCCGGGCGGAAACCCTTGAGCTTCACATTCCTGGCAGTCTGCTGCAGACGGGCATCGACGGCTTGGTCGACCTGAGCGGCCGGTACCTGGATGGTCAGGCGGCGCCCGATCGCAGAAGTCGTTTCGACAGACACTTGCATGGATGATCCTCTACCCGCTGGGAGTTGCGTGTTGGCGCACCGTGCGAATCCTGGTCAAACGACGCTCGCACGGCGACAGGAATGAATCGAGACTGGATATCAAAGGCGAAGATTCTAAGAACCCCGCCCCGCGCTGGCAAGCGCACTCGAAGGCTAAAAATGGGGATAAAATCGGCTGATTCAAGCCTGGCAGCGGTTTTCCAGGGATTATTTGGTCGAGAGAGGCGAATCGGCGTTCAGCCTCGGACAAACTGACAGGCATAAAAAAAGAGAGCATCAAGGCTCTCTTTTTTTCTCTTCCTTCCCGTTCAGCCAACCGCTGGCAGACGAGAGGCGATTCGGCAATGGGGTGGATGATGGGGATCGAACCCACGACCACCGGAGCCACAATCCGGGGCTCTACCACTGAGCTACATCCACCACTACCGAAACAACGCATCGGATTTCGCCGACTCACCCAACCTTGGGCCTCACCCATGCGGACGATGCTTGGCACGCCCAGCAGGACTCGAACCTGCAACCTACGGCTTAGAAGGCCGTTGCTCTATCCGGTTGAGCTATGGGCGCATGGTACGTCCAGCAACCCTTCTCGTCAAACTCTTTTTTGAAATTTTCATTCCAAATCAAAGAGTTGGTCGGGGTAGAGGGATTCGAACCCCCGACATCCTGCTCCCAAAGCAGGCGCGCTACCAGACTGCGCTATACCCCGAGGCGGCGTCGATCTCCATCGATGCGAGGCGCATTCTACCGGCTTTCTCGCGACGGTCAAGCATCCTCCTCCACGATGCCCGCGCCGGCGGCTTTGCCTGCTCGCGGTGGCGTGAGACAATCGTCGCATTCTCGTCCCTGCGGTTTGCGCTGCGCGCACTCCGCCGGCACGGCCGTGGTCACCCGCGCACCCTCGCCATTCCCGCCGGGATACGGACCCCTCTCCTTCCAATCACCGGCTTCAAGCAAGAGGATACTCAATCGATGGCCGCGCAATTGATCGATGGCAAGACGGTCGCCCAACTCATTGGCAAGGAGGTCGCCGCCGAAATAGCGAAACGCCATCGTAACGGCCAGCGCACCCCGGGGCTTGCGGTGATCCTGGTCGGCGAGGACCCCGCATCGGAAGTCTATGTGCGCAACAAGCAGCGCGCCTGCGAGCAGGCTGGCATCCATTCGGTGAAGCATCGGCTCGGCGCCGATACGACCCAGGCCGAACTCGAGCGGCTGGTCGACAACCTCAACGCAGACTTGAGCATCGATGGCATCCTGCTTCAGCTACCACTGCCCGCCCACCTCGATGCACGCCCGATCCTCGAGCGCATTCACCCGGACAAGGACGTCGACGGCTTCCATCCCTATAACCTCGGCCGCCTCGCCCAGCGCCTGCCGGTGCTGCGTCCTTGCACGCCGAAAGGGATCATGCGCTTGCTCGAGCACTACCAGTTGCCCACTCGCGGCCTCGATGCCACGATCGTCGGCGCCAGTAACATCGTCGGCCGTCCAATGGCGCTCGAGTTGCTGCTCGCCGGCGCGACGACCACCATCTGCCATCGCTTCACCCACGACCTCGAACGCCACGTGCGCAATGCCGAGCTGCTGGTGGTCGCGGTAGGCAAGCCTGGGCTGGTCAAGGGCGAATGGATCCGCGAGGGCGCCATCGTCATCGATGTGGGGATCAACCGCATGGAAGACGGCCGGCTTTATGGCGACATCGAGTTCGCTCCAGCCGCCGAGCGCGCGGCCTGGATCACGCCGGTGCCCGGCGGCGTCGGGCCGATGACCGTCGCCTCGCTGCTGGAGAACACGCTGCTGGCGGCACAGCTGCACGACGCTGCGCACTGAGCCGATCCTCTATACTTCTCATCCAGCGGCCGCCCTCAAGCCAGCGCCCACACACTCAACCTGGAGAACTCCATGAGCGAAGAGAAGAGAATGAACGTCGAAAGCTTCAACCTGGATCACACCAAGGTGAAGGCGCCGTTCGTTCGCCTTGCAGGCATCAAGGAAGGCGTCAACGGTGATCGCATCCACAAGTACGACATGCGTTTCTGCCAGCCCAACGTGGAGCACATGGACATGCCTGCGCTGCACTCGCTGGAACACCTGATGGCCGAACTGTCGCGCAACCATAGCGACAAGATCGTCGACATCAGCCCGATGGGCTGCCAGACCGGCTTCTACGTCGCGCTGATCAACCACGACGACTACGACGACGTACTCGCGCTGCTCGAGAAGACCCTGCGTGACGTGCTCGAGGCCGATGAAGTGCCGGCCTGCAACGAAGTGCAGTGCGGCTGGGCGGCCAGCCACAGCCTCAACGGCGCGAAGCGCCTCGCCCAGGCGTTTCTCGCCAAGCGTGACGAGTGGTCGCAGGTGTTCGCCTGATGGCGGCGAGTAGCGGTGTGCAGGTCGCGCTGATCGGCGCAATGGCCCAGGAGGTCGACGCGCTACTCACTCATTTGGAGAGAGGCGAGCGCTTGGAGCATGGCGGCTCGACCTTCCACCTCGGCCGCCTGCGCGGCATCGAGGTCGTGGTCCTCGAGTCGGGGATCGGCAAGGTCAATGCAGCGATCGCCACTACGCTTGCCTTCGAGCGTTTCGCGCCTAGGGCGGTGATCAACGTAGGCTCCGCCGGCGGCTTCGGCGATCGGCTCGCGATCGGCGACGTAGTGATCTCGAGCGAAGTCTGCCATCACGATGTCGACGTTACCCCGTTCGGCTACGCACTGGGCCAGGTGCCGGGCATGCCGGCTCGCTTCGCCGCCGACCCGCGGCTGGTCGCCCTCGCTCGCGAAGCGCTCGAGGGGCTGGACGGTATCACCGCCCATGAGGGGCTGATCGGTTCAGGCGATGTCTTCGTCGCCGGAGGCGCTGTGGTCGCGAGCCTGCGCAGCCGGTTTCCCGAAATGATCGCCGCCGAGATGGAAGCCGCCGCCGTTGCCCAGACCTGCCATCGCCATGGCTGTCCATTCGTGGTCACCCGCGCGGTCTCGGACTTGCCCGAGCGCGAGGCCAACAGCGTCGATTTCGAGACCTTCCTCGGCATCGCTGCGGCCAACTCGGCGCGAATGGTGGCCTCGATGCTCGAGCGCCTCGACTGACTCCACGCTCCATCCGCTAGCGAATGCGAAAAGCCCCGACGGGAAGACCTTCCCACTGGGGCTTGAGCGCCTCCCACCCGTCTCACTCAATGCCCCATGTGACCCGGGGGAGGCTGACCAGCGAGCAGCGCCGCGGCCAGCAGCATGGCGCAGCCAAGCAGGATCTCGATTCCCAGCGTGACTCGCAGGCCACCCGGCGAGTGCTCGGCGCGCGCGAGCCAGCAAAACCGGTTGATCGCTGCCAGTGCGAGCAAGCCAAGGAACAATATCCCCTTGAGCAGCACCAGCACACCGTAGCTCGTGTTGAACAGCGCCTCCCAACTGCCGACCAGAGCCGCGGACTGGAACAGCCCGCTAATCAACAGCGCCACCACGCAGCCCATTCCCAGCAGCGAAAAACGCGATAGCATCACGCCCGCCGCGCTGGGCGCCAGGATGCAGCCGATCAGCAGGCCTGGGAGGCTGCCGAGCCACAGCGCCGCCGCCAGCACATGCACCGTCATCGGCCATAGATAGCCGGGTGCGATCGAAGCGCCATGCCCCATCATCGGCTGCAGCAGCGCGACCAGCGCCAACACCACCAGCGCCGCGCCGCGCAGCTCCTTGACCACGACGTTCAAGCGCGACCAGCACGCCAATGCGACCAACACCCAGGCAAGCGCCAGCAGTGCGAGACGCACGCGCAGCTCGCCACCGAAGAAGGTCTGGAACAGGATCACCTCGAGGTAGGGACGCACCTCACCAAGCGTCTCCACCCCAGTCATCTGCACCCCGATCAGCGGCCACCAGCCCAAAGCAAGCAGCATCGCCAGCGGCAGGCAGCAGTGACTGAGCCACAGCAGGCGTCGGCGCAGCGCGCCAACGCCATCTAGGCTGGCCGGCAGCAGCAGCCACGCCACTACCAGGCTGGCGAGGGCGACCGATACCGACCCGAGGTAGCTCGCGCGTACGGCGGCGAGCAGCAGTTGCAGAGGAGTCTCGCTGACCCGCTCGCCGAACAGATTGAGCACCATGGATCAGTCCGGCTGGACGGTGAATTCCAGGCTATCTTCGATCCGATGCGTGTCGACCGAAGTGACTTTCACCTCGACGCTGTATTGGCCTGGCGCCAGTTCGGGCAGTTCGACCCGGTAACGATGGGTCCCCGAAGCATCGGCGGTGAGCGCACCGATCTCGATCGCCTGTCCGGCTTCATCTTCGAGCGTCACCTGGCTCAGCGAGGTCTCGACGCCTTCACTGAAATCAAATACCAGCTCGGTGGGCGCGGTCGCGAGTTCGGCGCCATCGGCGGGTTGGCTCGATGTCAGGCTGGCGTGAGCGAAGGCAAGCGGCGCGACCAGGGTCAGCGCCAGGGCGGTAAACGACTTACGAAGCATAGGGTTACCCATTGGTTTGCAGACGAGCCGAGCAAGACTAGCAGCTTTGCCGCAGCGATTCACTTAAACCGTGAAGGCCCGCCGCAGCGCTCGCCGCCCCTTCCTCCCGCCCCTTCCGCCGGGCGCAAAAAAGCCCGCCATCCAACGGAAGGCGGGCCTTGAATCCTGACCGTGCTCAGCGCTTGTCGAACACCCAGCTGGTTCCTTCGCGACCATCCTTGAGCACGATACCGAGCGAGTCGAGCTCGTCACGAATCCGATCAGCGGTGGCGAAATCCCTGCTGCGCTTGGCCTGCGCACGCGCCTCGATACGCGCTTCGATCTCCTCGGCCGGCAGTGGCAGCGCCGCCTCGCCACGGAGGAAATCGCTCGGCGCACGCTCGAGCAGGCCGAGGATCGCCGCCAGCCGCTTGAGCTCGAAAGCGAGCGCGGGCGCAAGCTGAGGCGATTCACCCTTGGCGCGATTGAGCTCGCGGACGAGATCGAACAGCGCCGCCAGCGCCAGCGCGGTGTTGAAGTCGTCGTCCATCGCAGCGAAGAAGCGCTCGGCGAAGCTGCCATCCACTTCTCCGGCAGCCGCCTCGACTCCCTCGAGCGCGGTATAGAAGCGAACCAGCGAGCGCCGGGCATCCTCGAGCGAATCCGCAGTGTAGCTGATCGGGCTGCGATAGTGGCTGGCCAGCAGCAGGTAGCGCACGCTCTCGGGATCGTGGTGCTCGAACACCTCGCGCAGGGTGAAGAAGTTGCCCAGCGACTTCGACATCTTCTCGTCGTTGACCCTGAGCGCTCCCGCGTGCATCCAAACCATCGCGTAGGGCTTGCCGGTGGCCGCCTCGCTCTGGGCGATCTCGTTCTCGTGATGGGGGAAGGTCAAATCCGGCCCGCCCCCATGGATGTCGAAGCTGTCGCCCAGGCAGCAGGTCGACATCGCCGAGCACTCGATATGCCAGCCGGGGCGTCCGTCGCCCCAGGGCGAAGGCCAGCGCGTCTCGCCCGGCTTCGCTGCCTTCCATAGCACGAAGTCGAGCGGGTCCTCCTTGGCCTCGCCGACTTCGATCCTGGCACCGGAGCGCATCTCATCAGGGTTGCGGTTGTTGAGCTTGCCGTAGCCAGCGAAGCTGCGCACCCGGTAGTAGACGTCCCCGTTGTCGGCCGCGTAGGCGTGGCCCTTGACGATCAGCGTCTGGATCATCCGCTGGATATCGCCGATGTGCGCGGTGGCGCGAGGCTCATGGTCGGGCCGCAGCACGTTGAGTCGTGCCTCGTCCTCGTGCATCGCCTCGATCATCCGCGCGGTCAGCGCATCGATCGGCTCGCCGTTCTCCTGGGCGCGCTTGATGATCTTATCGTCGATATCGGTGATGTTGCGCACGTACTCGACCACGTAACCGCGTGAGCGCAGGTAGCGGGTGACCACATCGAAGGCGACCATCACTCGACCGTGACCGAGATGGCAGTAGTCGTAGACGGTCATCCCGCAGACGTACATCCTCACCCGCTTGGAATCGAGCAGCACCAGCGGTGCCTTGCTCCGGGTCAGGGTGTTGTAGATCCGTACGCTCATCACTTCACCCCTTCTTCTGCGCCTTGGCCCAGCCGTCCTTGAGACTTACCGTGCGATTGAATACACGCTTACCGTCGACCCCATGCTCACGTCGATCGGCGCAGAAGTAGCCGACCCGTTCGAACTGGAAGCGATCCTCCGACGCGGCACCGGCCAGCGACGGCTCGGCGATCCCCTGCACCACCTCGAGCGAGTGCGAATTGAGATGGGAGAGGAAATCGCCCTCCTTGTCCTTGTCCGGCGCCTCGACGGTGAACAGGTTGTCGTAGTTGCGCACTTCGACCGGCACACCGTGGCGTGCGCTGACCCAGTGGATCACGCCCTTGACCTTGCGGCCCTCGGGGTTGGCGCCGAGGGTGGCGAGATCGACGCTGCAGTGCAGCGCCTCGATCTCGCCGGCCGCGTTCTTCACCACTTCGTCGCAGCGGATCACGTACGCGTTGCGCAGCCGCACCTCCTGGCCGGGCGCGAGGCGGAAGAACTTCTTCGGCGGCTCTTCCATGAAATCGTCGGCGTCGATGTAGATCTCGCGGTTGAGCGGCAGTCGACGCACGCCCATGTCGTCACGCGCCGGATGGCCCGGCACCTCGATGATCTCCTCATGCGCCTCGTCGAGGTTGGTCAGCACCACCTTGAGCGGCTTGAGCACGCACATCGCCCGGGGCGCGTTGTCCTCGAGATCCGAGCGAATGGCATGGTGCAGCATGGCGATGTCGACCACGCCATTGGCGCGCGCGACGCCGGTCATCTCGCAGAACTTGCGCAGCGAGGCCGGGGTATAGCCGCGCCGGCGCATCCCGGAGAGGGTCGGCATGCGAGGGTCGTCCCAACCTTCGACGATGCCTCGGTCGACCAGCAGCTTGAGCTTGCGCTTGGACGTCACCGTATAGTTGACGTTCATCCGCGCGAATTCGATCTGGCGCGGACGGCTCGGCACCGGCAGATGCTCGAGCAGCCAATCGTAGAGCGGGCGATGGTCCTCGAACTCGAGGGTGCAGATCGAGTGGGTGATGCCCTCGATCGCATCGGACTGGCCGTGGGCGAAGTCGTAGGAAGGATAGATCTTCCACTTGTCGCCGGTCTGATGATGGCTGGTATGGCGAATGCGATAGAGCACCGGATCGCGCAGATTGATGTTCGGTGCCGCCATATCGATCTTGGCGCGCAGCGCCTTCTCGCCCTCGGCGAATTCGCCCAGGCGCATCCGCTCGAGCAGGTAGAGGTTTTCCTCGGCCGGGCGTTCGCGATAGGGGCTCGGCCGCCCCGGCTCGGTGAGCGTGCCACGATATTCGCGCATTTCTTCCGCGCTGAGGTCGTCGACGTAGGCCAGCCCTTGGCGAACCAGGTGCTGGGCCCAGGCGTAGAGCTGGTCGAAATAGTCGGAAGCGTAGCGTACCTTGCCCGCCCACTCGAAGCCGAGCCAGTGGATATCCTCCTGGATCGCATCGATGTAGGCCTGCTCCTCCTTCGCCGGGTTGGTATCGTCGAAGCGCAGGTTGCAGCGACCGCCGAACTGTTCGGCGAGGCCGAAATTGACCCAGATCGACTTGGCATGGCCGATATGCAGGAATCCGTTGGGCTCCGGCGGGAAGCGGGTGACGATCGACACCTCACCTTCGCGCTCGATCTCGTCGCGGATCTGGTTGCGAAGGAAATTCGGGGCGCTGCTGCTCTCAACACTCATGGGGCGTCGCTGAACCTCGTGGTTGGCTACCGCGCCGCTCGAGGCGCGGGAAAAATGGCTTGGCGCCGGGTTCCGGGCGCGCGCGGAGGGCGGTTTCGCCGATCCGATCGAAACCGCTATTATAACGCCACGCAGCGATGCTGTACGCATCCAAGCGCCGATCCAGCGGGACCGCCGCACGCGCCGGTCCCCCTCCTGCGCCATCAAGGCGCTCAACCAGGGATTTCCGCATGATTCTCCTCTCCACCTCGAAGGGCGACATCAAGGTTCGTCTGTTCGACGACAAGGCACCCGAGACCGCCGCCAACTTCGAGCGCTACGTCCGCGACGGCCACTACGACGGCACCCTGTTCCACCGCGTGATCGGCAACTTCATGATCCAGGGCGGCGGCTTCGACACCGACTTCGCGCAGAAACCGACCCAGGCGCCAATCAAGAACGAAGCCGACAACGGCCTCAGCAACCGCCGCGGCACCCTGGCGATGGCGCGCACCGCCGACCCGCATTCGGCAAGCGCACAGTTCTTCATCAACGTCGCCGACAACACCTTCCTCGACCACACCGCGCCGACCTCCCAAGGCTGGGGCTACTGTGTGTTCGGCGAGGTGGTCGAAGGCATGGATGTGGTCGAGGCGATCGAGGGCGTGGCCACCGGTCGCCGCGGCATGCATGCCGACGTTCCGAGCGAGGACGTGGTGATCGAGCGCGCCCAGGTGGTCGACGCCTGAGCGACTCGTCGCGGCGGCCGTGTTGCGCCGCCGCGACGACACGATATGCTCAAGTCACATCCTCATTACAAAGAGACCTCATGATCACCCTGTTCATCGCAGACCTGCACCTCTCGCCCGAGCATCCCGAGCTCACCCAGGCACTCTTCGACTACCTGGACTACCGCGCTGCAGGTGCGCACGCGCTCTACATACTGGGCGATCTGTTCGACTATTGGATCGGCGACGACGCGATCGGCGAATTCGAGCGCTCGGTCGCCGACAAACTGGCCGAGTACGCAGGCAAGGGCACCCAGCTCTACCTGATGCACGGCAACCGCGACTTTCTCCTTGGACAGGACTTCGCCACGGCGGCCGGCGCCGAACTGATCGAGGATCCCTCGCTGATCATGCTCGGCGACGTACCGCTTCTACTGATGCATGGCGACAGCCTGTGCACCGACGACCAGGAATACATGGCGTTTCGCGCCATGGTCCGCGACCCGCAGTGGCAGCGATCGGTCCTCGCCCTGCCGATCGCCGAGCGGCTGCGGATGGCCGCGCAGCTGCGCGAGCGCTCGGGCGCGTCCAACTCGAACAAGAGCGACGAGATCATGGACGTCAACCCCGGGGCGGTGGAACGGATCATGCGCCAGTGCCAGGTACGCACCCTGATCCAGGGACACACCCACCGCCCCGACGTGCACGACTTCTTGATCGACGACGAGGTGGTACGCCGCTACGTGGTCGGCGACTGGCGGCTCGATCGCGAGGCCGATGTCGACATCGGCTGGGAAGTGCGCCACGACGGCCTGACCCTGACGCTCGAGCAGTTCTCGCTCAGCGAACTCGCCTACCACTAGCCCGCCGCCCATCACCTTGGTGCCCGCCTACGCCGCCGGCGGGCCGCTGTGGAATCGAAACTCCTCGTCGGGCGCCTCGATCAGCTCGCGCTCGCAGGCGCAGAAGAACGCCACCCGCTGGTCGATCGGGCCGACGCCCTGCTCTTGCGCGTACTGCTGCGCGAGTGCCAGATAGTCCTCGAAGTGGCGCCCCTCCGAACGCACCAGCGTGCGATAGAACTTCGCAAGCGTTGGATCGAGATGCGGGATCAGCACCGCGAAGCGCTCGCAGGAGCGCGCCTCGATCAGCGCACCGACGATCAGGATGTCGATCAACCGGCCCGGCTCACTGGTGCGCACATGGCGTCGCAGCCCCTCGGCGTAGCGCGAGGCGCTCAAGTGCTGATACTCGATCCCGCGCTCACGCATCAGCGTGACCACCTGCTCGAAGTGGAGCAGCTCCTCGCGGGCGAGCTGCGACATCTTTGTCAACAATTCAGACCGGTCGACATAGCGATACATCAGGTTCATCGCGGTGGTCGCGGCCTTCTTCTCGCACTGCGCGTGATCGATCAGCAAGAGGCGCTCGTTGCCGAGCGCCGCCTCGATCCACGCCGCCGGTGTGGGACAGGGTAGAAAATCGCGCAGCGCCTGGGGCAATGGCTCGGCGAGCTCGGGACTGGACATCGGCAGGTCCTTGGTTTCAGTGACTGGATAGAATGGTCGAAGACGTGCTTACACGCTCCGCCGCGGGCATGATAATGCATCGATGCCGAGGAGGAGAGACCGGACGCCCAATCGGGGTATCCGTCTTAACATTGTCGACATTCCGCGCTAGAATTCGCGCCATTACAACCGGACCGATGAGGATGCCCCCGTGCTAGAAGCCTACCGCCAACACGTAGAGGAGCGCGCCCAGGAAGGCGTGCCGCCGCAGCCTTTGAACGCCGAGATGACCGCTCAGCTGGTCGAGCTGCTCAAGGCCCCGCCGGCCGGCGAGGAGCAGTTCCTGCTCGACCTGCTGACCCATCGCGTGCCGCCCGGCGTCGATGAAGCCGCCTACGTCAAGGCGGGCTTTCTCGCTGCGATCGCGAAAGGTGAAGCCACCTCGCCGCTGATCGACGAGGTCCACGCGGTCAAACTGCTCGGCACCATGCAGGGCGGCTACAACATCGCCACCCTGGTCGAACTGCTCGACGACGAGGCATTGGCCGCCGAGGCCGCCGAGCAGCTCAAGCACACGCTTTTGATGTTCGACGCTTTCCACGATGTCACCGAGCGCGTCGAGGCCGGCAATCCTCACGCCAAGGCGCTGGTCGCGTCCTGGGCGGAAGCCGAATGGTTCACCAAGCGGCCGAAGCTTGCCGAGAAGATCACCCTGAGCGTGTTCAAGGTTCCCGGCGAGACCAACACCGACGACCTCTCTCCCGCGCCGGACGCCTGGTCGCGTCCGGATATCCCGCTGCACGCCAACGCGATGCTGAAGAACCAGCGCGAGGGCATCGAGCCCGAGGAGCCCGGCAAGCGCGGTCCCCAGGGCCAGATCGAGGCGGTGCGTTCCCAGGGCTACCCGGTGGTCTACGTCGGCGACGTGGTCGGCACCGGCTCCTCGCGTAAATCGGCGACCAACTCGGTGCTGTGGTTCTTCGGCGACGACCTTCCCTTCGTGCCCAACAAGCGCAGCGGCGGCTTCTGCTTCGGCGGCAAGATCGCGCCGATCTTCTTCAATACCATGGAGGATGCCGGTGCGCTGCCGATCGAGATGGACGTCTCGAAGATGGCGATGGGTGATGTGATCGACGTCTATCCCTATGAAGGCAAGGTCACCCGTCATGACAGCTCGGAAGTGATCTCGACCTTCGAGCTCAAGACCAAGGTGCTGCTCGACGAAGTGCGCGCGGGGGGACGCATTCCGCTGATCATCGGCCGCGGGCTGACTCAGAAGGCGCGCGAGTTCCTCGGCCTGGCGCCGAGCGAGGTGTTCGCCAAGCCCGAACAGCCGAAGGACTCCACCGCGGGCTACACCCTGGCGCAGAAGATGGTCGGTCGCGCCTGCAACATGGAAGGCGTGCGTCCAGGCATGTACTGCGAGCCGCGGATGACCACCGTCGGCTCCCAGGACACCACCGGACCGATGACCCGCGACGAGCTCAAGGACCTCGCCTGCCTCGGCTTCCAGGCCGACCTGGTGATGCAGTCGTTCTGCCACACCGCGGCGTACCCGAAGCCGATCGACGTCGAGATGCAGCATACCCTGCCCGACTTCATCATGAACCGCGGCGGCGTCTCGCTGCGCCCGGGCGACGGGATCATCCACTCCTGGCTCAACCGCATGCTGCTGCCCGACACCGTCGGCACCGGCGGAGACTCCCACACCCGCTTCCCGATGGGGATCTCCTTCCCCGCCGGCTCCGGGCTGGTCGCCTTCGCCGCCGCCACCGGGGTGATGCCGCTCGACATGCCGGAGTCGATCCTGGTCCGCTTCAAGGGCGAGCGCCGACCCGGCGTGACCCTGCGTGACCTGGTCCATGCGATCCCCTACTACGCGATCCAGCAGGGCCTGCTGACGGTCGAGAAGTCCGGCAAGAAGAATGCCTTCTCCGGGCGCATCCTCGAGATCGAAGGACTCGAGGATCTTACCGTCGAACAGGCCTTCGAGCTCTCCGACGCCTCCGCCGAGCGCAGTGCAGCGGGCTGTACCATCACGCTGTCCGAGCAGAGCGTGACCGAGTACCTGAAGTCCAACGTCACGCTGTTGAAGTGGATGCTCAGCAACGGCTACGGCGAAGTACGCACCATCGAGCGCCGGATCAAGGCGATGGAAGAGTGGCTGGCCAACCCCAGCCTGCTGCGTGCCGATGCCGATGCCGAGTACGCCGAGGTGATCGAGATCGATCTCGCCGAGGTCGACCAGCCGGTGCTCTGCGCACCGAACGACCCCGACGATGCGCGCCGCCTTTCCGAAGTCGCCGGTGAGAAGATCGACGAGGTGTTCATCGGCTCGTGCATGACCAACATCGGTCACTTCCGCGCCGCCGGCAAACTGCTCGAGAAGCAGCCCCCCGGTTCGCTGAAGACCCGCTTGTGGCTCGCACCACCGACCAAGATGGACAAGCACCAGCTCACCGAGGAAGGCTACTACGCCATCTACGAGCACGCGGGCGCACGGCTGGAGATGCCGGGCTGCTCGCTGTGCATGGGTAACCAGGCGCGGGTCGAGGCGAAATCGACGGTGGTCTCGACCTCCACCCGCAACTTCCCCAATCGCCTCGGCGACGGTGCCAACGTCTACCTCGCTTCCGCCGAGCTGGCGGCGATCGCTGCGGTGATCGGCCGGCTGCCGAGCGTCGAGGAGTACATGGGCTACATGGGCGAGTTCGATGCCATGGCCGGCGAGATCTACCGCTACATGAACTTCCACGAGATCGCCGAGTACCAGCAGGCGGCATCGACGGTGATTCCGCTCGAGCAGGCTTGATCCACTCGCCGCCGCGGTGCCCTCGGCATTGCGGCGGCGAGCATCCTTTCTTGCGCGAACACTGTTTCCCGTCTATACGATGTACATACTCTCGACAGTTCCACTAATCGAGAGTTTTTTTTGGCTGCACGACCTCAGGCGCTTGATTTAATGTCCCGGCGGGTGCATATTAAAAAACACTGTTCGGCAACGTATCGAACACCCAGGCGGATGCCTTGCAACGACTATTGATTAGGAGCAAGTCGATGAAACTTTCCACTTTCCTAGCTGCACCAGTGGTTCTCTCTTCCGCACTGATCGGCCTCAACGCCGCCAACGCGGCAGACGTCAGCAGCGGTCTGTATTCCGGTATCGGCGTGGGTAACACCATCGCTCACGATGTCCAGAGCAGCGCCGGTCTGGACGACAACAACGACACCAACTTGAACGCCTTCGTCGGCTACAAGTTCAACAACTGGTTCTCGACTGAACTCGGCTTCAACGATTTCGGCGACCTGCGCTTCAACAACGCCGATGGCTCCACCTCGGAGCTGGGTTCCAAGGCCTACAGCCTGAGCGCGATCGGTGAGATCCCGGTCTGGGCCGGCCTGATCGGCTATGGCCGCGTCGGCGGTGCCTACATCGATTCCGACATCAGCAGCAGCGATGTGGGTGTCGACGTCAACAGCGAGTGGGCCCCGGTCTACGGTCTTGGCGTCAAGTACCAGTGGGAAACCGTGCCGCTGTTCACCCGTCTCGAGTACACCCGTTACGACATCGATTCGGACTTCAAACTGGACACCACCCAGCTCTCCATCGGCGCCCAGTTCTGATTCCAGATGGCCTGAGCCATCCGACCGCTACCAACGAACGCGAAGCCTCGGCTTCGCGTTTTTTCGTTGCTCCTTTTTTGCTTACACTGCTCCACTCGGCGCCACACGCCTCCTTCCCGAATCGAGTGCCCTCACGTGTCCAAGATCAGCGACGACAAGCAAGCACTGAGCATCGAAGCCGCCCGCCTCTACTACCAAGCCGACTACAGCCAGCAGCAGATCGCCAATCGCCTCGGCCTCTCCCGCCCCACCGTCTCTCGCCTGCTCCAGCATGCCAAGCAGCAGGGCTATGTGCGCATCGAGATCCATGACCCGCGCGATACCCTGGACGAGCTGGCCGCACGCCTGGTCGAACACTTTGGCCTCAAAGAGGCACGGCTGTGCCATTCGCCGCTCGATCAATACGAGGAGATCCAGCGCCATCTCAGCGAGACCGCGGCGGAGTGGATCCATGACAACGTCAAGGACGGCGACATCATCGGCGTCACCTGGGGCACCACGATGTACGCGGTGGCGCGACGACTCGCCGCCAAGCCGATCAAGAACGTCGAGGTGGTCCAGCTCAAGGGCGGGATAAGCCACTCGGAGGTCGACACCCACGCTTTCGAAATCGCCCACCGCTTCGCCGACGCCTTCCACACCGTGCCCCACTACCTGCCGCTACCGGTGATCTTCGCCTGCCAACCGGTCAAGCGAATGGCCGAGGAGGATCCCCACGTGCGTCGAATCATCGAGCTGGGCCGCCGCGCCAACATCGCCGTATTCACCGTCGGCGTGGTCAGCCCGCAAGCCCTGCTGTTCCAACTCGGCTACTTCGACCAGGGCGAGATCGCCGGGCTGCTCGCGCGCGGCGTCGGCGACATCTGCTCGCGGGTGATCGACGCCGAGGGGCGCATCGTCAGCCCCGACCTCGACGCGCGCACCGTCGGCATCCGACTCGAGGAGCTCAAGACCAAGGAGAGCTCGGTGCTGGTGGCCGGGGGCGCGGAGCGCCTGGATGCCATCCACGCGGCACTGCGCGGCGGCTACGCAAACGTTTTGATCACCGATCAATACACCGCACGGGCACTGCTCGACCATGTCTGATCCATTGGTGAAATAAATTTCACATCCTGTTTTACACCTGATCAGGTTCATGCTATCACATCGCGCAGACACTTCCCTTGCTACGAGACCGCCATGTCCCTCACCCGCCTGATCGATCACACCCTGCTGCGCGCTGACGCGACCCGCGGGGAGATCCTCGCCCTGATCGAGGAAGCCCGGGAGCATGGGTTCGCTTCGGTCTGCGTCAATCCCTACTGGGTGGCGACCTGCGCCGAACGGCTGGCGGATGTCGAAGTACGGGTGTGCACCGTGGTGGGATTCCCGCTCGGCGCCACCACCACCGCGACCAAGGCATTCGAAACCCGGGAGGCCGTCTCCCACGGCGCGGATGAGATCGATATGGTGATCAACATCGGCGCGCTGAAGAGCGGCGATGATCTGCTGGTCGAGGCGGACGTGCGCGCGGTGGTCGAGGCGGCGGGCGAAGCTTTGGTGAAGGTAATCATCGAGACCGCACTGCTCGATGATGAACAAAAGCGCCGTGCCTGCGCGATCGCCTCGCGGGCCGGTGCTCGGTTCGTCAAGACCTCGACCGGTTTCGCCTCGGGCGGTGCCACCGTCGAGGATGTCGCCCTGATGGGCGAAGCGATTCCCCCCGGCATGGAGGTCAAGGCTTCAGGCGGCATCCGCTCGCGCGAGGATGCACAGCGCATGGTCGACGCCGGCGCCAGCCGCCTCGGTACCAGCGCAGGGGTATCGATAGCCCGGGGCGAACGCGGCGAAACCAACTACTGACCTTCCAGGAGATTCACCCGATGCTCGACGACGATCAGGTCCAGGCACTCGTCACGCAGGCGATCGAGGCCCGCCGACAGGCCTACATGCCCTACTCCTCCTTCGCGGTGGGTGCAGCGATTCTCAGCGAGGACGGTGAGGTCTTCCTCGGCTGCAACATCGAGAACGCCTCCTACGGACTGACCAACTGCGCCGAGCGAACCGCGGTGTTCAAGGCGGTCTCCTCCGGCCAGCGCCGGTTCAAGGCGATCGCGGTGGTCGCAGACACCCTCGAGCCAGTCTCGCCCTGTGGCGCCTGCCGCCAGGTGCTCGCCGAGTTCTGCGACGAGCATACCCGCATCCTGCTCGCCAACCTCGGCGGACAAGTGTGCGAATGCAGCATCGATGAACTGCTGCCCGGCGCCTTCCGCGCCCGCGACATGCACGAAGACTGAGCCGCTCGCATCCCACGAACAATCATAATCACGAGGCCGCCGGGCCTTCATGTGGAGCCACACCGATGAAGCTGCTGCTCGTTCCCGCCAGTCTGGCGGTGATCTACCTGCTCGCCTGGGCCGTCTCCAGCGATCGCCGCGGCATTCGCTATCGCCCCTTGCTGGTGATGCTGCTCACCCAGGTGGTGCTCGCCTTCCTGTTGCTCAATACCACTGCCGGCGCCTGGCTGATCGGTGGCTTCGCCGCTGGATTCGAAGCGCTGCTCGGCTTCGCGGGAGAGGGCATCGAGTTCGTCTTCGGTGGCATGGTCAATGAAGGCGCGTTCTCGTTTTTCGTCGCAGTGCTTCTGCCGATCGTATTCATCTCCGCGCTGATCGGCATTCTCCAGTACATCGGCGTGCTGCCGCTGTTGATGCGCGGTATCGGCTGGGTGCTCAGCTGGTTCAACGGCATGGGCAGGCTCGAGTCGTACAATGGCATCGCTTCACTGGTGCTCGGCCAGTCGGAAGTCTTCATCTCGCTCAAGAAGCAGCTCGGCCGGCTGCCCAGGCAGCGGCTCTACACCCTCTGCGCCTCGGCGATGTCGACGGTCTCGATGTCGATCGTCGGTGCCTACATGCAAATGATCGAGCCCCGCTACGTGGTCACCGCGCTGGCGCTCAACCTGTTCGGCGGCTTCATGATCGCGTCGATCATCAATCCTTACCGGGTTTCCGCGGACGAGGACCTGCTCGAAGTCGAGAATCCGCGCAATCAAGCGTTCTTCGAGATGCTCGGTGAATACATCCTCGATGGCTTCAAGGTCGCGGTGATCGTCGCCGCCATGCTGATCGGCTATGTCGCGCTGATCGCGATGATCAACGGCCTCTGCGAGTCCTTGGTCGGGGTCGACTTCCAGACCCTGATCGGCTATCTGTTCGCCCCGCTGGCGATGCTGATCGGCATCCCGCCGGCGGAATCGGTGGCCGGGGGCAGCCTGATCGCGACCAAGCTATTGAGCAACGAGTTCGTCGCCATGCTCCAGCTCGGCCAGTATCCAGAGCTCGGGCCGCGCACGATCGGCATCATCTCCGTCTTCCTGGTCTCGTTCGCCAACTTCTCGTCGATCGGTATCATCGTCGGCGCGATCAAGGCGCTCAACGACCCCCAGGGTACGGAGGTCGCCCGCTTCGGGCTCAAGTTGCTCTACGGCGCCACCCTGGTCAGCCTGCTGTCGGGAACCATCGCTAGTCTGTTCCTATGAAGGGGAACCTCCCGAGCAGCCACACCGACCGAAGGAGTATCAACATGCGGCGATTCAAGCGCATCCACCTGATCGTGCTCGATTCGGTGGGTATCGGGGAAGCGCCTGACGCAGCGGCGTTCGGCGATCTCGGTGCCGACACGCTGGGCCATATCGGCGCTACCGTGGAGGACTTCCACCTGCCCCACTTGGCCGCGCTCGGGCTCTCCAATATCCGCACCGCGCATGGACTTGCGCCGATCGACGGCGTGCCGGCCGCCGCGGCACCGACCGGCCGGGTCACCCGGATGATCGAAGCATCAAAGGGCAAGGACACCATGACCGGGCACTGGGAGCTGATGGGGCTTAAGATCGACACCCCCTTCCAGGTCTTCCCCGAGGGTTTTCCGCCTACGCTGATCGAGCGGATCGAGACGCTCAGTGGCCGCCGGGTGATCGGCAACAAACCCGCCAGCGGCACCGACGTGCTCGACGAGCTTGGGATGGAGCAGATCGAGACCGGCGCCCTGATCGTCTATACCTCGGCGGACTCGGTGCTGCAGATCGCCGCCCACGAGGAGGTGGTGCCGATCGATGAGCTCTATGCGATCTGCGCGAAGGTGCGCGAGCTCACCCTGGCGCCGGACTGCCGGGTCGGTCGAGTGATCGCCCGCCCGTTCCTCGGCCATCGGCCAGGAGAGTTCATGCGCACCGCCAACCGCCACGACTACGCACTGAAGCCATTCGCCCCCACCGTGCTCGATGCGCTCGAGGCCAGCGGCTTCGCCACCATCGGCATCGGCAAGATCGGTGACATCTTCGATGGCCAAGGCATCTCCAGGAGCCTGCGCACCCAGTCGAACGCGCACGGAATCGATACCCTGCTGGAGCTCCTCGACGAGCCATTCGAGGGGCTATCGTTTCTCAACCTGGTCGACTTCGATGCGATCTACGGCCACCGGCGCGACCCACGAGGCTATGCCCGCGCACTCGAGGCCTTCGACTCCCGGCTGCCCGAGCTGCTCGCGGCCCTGCAGGCCGACGACCTGCTGCTGATCACCGCCGATCACGGCAACGACCCGACCTTCCGCGGCACCGACCATACCCGTGAACGGGTGCCGCTGATCGCCTGCTCGCCGCGTTTCGCTGGCGGTGGCGTGCTGCCCGAGCGAACCAGCTTCGCCGACGTCGGTGCCACCATCGCCGAGAACTTCGGCGTTGCCGCACCCGACCACGGCGAGAGCTTTCTCGTCGAGCTCAACTGAATTATTCCCAGGAGAAAGCCGATGCGAATGGTCGACATCATCGAGAAGAAGAGAAACGGCGAGTCGCTGTCGCGCGAGGAGATCGAATTCTTCGTCAATGGCTACAGCCGCGACGAAATCCCCGATTACCAGGCCGCGGCACTGGCGATGGCGATCTACTTTCGCGACATGGATGATCGTGAACGGGCCGACCTTACCCTGGCGATGGCCAACTCGGGCGACACCCTCGACCTCAGCGAAATAGAAGGCATCAAGGTCGACAAGCACTCCACCGGCGGCGTCGGCGATACCACTACGCTGGTGCTAGGCCCGCTGGTCGCCGCGCTGGGCGTACCGGTGGCGAAGATGTCCGGACGCGGCCTCGGCCACACCGGCGGCACCATCGACAAGCTCGAATCGATCGCCGGGTTCAATGTCGAGCTCTCGAGCGCCGACTTCATCGACCAGGTCAATCGCCATCGGCTTGCGGTGATCGGCCAGAGCGGCGACCTGACGCCTGCGGACAAGAAGCTCTATGCGCTGCGCGACGTCACCGCGACGGTGGATTCGATCCCGCTGATCGCGAGCTCGATCATGAGCAAGAAGATCGCCGCCGGCGCGGATGCGATCGTGCTCGACGTCAAGTGCGGCGAAGGTGCCTTCATGAAGAGCGTCGACGACGCCCGACACCTCGCCGAGGCGATGGTGCGGATCGGCAATCAGGTCGGCCGGCGGACCATGGCGGTGATCTCCGATATGAGCCAGCCGCTCGGCCGCGCGATCGGCAATGCCCTGGAGGTCGAGGAAGCGATCCAGACCCTGCGCGGCGAAGGCCCCGCTGACCTGCACGAGCTGTGCCTGACGCTCGGCGCCCAAATGGTGGTACTCGCAGGGCGCGCAGCTGATCTCGATGAAGCCCGCGCCCTGCTCGAGGCGGCGATGGCCGACGGCCGCGCGATCGAGACCTTCAGGCGCTTCGTCGCGAACCAGGGCGGCGACGCCTCGCTGATCGACCATCCCGAGCGGCTGCCCCGGGCGCGCCGCCAGGTGACGGTCGAGGTGCCGCGCGACGGCGTCGTTGCCCGGCTCGATGCCGCGCTGCTCGGCACGGCGGTAATGAAACTCGGCGCAGGTCGCGAGACCAAGACCTCGACGATCGATCTCGCCACCGGCATGGTGCTCAACGCCAAGGTCGGCGACCGGGTCCGCGCAGGCGACCCGCTGCTGGTGCTGCACGCCAACCAGGACGATCTCGACGAGGTGCTCGAGCTGGTCGGCCGCGCGGTAGTGATCAGCGAACACGCCGAACCGCCGGTATTGATCCACGAACTGGTCAGCGCCTGATTCCATCCGCGGGCCGAGTGCCCGCACCGCAAGGAGTTCTTTCCATGCCGACGCCCCATATCGAGGCCGCGCCCGGCGCATTCGCCGATGTCGTCCTGCTCCCAGGCGACCCGCTGCGCGCCAAGTACATCGCCGAAACCTTCCTCGAGGCCCCCGAACTGGTCAACCAGGTTCGCGGCATGCTCGGCTATACCGGCGAATACAAGGGCCGCCGCGTCTCGGTGATGGGTTCGGGGATGGGTATTCCATCGAGCTCGATCTATGCCACCGAACTGATTCGCGAATATGGAGTGAAGCGCATCATTCGGGTCGGCTCGTGTGGCGCGGTCGACCCCTCGATCGGGCTGCGCGACATCGTCATCGGCGCCGGCGCCTGCACCGACTCCAAGGTCAATCGCAGCCGCTTCCACGGCCACGACTTCGCCGCCATCGCCGACTTCGATCTGGTTCGCGCGGCGGTGGAGGCCGCCGAGGCGCGCGGCACCGAGGTCAAGGTCGGCAACCTGTTCTCCGCCGACCTGTTCTACAGCCCCGAGCCCGCGCTGTTCGACACCATGGCACGCTTCAACATCGTCGGGGTCGAGATGGAAGCCGCCGGTCTCTATGGACTCGCCGCCGAGTTCGGCGCCCGAGCGATGACCATCTGCACGGTATCCGACCACATCAAGCGCGGTGAAGCCACCAGCGCCGAGGAGCGCGAGCGTAGCTTCACCGCGATGATCGACATCGCCCTCGATGCAATACTGCGCGACGATCTCCGTCATCCAGGGTGATGGTAGGGAAACTAACGCTCAGGCCCGCGATACCTCGCCCCTCTCCCGCCGCGGCGAGGCAGCGCTGCCGAGCAGCACCATGTGGACCAGGCGCCAATGCCTGACCAGGCGCTGCAGCAGGATCGGCCCGACCAGGCCGCAGGCGAAACTCATCGCCAGCAGCCATTCGCTAGCGATGTAGTCGTCGAGCTGCAGCTGCTTCATCACGATCCGCGAGCCGGAGATGAACAGGGTATGGAACAGGAACACGGCGTAGGAATACGCGCCCAAGCGGGCCAGCGTCATGTTTCGCCAGTCGAGGAAGTAGAGCGCCAGGCAGCTTGCCGCGGAGAGTCCGATCGCCCACGGCAAGGTCTTACTCTCCAGCAGCGTGTCACGGTCGAGCAACAGCACCGGCAGGCCGCATAGCGGCACGATCAGCCACAGGCTTGCGACCGCCACACGGCGGGTAGAGCGCGAAGGGCGCACCGCGAAGCGCTGTGCCCAGACGCCGAGAAGAAAAAACGGCAGCAGATAGAGCGCACCGCTGATCGCAAGCAGCCCAGAGCCATCCCCCGACCAGAGCGTCGCCACCAGCGCCACGGCCAGGCAGCCGCCCAAGTGCAGCGGCGTTCTCAAAAGCCCCCCCAGTTCCAGCACGGCGACGAGCAGGAATATCAGCAGCAGCGCATCGAGATACCAAAGCACGGTGATCGGATAGAGCGGGGACCACAGCGCGTCAATCAGGCTATGTTCACCCTCGCTGCCGAGATAGACCTGCAGCAGGGCGAGCGGCAGGCCGACGAACAGCAGAGGCAGCCCGAGGCGGCGCAGCTTGCCCTGGGCGAAACGAACCAGCATCGCCGTCTGGACCGGTTTCAGCGCATAGACATAGCCGGAAAGAAAGGTGAACAGCGGCATGCGCAGGTAGGTGAAGGAGTCTCCGAAGCTGACCAGGAGCGAGCCTTCTTTCAAAAGCGACGCACGGGTATAGCCGTCGACCGCGTGATAGAACACCAGCAGCAGGCAGGCGAGTCCCCGCAGCGTGTCGATCTTCGTTCTTCTCTGCGCCGGCGACGACATCCGGGCGAGCAGGCTCGAATCCGGCGACATCCAGACCTCCCTCTGATCATGCGAAAGGAGACCCAACCACCTTCTCGGGTAGTGGAAAGATTCGGCGCGAGGGCGATGGGTCATTGGGCATGGCACGGCTAAGACCCCGTTGCTCGCGAACCGGCAAGCAGCCGCTGCGGGGCAGCCGAGCCGACCGGCGACTAAAGTCCACACCGGTCATGCCAGCCCAAAGCCTAACACGATGAATCGCGCAATCTGGGGGTGAAAAACCGGCAAAATCCGTCAATTGCATCCATTTAATGCCAATCGCGAACTTGCTTACGGTTGGGAGAAAAAAATTACCAGCGGGTCACGCTGAAGCAGGCACGGCCTCCACCATCGCCAGCGCCTGGTCAAGCACCTCGATCCCAGCTTCCGGTCGATGAGCGTTCTCCGAAAGATGACGACGGAATCGCCGCCCACCACGCTGCTCCTGGAACAGCCCGAGCAGATGACGGGTGAGGTGATTGAGCCGAGCGCCCTGCTCGAGTCGCGCGACCATGTAGGGACGAAACGCCAGCAGCGCCTCGGCACGGCTCACCACCGGGCGCTCGGCACCGAACAGCCGCTGGTCCACCTCTGCGAGCAGATAAGGATTCTGGTAGGCCTCGCGCCCGACCATCACCCCGTCAAGCGGCGCCAACTGCTCGACGCAAGCCTCGAGGCTCTTGAGTCCCCCATTGATCGCGACCCAAAGCTCCGGGCGACGCGCCTTGAGCCGATGCACCCTCGCATAGTCCAGCGGCGGCACCTCGCGGTTCTCCTTCGGCGACAGCCCCTGGAGCCAAGCCTTGCGCGCATGGACGATGAACGTCTCGCACCCCCCCAGGTCGGCCACCGTGTCGACGAACCGATCGAAGTCCTCCTCCGCATCCTGATCGTCGATACCGATCCGGCACTTGACCGTCACCGGTATGCCCACCGCGTCGCGCATCCGCCTCACGCAGTCAGCCACCAACCCGGGGTGCGCCATCAAGCAGGCCCCGATCATATTGTTCTGCACCCGATCACTCGGACAGCCGACGTTGAGATTGACCTCGTCGAAGCCCCACTGCTCAGCGATCGCCGCGCACTCCGCCAGCGCTCCAGGATCGCTCCCTCCCAGCTGCAACGCCAAAGGCTGCTCGAGCTCATCGAACCCAATGAAACGCTCGCGCGGCGCGCCATGCAGCAAAGCCCCGGTGGTCACCATCTCGGTGTACAGCAGCGCCTCGCGGGTCAGACCACGAGCGAAAGCGCGATACTCACGCGTAGTCCACTCCATCATCGGGGCGACGGAAAACCGCCGCGCCCGGTCAGCGCGCGGAATCTCAGGTGTCACGGGGCTTGCAGCGTTGTCGAGCATGGTTGGATTTGGCATGATTCATGGACGTTTTACTAGATTTTACGCTGTGGATTGCTACCAAATTGCTACACCGCGCCCTCTCCCCTTGCTACATGGAGCACGATGCTTGGCCACGATCACCAAGCGGCAGAAAAAAGACGATAGTCTCTCATACACTGCCCAGATTCGCATTATGCGTCATGGACGCAAGGCGCACACTGAAGCGCGCACCTTCCCACGAAAGGCAATGGCCGTGGAATGGGCCAAGCGCCGCGAACTTGAGCTAGCCGAGCCGGGCGGGGTACTGCTGGCTCGATGGAAAGGAGTGACGCTCGATGACGCGATCGAGCGTTACCAGCAAGAGTACATGGCCGGTGCTGGGCGGACGAAGAAGGCGACGATGAATGCGCTACGCCGCTTCCCCCTCGCCCGCCGCGAGATCGCCCAGATGCTCAGCGGCGACTTCATCTTTCCTTATGAATCAAAATCGATCGGAAGCCGCTGGGCGCGGGCAACGGCGGCGCTCGCGATTGATGATCTACGCTTCCATGAACCTACGCCACGAAGGCACGTCCAGGCTATTCGAAAGGGGCTACGACATAGTCGAGGTGCAGCAATTCACGCTGCATAAGAGCTGGGACATGCTCACGCGCTATACCAATCTGAAACCCGAGGAGCTGGAATTGCGGGATTAAAGGCGATCAATTTAGCTCGATACCGATCACTCGATCAAAGATTCTTTCGAGTGGCGCATAATCACATAGATAGGCTGAGATATTGGCCTCTATCCATTCAGTATGTTCAATGCCTTCCCAGTCGATCTCGAAACCTGAATTGATAATCAAGTGCTCGAACAATAAGCGCTGCGTGCGACCATTACCTTCGCGAAAGGGGTGAATTACGTTCAAGTCACCATAGAACTCGGCGACAGCGGGAACTAAGGCATCACGGTTAAGCTCTACAAGCCATTGTTCCCGCTCAAGACGTCCAAACAACTTATCCGCTTCTCGCTCGATGAATTTCACGTTGCAAAAGCGGGTCGAGCCTTTCGAGATGTCGACACGACGCAATTCACCAGCCCATTCATAGAGCTCAGAGAACAGCTGGTGATGGAGCGTTTGGAGATAACCCAGATCGTAAGGCGGTGGAAAGAATTTAATTGAACTGGCAGCAATAAAGCTTATGTCTCGCTCGGCTCGCTCCAGCTCATCAAAATCCTTGATATTGAGCAGATTTAGCAGCGTGCCGGTGCCTTTATAACAATAGGGATCGCCCTCAATACCATACTTATCAGTCACGTATCGTTCCGTCCGGCGCTCGACGGTATTTTCGAATCAGCTCGTCTTTAGAAAGCCCCAGCTCAGATTCAGGTGCAGGCTCAATACCTTCGAGACGTAGGCTGTGCCGATAGTTCGCTAGCTTAACCCTTTCGAAGTAAGCCCGCTTGGTGGCCAAAGATACATCGCGCATGTATGCGTCCTCCTATCCGTCTGCAATCCGTATGTTGAATCATACACTCGCTCGAAAGGCAGATCACGGTTTAGGCGCTCATTCGTTCATCTTCTGCCAATCCCGCATCGCCTACTCTCGGCACTCATCGAGGTAAGTCGCAAGGTCAGCCACGCTGACCAGCCAAGGCGCCTTCTGCGAGCGCACCGCGCGATACGCCGGCACCGGCAATCGCTGCGCCAGAGGCCTGGACGCGGCCGTTTTGGCACAGATGCCAAAGTAGCGCTCGGCCACCTCCTCGAGCGGAATCTGTGCCCGGCCGCCGAACTCGGCCAGCAAGCCAAATATCGCTGCGGCATGGCTCGCTACATCTGCCTTCGCCTTCACGCAGCCGTACGTTGGGTCGCGATCCAAGCGGCGGAAAAAAGACCGCAGTCTCTCATACACTGCGCGGATTCGCATTATGCATGATGACCGCATGGCAGACGCTGAAGCGCTTAGGTTCCGGCGCACGACGGTGGCGGATTTTGGAGATGCCGACTTTCAGCGCAGCCCCAGCTCCAGCGCTTCTTGATACTCCTCCACCGCGCTTTCGGCGTCGTCGAGCTCCTTGAACCGGGCGATGTTGAACAGCGCTTCGCCGCGGTTGACCAGGGGCAGGTTGTTGACCCCGATCACGATGCCATCGCCGGGGGCAGGTACTTCCGCCTGGACGTCGCCGATCGGGCTCGCCACCAGGCCCAGGATCTGCCCGGGCGAGACCCGGGCGCCGAGTCGGATTCGAGGCCGCAGGATGCCGTCCTGCGGTGCGCGCACCCAGCTTGCCCCTAGCGCTACTTCGCAGGCGCCCGATCGGCCGCTGCGTCCCGCGGAGATCATCTTGAGCTTTCGCATGACCCTGAGTATGCCGCGTACGCCCGCGCTGATCGCCCACTCATCGAAGCGCAGCGCTTCGCCAGCCTCGAAGGTCAACACCGGGATGCCCTTGCCCTGGGCATAGGCGCGCAGGCTGCCCTCGCGCAGTGGCGCGTTGAGGATCACCGGTGCGCCGAAGGCCTCGGCCATTTGTCTGGATGCGTCGTCGACGCCGAGCTGCAGACGCACCTGGGGCAGGTTGCTGCGATGCAGGGCGCCGGTGTGCAGATCGATGATATGGCTCGCGCGATCGACCACCTCGCGACGAAACAGCGCCGCGACCCGGGCGCCGAGGGAGCCGTCCTCACGGCCGGGAAAGCAGCGGTTGAGGTCGCGCCGGTCGGGCAGGTAGCGCGAGTGCTGGACGAAGCCGAGCACGTTGACGATCGGCACCGCGACCAGGGTGCCGCTCAGCCCGTCGAGGCGGGACGAGTGCAGCAGCCGGCGCACGATCTCGACGCCGTTGATCTCGTCGCCATGAAGCGCGCCGCAGACCAGCAGCACAGGTCCGGGCCGGCGGCCGTGGATGACCTCGACGGGAATCGGCAGCGGCGCGTGGGTGTAGAGCCGAACGATCGGCACGTCGAGGCTGAGACGCTGGCCCGGAGAGATGCGGTGACCGGCGATCTCGAAGTCTGGGCGCAGCCTGTGGGGTCCGGTACTCAAACCAAGGGCCTCAGGGTACAGGGCGAAGCGGCGATGATGGCATGAGCCGGATGGCGCGGCGAGCGAGCATTGCCAGCCGCCGCCGATGCTCAGCCACGCTCGAGCCGCGCCCGCAGGTTGGATTCGCGCCAGATCCCGCGCCCCGCGGCCGCCTCGATCAACCCGGGCGCGGCGGTGGCCAGTTCGCAGTGGCGCCGCGCCCGGGTAATGCCGGTGTACAAGAGCTCACGGGTGAGGATCGGATTCGGCTGGTCGGGCAGCACCAGCAGCACGCGCTCGAACTCCGAACCCTGCGACTTGTGCACGGTCATCGCGAACACGGTCTCGATGTCGTTGAGCCGTCCTGGGGTGATCGCGCGCAGGCCGTCGCGCTGCTGGAAGAACACCTTGAGCCGCCCCGGAGACTCTGGGTCGGGCAGGGTCAGGCCGACATCGCCGTTGTAGAGACCGAGGCGCGGATCGTTGCGGGTCACCATCACTGGGCGACCGGCGAACCAGCCGCGGGTGGCGCAGATCAGTCCCGCACGGGCGAGCTCCGCGAGAACCAGCGAATTGAGCCCCTCTACGCCCCAAGGGCCGCGACGCAGCGCGCAGAGCAGTTGGAAGCGCCCGAAACGCTCGAGCGCGAGCAGCGGATCGTCTTCGCTCTCCAGCCCCTGCAAATAGCCGCGGTAGCCCTCCACGGCCCGCTCGACCAGCCGGGTGTCGTGCTCGCCGGAGAGCTCGAGTCGCGAGAGATCGGCATAGCCTGCGCTCCAGCAGCGTCGCAATGCCTCGATATCGCCTGCGTTGACCGCCTGCGCCAGCGCACCGATGCCACTGCCACCATCGAAGCGATAGCTGCGCTTCAGGGTGACGACGTGATCGGCCAGCGGTGAGGCCGCGTCGGTATCGGGCAGCGTCTGCGCGGTGAGCGTGGCCAAGCGCTCGCGCAGCGGCAAGGCGAAACCGTCGGCATCGGCACAGAGCTCACCGAGCACGGCACCGGCCTCGACCGAGGCGAGCTGGTCGCGATCGCCGAGCAGCACCAGCCGGGCCTCCGGTGGCAGCGCCTCGAGCAGCGCCTGCATCAGTTCGAGATCGATCATCGAGGCCTCGTCAACCACCAGCAGGTCGAGCGGCAACAGGTTGGCCGCATAGTGGCGGAAATGACGGGTGTCCGGTCGCGCGCCGAGCAGCCGATGCAGCGTGGTCGCCTCCTGCGGGATCGTCCCGCGTAGCGCGGGATCGTCGACCAGGCGCTCCACCGCGCCCGCGATCGAAGCAGAAAGCCGTGCCGCCGCCTTGCCGGTGGGTGCGGCGAGGCGCACCCGCAGCGCCCTGCCCTGCCCCTCGATCGCCTGCTGCTGCAGCAAGGCGAGCAGCTTGACCACCGTGGTGGTCTTACCGGTGCCCGGACCGCCGGAGATGATCGTAAGCCGCTGGCAAAGCGCCAGGGCGCAGGCAATCTTCTGCCAGTCAGGTTCGTCCGGCTCGAGCGCCGGGTCGCGCGGAAAAAGCCGCGCGATCGCGTCAATGACGCCGGTGCCAAGCGGCTCCGGCGCGCCGAGCCGGGCACCGAGGGCGCGCGCCACCGCGCCCTCGCAGGACCACAGTCGGTAGAGATAGAGCCGCTCACCATCGAGCACCAGCGGCGCCGGCGCCCGGCGCCCGGCGAGCAGGTCAGCGGCCGGCGCCACCAGCGGCGAGGCGACGAGTCGCGCAGCCCAGGTCGCACCGCGATCGAGCCCCAGCGCATCGAGCAGCGGCCTGGGCCCGCTCGGCTCGCCACCGCCGCGCCGGCCATCCTGGGGTGGCAGCGACAGCACTGCGTCGGGATCGAGCAGCGCGCGACCCAGATCGAGGCAGATATGGCCGCGCCCGAGCTGGTGACTGACCAGTGCCGCCGCCAAGCGCACAGCGGGATCATCGGTGCCGAGAAAGTGCGCGAAGTGGGCATCCAGCGGGCGCAGCCAGCCAAGCTCGGTCCAACGCTCGAACAGCGTATCGAGCTCCGGCGCGGTCGGCCGTGGCTCCTCGAACAGTGCCATTTGATGGCTGTCATCCTGCGTTCTAGCCGCCATTTGCGATCTCCTCGACAGCCACCCCGACGCTTGCATCCCCCGCCAGCAGCCGGTCGAGCGCCTCGATCAACACCGGCGAAGGACGGCGCCGGAATACCCCTTGGTCGGTGCGCTCCGCGTCCACCCCGCGCAGGAACAGATAGAGCACGCCGCCGAAGTGACGCTCGTAGTCGTAGTCCTCGATCCGTACCCTCAGGTGACGATGTAGCGCCAGGGTGTAGAGCACGTACTGGACGTCGTAGCGGTGGCTGACGATCGCCTGGAGCAGCCCCTGCTCCCGGTAGGCCTCACCGCTATCGCCCAGATGGTTGGACTTCCAGTCGAGCAGGTACCAGCGCCCCTCGAAGCAGAACACCAGGTCGATGAAGCCGCGCAGCATGCCTTCGAGCCGCCTGGGTGCAAGGGTCGGATAGTCCGCCTCTGCGCCTAGCGGCTCGAAACGGCGGATCAGCCGATCGATATGCCCGGCCTGGGTCGGTGCCACCGGCAGCCAGAATTCGAGCTCGGCCTTCCACGCCCCCAGCGCATCGAGACGCAGCCCGGGAAGCTCGGGGTCGAGCGACGCGCCGAGCAGTCGCCCGAGCCACTCTTGCAGCGGCTGTCGCCAGCCGGGATCGAAGGCACTGCGCCGGAGCCGGTGTTCGACCAGCGCATCGAGCTCGATACGGTAGTCCGGCTCGGCCAGCCGGTCGAAGTCGAGCGCCTCGAGCAGCGTGTGCAGGAAGGTGCCGGCACGCGGGCCCCTGGGAAAGTCGTTGATCCGGCCCAGCGGCGGCGCGGGCACCGGCGTGCGCTCATCAGATACCTCGAGATCGAGCCCCGCGGGCAACAGCGCGATGCCGGGCGTCTCCTCATCGCCGTCGCCGCGCCGGGCATCCTCGACCAGCGCGGTATAGGAGGAGATCCACCAGCCGCGGGCGATCTCGCCGCCGAAGCGCCGCGCCTGGCGCGGTACAAGAGGCTCGGACGTTGCCACCAGGGGCCGCGGCGGCGGCTCGGGAGGCGGCGCGAGCGCGATCACTCGGCCATCGGCCAGCGCTTCGAGCCGCTCACGCAGCACGCGGCCGCCGAGCGCGGCACCATCATTGAGCAATGTGCCCAGCGCGCTATGCTCGAGCGTGGTGGCGTCATCGTCGTCACCGCGCAGGCGACGGCCTTTGTAAAGCGGCGCGATGCCGATACGGCAAGCGTAGCGGGCCCGGGTCAGCGCCACATAGAGCAGGCGCAGATCCTCGGCCAGACGAGCCTCGTCGGCGAGCGCGACCAGTCCATCGTCGGGCGCCAGCGCCACCACCCGGCCATACTCGGGGTGATCGACCACCAGCGGGCCTTGCGGCCGGTCGAGCCGCCGGTAATCGCAGGGAAACGGCAGGTAGACCAGCGGATACTCGAGCCCCTTGGACTTGTGGATGGTCACCACCCGCACCAGCTCCTCGTCGCTTTCCAGCCGCTGGATCAGCGCCTCGGGGTCGAGCCCACGCTCGAACCTCCCGCTCAGCGCGCGGTGCAGCCAGCGCAGCAGCGCCTGTTCACCATCGAGCGCCTGGCTCGCGCTCTGGGCCAGCTCGGCGAGATGGAGCAGGTCGGTGAGGATGCGCTCGCCGTCGTCCCGGGCGAGCAGCCGCGCGCCGACATCGAAGTCATGCATCACCCGGCGGATCATCGCCAGTACGCCGACCCGACGCCAGTCGCGGTGATAGTCTTCGAAACGCTCGACCATCGACTCCCAATGGCGTTCGTCATCGATCAGCCGAGCGACCTCATCGAGCTGGTCGGAGAGCAATCGGGTGGCGATCGCCGCGCGCAGCGCGCGATCACGCTTGGGCTGCGCCACCGCCTCGAGCAGCTGGAGCAGCCAGAACGCTTCCTGGGTCTCGAACACCGAGGCCTTCTGGCTCAGGTAGACGCTCTTGATCCCACCGCGGGCGAGCGCCTCGCGCACCGCCAGCGCCTCGGTGCCGGTGCGCACCAGGATGGCGATATCGGCGGCGCGCAGCGGAACCAGGCTGCCCTGCTCGCCGACGAAGCCGGCCCGGCCAGCGCCGGCCCCTTCGAGCAGCCGCTGGATGTCCGCCCGCACCGCCTCGCTCATCGTACGCAGGTAGCTAGCGCGGTCCACGCTCGCGTCCGACGCCGGCAGCCAGCAGGTCAACGCCGCGATGGTCTCGCCGTCGCAGGCCAATCGCTCGGCACGCCCTTGCGCCTCGCTCGGGGTGAACACGATGCCGGGATCGCGAAAGGGCATCGATGAGAGCGAAAACAGGCGATTGACCGCCTCGACCATCGCCACGCTCGAGCGGAAGTTGCGCTTCAGCGTATAGCGCGCCTCGACCCGCTGGCGAGCGGCAAGATAGGTGCCTACATCGGCATTGCGAAAGGCATATATCGCCTGCTTGGGATCACCGATCAACAGCAGCGCATGGGGCATGGCCTCACTGCCCTGGACACCGGGCGCGCCAGCGCCGGGTCCCCCTGGATAGATCCGCTCGAAGATCCGGTACTGGCGAGCGTCGGTGTCCTGGAACTCGTCGATCAGCGCTACCGGCAGCTCGGCGCGGATGCTGCGCGCGAGTCGTTCGCCGAGCGGGCCGGCCAGGGCCTGGTCGAGCTCGACCAGCAGATCGTCGAAATCGAGCAGCGCCTCGCTGCGCTTTCGCGCGGCGAGCTCGCGCTCGATCACTTCCAGCGCATGGGCGATCAGCGCCGGGCGGGCGTCGACCAGCCCGGCCTGGCACTCGGCGAGCGCATCGAGCGCGTCGAACAGCGCATGCTCCGGCGGCTGGCATCCTTTCTTCGCCGCCGCCTCGAGCCGCGCCGCGCCGAGCCAGGCGCGCCCCTTGTCGTCGAGCAGCGCCTGGGGCAGCAGCGGCGCATGGCCGGCACACCACTGGCGCAGCGCATCGAGCCGAGGTGCGAGGCTTGCCTTGGAGACCCGGTTGGCGGCAAAGACCTTCTCCGCCAGCGCTTGCTCGAACAGTGCTTCGAGGGCCTGCGAATCGAAAGCCGCGCGCACCCGTGCCGCCGCGTCGGCGGCACGGGCCAGCCCGGCACGGCACGGAGCCAGCGCATCCAACACCGAGCCAGGCGCCTCGACCAGCGCCTCGCCCTCCTTCCCGCGCCACAGCAGCCGACGCTCGACATCGGCGCCGAGCGGTATCGCCAGCGCCTCGCTAAGCGCGGCGGGCCCTTCCCAGTAGCTCTGGATCAACGCCTGGGCGTCGCTGTCGAGCGGATAGAAGTGCCGCCGCCAGTAGTCCTCGAGCCCCTGTTCGAACAGCGCGGATCCCTCGGCGGTGAGTTCGACCGCGAAGCGGGTGCCGCTGTCGAAGGCATGACGCTTGAGCATCCGCTGGCAAAAGCCGTGGATGGTGAAGATCGCCGCGTCATCCATCATCCGTACCGCCTGGTCGAGACGCCGCGCCTGGGCGAGGGCCACGTCGCCCTGGTACTCGGCAAGCAGCGCCGCCAGTGTCGCATCCGGTGGAAGGCGCCCGAGCAGCGCATCGCGTGCCTCGCGCAGGCGCGCGCGAATGCGCTCGCGCAGCTCCTCGGTGGCGGCGCGAGTGAAGGTGACGACCAGGATCTCGCTCGGCGCGAGCGGGCGTGCGAAGCCGTGCTCCGAGCCGTGGCCGAGCACCAGGCGAACGTAGAGCGCGGCGATGGTGTAGGTCTTGCCGGTACCGGCGCTGGCCTCGATCAGGCGGCGGCCGCTGAGCGGAAGACGGGGGATATCCAGCGGTTGGTCCATGAGCGCCATTAGAGCACGTTTGCCACCCGACGCGGACCCTCGACGGCCCAGCGGCGAGCGCTTATGGTGAGGGCGAGGTTAGACACGATCGAGCCACTCGAAGGCATCAACGACAACGAGGTCGACGAGACCCCCCACGAGCGATCAAGGCAGGCGTAATGATCAAGCACATCGAGGCCAGCGGCAGCCATTACCAACTGGGCCTTGCCCACGGGCGCGAAGCGGCGCAAGAGATCCGCCTGAGCCTGTCCAACTATGCCCAGCTGTTCGACCAGGTCGACGGCATCACCTGGAGCGAAGCGCGCACCATCGCCGAGGGCTTCAAGGCGCCGATAGAGGCCTGCTGTCCCGAGCTGCTCGAGGAGATGGCCGGGATCGCCCTCGGCGCCAAGGTCGACCCGCTCGACGTGCTGGTGCTCAACGCGCGCAGCGAAATCGCCCTGACCCGTGCCGAGATCACCGGCCGGCCAGCCCAGAGCGACGGCTGCTCGGCATTCTCCGAGCGCCATGGTCAAACCCAGTGGCTGGCGCAGAACTGGGACTGGAAGCCGGAACAGCAGGCGGCATTGATACGCCTCACCCTGCGGCCCGCTCCCTCGCTCGGCAAACCCGCCCTGACCCTGATCACCGAAGCGGGGATCATCGGCAAGATCGGCTTCAATGCCGCGGGCGTGGGGGTCTGCCTCAACGCCCTGCGCAGCGCGCTGTGCCGGCCGAAGGTGCCGATCCACGTGCTGCTGCGCCGGGTGCTCGAGTGCGGTGATGCGCCTTCGGCGCAGGCGAGAATCGAAAGCGACGGCGCGGCCTCCCCGGCCCACCTGCTGATCGCCGATGGCGACTGCCATGCGGTGGCGATGGAGGTCTCGCCGCTGGGCGGCGCCTCGATGCTGCCGCGCGGCGGGCGGCTGTGCCATACCAACCATCTGATCTCGAGATTCCTGCCGCCGGGCCTGGAAGATGCGCCCTCCCCCGACTCCTTCGCCCGGCTCGCTCGGCTGGAGCAGTTGGGCCTGGGTGAAGCGCCCTCCTTCGCCTCGCTGCGCGCCCGCCTGTGCGACCGGGACGGCGCCCCCAATGCGATCAGTCGCGAGGTCGATCCCGCGGCCGAGCCGGCACGGCGTTCGGCGACGCTGTTCACCATCGTGATGAACCTTACCGAGCGGCGAGCCGAGTTCTCCCTCGGCCGCCCCGACCTGGACCCGCCGATCGAGACGCTGACCATCGACTGAGCCGGCCCCCAAGCTAGCCGCGCGGCCAGTGCAGCGCCTCGCAGCGATCGACGTCGGCGAGCACGCCGGGATCAAGGCACTCGAGCTCGATCAGCGCCTCGCCCGCGCGCTCGAGCACCGGGCGCGCGCCGCGATCGCCTTCGAGGCTGCACAACGCAGGCCAGAAGCGCCGCCCGAACAGCACCGGATGACCGCCGCGCCCATGATGCAGCGGGCGCACGATCCGCCGCTCATCGATGTGATCGATCAGCGCCTCGAGCGTGCGCGCAGCGACCCAGGGCATATCGCCGAGCTGCACCAGCAGTGCGCTCGCGCGGCTTGCGATGGAGATGCGGGTCACCGCGGCGGCAAGCGTCGCCCCCATGCCCTGCTCGCTCTCGGCCAGTGCCAGCGTGCGCCACCCATGCGAGCCCGGCGCGAGGCCGGCGAGCGTCTCGCCCGCGCGCAGGGCGACGAAGCGCTCGGCATCGACGCCTTCGAGCGCGGCAAGGCTCGCCTCGAGCAGGCCGCGCCCATCGTCCAACCGCGCCACGCGTTTGTCGGCGCCGAAGCGCCGCGCCCTTCCCGCGGCGAGCACCAGCATCGCGAGCCGGCTCACTGGCCGACGCCGCGATAGACGCGCAGCACGTCGGCGACGATGGACAGCGCGATCTCCGCTGGGCGCCTGCTGCCGAGATCCAGCCCGATCGGCATGTGAATTCGCTCGATCTGCGCCTGTGTCAGACCGCCTGACCGGGCGAGGCGCTCGGCGCGGCTGCGCGAAGAGGCCTTCGACCCCATCACCCCGACGTAGAATGCGTCGGTGCGCACCGCCTCGACCATGGCCGGGTCGTCGAGACGCGGGTCATGGGTGGTCGCCACCACCGCGGTGGCGGCATGGCAGGCCCCCGAGGCGACGAACAGCGCAGGCCACACCGCCTGCAGTTCGATCCCTTCGGCTTTGGCACGGGGAGCGAAAGCCAGCCGCTCCCGCTCCCGCGGTTCGCAAACGATCACCTCGAAGCCGAGCGCGCGGGCGAACTCGACGCAGTACTCGGCGACCGGAGAGAGTCCGGCCAGCACCAAGCGCAGCGCAGGACCGATGCGCACCATGGCGGCGGCCTGTGCGGTGTCACGCTGTTCGACCCAGGCGGCCTCGCCCAACTCATGGTCGAGACGCAGCCGGTAGCGGCCGCTGTCGAGTTCGACCCGGCGCAGCATTGGCTGGCGCCCGAGCAGGGCGGCGTGAAGCACTTCGAGGTGGGTGATCCATTCATCATCCGCCGCGCGACGCTCGACCAGCACCTCGAGCACACCGCCGCAAGGCAGCCGCAGCCGCTCGCGCTCATCGGCGTGCTCGCCGTAGCGGATCAGCGTCGCCGGGCGCTCGAACTCGCCCTCGGCGAGCTGCTCGATGAAACGCTCCTCGACGCAGCCGCCGGATAGCGAGCCGAGGTAGTCGCCACCATCGCGGGCGACCAGCAGCGCACCGGGCGATCTAGGCGCCGAGCCGAAGGTGGCGAGCACGGTGGCGAACCACACCGACGCGCCTTCGCGCGCCCATTGCAGCGCTCGTTCCACCACCCGGAGGTCGAGATGTTCCATCCGCCCCTCCTCAACGCTGCTGTTCGCCCCAGCGCTTGACCACGCCGACGTCGATGTCGAACAGGTCGAGTACACGGCCAAGGCTGTGATCGACCATCTCCTCGAGGCTCCCGGGGCGGGCGTAGAACGCCGGCACCGGCGGCGCGATGATAGCCCCCAGCTCGGCGAGCTCGGTCATGTGGCGCAGATGGTTACGGTGCAGCGGCGTTTCACGCACCATCAGCACCAGCCGACGACTTTCCTTGAGCACCACGTCGGCTGCGCGGGTCAAAAGCGAAGCGGTGGTGCCGGCGGCGATCTCGGACATCGAGCGGATCGAGCAGGGTGCGACGATCATCCCCAGGGTACGAAACGAGCCGCTGGCGATCGATGCGCCGATGTCCTTGCTCGAATGCACCACATCGGCCAGTGCCTCGACCTCGGCCGGTTTGTGGTCGGTCTCGAGCGACAGGGTCAGCTTGGCCGAAGGCGTCATCACCAGGTGGGTCTCGATCGAGGTGTCGCGCAGCAGCTGGAGCAGCCGCACGCCATAGATCGAGCCAGAGGCACCGGAGATGCCGATGATCAAGCGCGCCGGCAGGTCAGCGCCTCGAGCGTAAGGAGGTGAGGAATGCAAGGCCTACTCCAGGGACGACGCGCGGCGAGCCCCGCGCGATGATTTGGCTATCGGGTATCGATTGACTCTAGCATCTCGAGCAGCGGCCGGTAGAGCAACTCGCTGAAGCGGGCGAACCCGGCGCGCTCGAGCGCGGCGAAATCCGGCCACAGCTCGGCCATCGCCGGCCGCGCGCGACGCAGCGCCGGTCGGCGCCAATCACCCTGTTCGTAGCGCGCGCGCGCATTGTCACGCGCGATGTCGGGGTCTTCGTTCAGATCGATCAGGTAGTCGAGCGAAAGCTCGCGCGGCGCGGCGAAGGGCGCCCGCCAGGCTTCACTCCAGCACTCGAGTAGCGTGCGCAGTCTCGCCTCGCTCGATGAGGGCGCCAGCGCGGGCAGGTGCAGGCACTGGTCTTCGAACAGCGCATGGGCACTCACCGGCTCGGCATAGGCGACGCTGGCGGCGAGCTGGAACAGATGGAGCTCGATCAGCCGGTGCGGCTTGCCCAGCCGTTTGAGCCGCCCCTGCGGGTCACGCTTGAGCTCACCGAAGGCGGTCGGCTCGAGCCGCCAGCAGCACAGTCCCAGCGGGCCTTGGTGCAATCCATCGAGGCGCGATTCGAGCAGCAGCCCGCCGTGCTCGAGTAGGAGGCTTTGCGCTGCGACCCGGCGCAGTACGGCGGTCTCCTCGCTCCAGCGCTCGAGCTGGCGTTCGAGCGCGGGCAGGATATCGTCGAGCAGCGCAGCGCCGAAGCCGAGCGCCGGCAGCCGCCCGGCCCGCTCGAGCCGAAGCGCGGCCTGATCGAGCGAGCGGCCCTCGAGCGCCGCGCCGAGCAGCTCGCGCTTGAGCTGGTAGCGATCGCGCCCGTCTAGGGCGAACGGCTCGGCATCCTCGGCCAGCGCCTCGGGCTCGCCGAAGCGCACCCCGAGGCGCTCGCCCAGGCACACCGACGGCGGGTCGCGCCACAGTCGCGCCAGCGCATCGAGCCCGATCCGCTCGGGGGCGGCGGCAAGCGCGGGGGGCGCGGCCCGCTCGGCAACCGGCTGATGAAGCTTCAACCAGTGGTCGTCGTAGCTGAAAAGCTGTGAGCGGGCCTCTGCGCGAGCGGAGAAATAGCGCGGCGAGAACGGCTGCAACGGATGGTACTGGATCAACCGTCGCTCGATCGCCGCACGAGCGCGGGCGTCGTCATCGCCTTCGTCATCCACCCGCCAGCCCTGAGTGATCACATCGAGCAGTTCACTGACCAGCACCGAGGGCGGACGCGGCTGGTTGCTGCGCTGGTCGAAACCTACCCAGGAGAGGGTCAGCCGCTCGCGGGTGGCGAGCAGCGCCTCGAGCATCAGGTAGCGGTCGTCGTCACGCCGGGAGCGATCGCCGCCGCGCGGTCTCGCGGCCATCAGGTCGAAATCCTGGGTCAGCTGGGGACGCGGATAGTCACCGTCGTTCATGCCGAGCAGATAGACGTGGCGAAACGGGATCGCACGCATCGGCATCAGCGTGGCGAAGTTGACCCGTCCGGCGAGAAAGCGCGGTGCCAGCCCGCCTTCGTCGAGCCGGGCCACCAGCGCCTCGCGCACCACCTCGAGCGGGATCTCGTCGCGGTAGTCGGCGAGCCGGCAAGCCTCGCCCCAGCCATCCAAGGCGCTGGAGAGGCGTCCGAGGGTATCGTGTTCGTACTCTTCGCGCGGCTCGAAGAAGCGCAGCATCAGCGCTTCGATCCGCGTCACCCAGCCTTCGCGGTCGGTCGGCTCGGCCAGCGTCCCGGCCGCCTCCTCGAGCGCCTCGACCAGGGTCGCGAGACGCCCGACCAGGGCAGCATCGAGCCCCTGCACCTCATCGAACGGGTCGATCTCGGCGAGCCCGGTCTCCTGCCCCGGTGGCGTATCGCCCATCGCGTAGCCGAGCAGCATCCGCGACAGACCAAAGCGCCAGCTGTTGGCATCGAGCGCCGGCAGCCCCAGGTGCTGGCGATGGGCGCTGGAAAGCCCCCAGCGCACCCCGCTCTGCTCGAGCCATCGAGCGATTAGCTCGAGCTGGCCATCGAGAATGCCGAAGCGGCGCCGGAAGGCAGGAATATCGAGCCAGTCGAGCAGCTCGTTGACCGCGAGCCGACGATGGGGCAGTTCGAGCAGCGCGGTCGCGCAGCCGAGCAGCGGACTCGCCCGGCTGGCCCGGCGATCCGCGATGGAGAACGGGATCCGCCGCGGATCGTCGACGCCGAGGCGGCCGAACACCGCCTCGATGAATGGCGCATAGCGATCGATCTCGGGCACCAGCACGACGATGTCGCGAGGCGCGAGGGTCGGATTGCGCTCGAAGCCATCGAGCAGCTGGTCGAAGAGGATTTCGATCTCGCGCAGCGGCGAGTGGGCGGCGACCAGGCGCACGGAATCGTCCTCGGCATCGATCATCCGTTTGCCGCCCTCCTGCTCCGCGCGCTCGAAGGGATGGACCAGCTCGAGCACCTCTTGCTGGAGCTGCTCGAGCAGGCTTGCATCGTCGCCCACAGCGCGGTCGCGGAACACATCGGCCTCGGCGCTGAAGCCGTGGCTCTCCTCGAAGGCGTAGAGCGCCTGAATGAAATCGCGCCCCTGGGCGCCCCAGCCGGCCAGCAGCGGATTGGCGCTCAGGTGCATCCGCGCGGGGTCGAGCTCGGCAAGTCCCGGACGCTCGGGGTGCCGCCGCCGGGCACGTTCATCGCGCCTGAGCGCTTCGCGCTCGCTGACCACGTCGCCCCAGTAGTAGCGGCAAGGGTTGGTCACCAGCAGGGTGACATCGATATGCGCACTCAGCGCGTGCAGCGCCTCGACGATCGAGTGCGGCAGCGCCGAGATACCGAAGACGAAGAGCCTCGGCGGCAGCCCCGGCGGCAGCGCGTCGAGCGTCGCCAGCCGCTCGATGAAGCGACGGTGCAGCGCGGCGCGATGCAGCCCGCGCTGCTCGGGCGATGCCGAATCGAGCAGTGCGCGCCAGAGCTTCGGCTGCCAGCGCTGCTCGGGGGGAAGCGCGAGATCGCCCGCGTCGCGCCCCTCGCTCCAGGCCTCGATCCAGTCGGGGCGATAGACCAGATACTGGTCGAACAGTGCGCTCAACCGCTCGGCCAGCTGGTGACAGTGGCGCGCAGCCGGCAGTCCGCTCTCGTCTCGCTCGCGTTCGAGGTAGTCGGCCAAGGGCGCGAAGTCGGGATCGCCCAGGCACTCGGGCAGCAGCGCCATCAATCGCCACACCAGCGCGGGCCGGTCGAACGGCGAATGCTGCGGGATGGCTTGGCCAAGCACCACCCGGTAGGCGCGCCAGACGAAGCTCGCCGGCAGCGGAAACTCGATCGAAGCGGCCACCCCCTGGCGACTGGCAATCGACATCTGCAGCCACTGCCCCATGCCGTTGGACTGAACCAGGAAGGTTTCGGACTCGAGCGGCGCCAGCGGCTCGCGCTCGATCATCGCCAGGGCTAGATCGCGCAGGTCCTCGATGTGATTGGCGTGGACGACGGTGAACATGGGCGCCTTGGCGGGAGTGGTGAACTGACGAGAACTGCGCGCCGCGATAAGCGCGAGCGGCTATTGCCAGTCTACCGGAGGCCGCTGCGCATGCCGAGCGGAGCTCCACGGAATCGATCCGACTCATGATCAGTGACCGAGGACACTCGAACAGCGCTTTGTCGCCCACCCGCGATCGCGCCTCGCTCGGTCGACCGGATACTGCCGGTGTATATACGACATTTGGACGCACCCGCGGCGGACGACAAAGAACTTAAACTACAATACAACTTACTGAATCGATCCCGTCGCCTCACCGGCGCGGCCCCACTCGGGAGCTGTCATCCATGGCTATAGAGCAACGCGGCCCCTCGCGCTATACCAGCGCGATCATCGTCGTCACCTCGATCTTCTTCATCTGGGGATTCATCACCTGTCTCAACGACATCCTGATTCCCCACCTGCGCGCGGTGTTCTCGCTCAACTACACCCAGGTGATGCTGATCCAGTTCACCTTCTTCGGCGCCTATTTCATCATGTCGATGCCAGCGGGCAAGGTACTCGGCCTGATCGGCTACAAGAACAGCATCAGTGCAGGCCTTCTGGTCGCGGGCATTGGCGCGCTGATGTTCTATCCCGCCGCTGCGTTCGAGTCCTATGGGCTGTTCTTGAGCGCGCTGTTCGTGCTGGCCAGCGGCATCACCATGCTGCAGGTCGCGGCGAATCCCTACATCAGCCTGCTCGGCGACGAGCAAACCGCCTCCAGCCGGCTCAATCTGGCCCAGGCGTTCAACTCCCTCGGCACCACCATCGCGCCGGCCTTCGGCGGGCTCTTGATCCTCTCCAACAGCGTGCTCGCCCCGGAGCAGCAGGCGCAGCTCAGCGCCGAGGCGCTGGGCGCCTATCGGCTGCAGGAAGCCCAGGCGGTGCAGATTCCCTATGTGGGCCTGGCGGTGGTGCTGGCACTGCTCGCGGTGATGATCTACCTGTGGCGGCTGCCGAGCTTCAAGGAGCAGGCTGGCGAACCGGGCCAGGGCGAGCATAGCTTCGCCGCGGTACTGCGCCACCGTCATGTAGTGTTCGCGATCATCGGCCTATTCCTCTATGTCGGCGCCGAAGTCTCGATCGGCAGCTTCATGATCAACTACCTCTCGCTCCCCGAGATCGGTGGGATCAGCGAGAGCCAGGCCGCCCATTACCTAAGCCTCTACTGGGGCGGCGCGATGGTCGGCCGCTTCGTCGGCGCGGCGCTGATGCGGGTGGTGCGCGACTACCTGCTGCTCGGACTGTTCGCACTGGTCGCGGGCTCGCTGGTACTGATCTCGATCATCGCCAGCGGCCAGGTCTCGATGTGGAGCATCATTGCGGTGGGACTGTTCAACTCGATCATGTTCCCCACCCTCTTCACGTTGGGCATCAATCGCATGGGTCCGCTGACCGGCAAGGCATCGAGCCTTTTGATCATGGCGATCGTCGGCGGCGCCATCCTGCCGGTGCTGCAGGGGGCGTTGGCGGACAACTTCAGCCTGCAGATCGCCTTCCTGCTGCCGGTGCTGTGCTATCTCTACATCGCTTGGTACGGCTTCTCCGGCCACCGCGTCCGCGAAACCACCGCAGACGTAGGAGGACAGACGAACCTGGGGCATTGAGCCCCAGGTACTGTCTGCCTGCGTCGACCGGCAACGCTGGGGATCGTATCGATCCCCAGCGTTGCCGGCGAGGATGGCCCCTCCGCCCCGCTCGCCTCCCCCGCCTGCTCAAGGGCGTTCGCGCACAGCCAGCGCGGGCACTGCAGGCGGCGGGAGCTTACAAGCGAACCTGACCGTGCATCCGGTTAGGGCACTTCTGGCCCCACTTTAGGGCGCCATGCTCCTTCACGGATCATCCAGCACAGCTGTGCGTCTTCCGGGCGCCAGACATCGTCGCGTTCGCCCATCTCAAGATCCCATCCAACACCTTGATTGAACGAGCCTCTTTCCCGGCAAGGCGAATGCCAGGCGGACGCATGGCCTTTTGGCATGCAATTTGCTCTTTGATATATCATATATCACCGCTTTCGAGCGGTCCCTAAATGGGGCAATGCGAGGCACACCGATGATTCATCAACACCCCAGGTTCTATGTAGGGGGCGATCGCTACATCGAGGTCGAACTGGGCGATGGGATGAGCTTCGAGCTCAACATCCTGGTGCACAACCTGGTGGCCGCCATCCGCCAGGCGGCCATTCCCGGCATCATCGAGCTGATTCCGGAGCTGGCATCGATGCAGATTTCCTACGACCCGGAAGTGATCAGCTATGCCGACGTGGTTCGTGAAGTCGGCGCTCTGCACGACGGCGCCAGCCGCACCGATGCCGCCGAACTGCCCAGCCGCATGTTCTACATCCCGGTCATGTACTTCGACCCCTGGACCGAGGCTTGCATCGAGGACTACCGCAGCCGCCAGCCTGACAAGCAGCCCGATGCACAGCTGGTCTGCCAGGCCAATGGACTGCCCGGGCGCGATGCGCTGCGCCGCCTGCACGCCGGCACCGACTACTGGGTCGCCGCCCTCGGCTTCTGGCCCGGCCTTTGCTCACTGATGCCGCTGGACGACCGCGCCCGCATCGTCGCGCCCAAGTACAACCCGCCGCGCACCTGGACACCCCGGGGCGCGGTCGGCCTGGGAGGCGCACTGACCTGCATCTACCCGGACCGCACACCCGGCGGCTATCAGCTGCTGGGCCGGACCCCGGTGCCGACCTTCGACCGTGAACAGCGCCTGCCCGCCTTCCATGACGACATCGTGCTGTTCCGCCCCGGAGACCGGGTAAGGTTCATTCCCATCGACCAGGCCGAGTTCGAGTTTCTCGAAAGCGAGGTCGAGGCCGGGCGCTACGAGCACCACTGCGTCGAGCACCAGACCTTCTCGGTGGGCCGCTACCGCGAGGCGCGCCGCAGACTCGAGGCTGGACAGCCAGCCGGTGGGTCGGCATGAATCCGCCATCGCAGTTCGAGGTGGTCAAACCCGGCCTGGAAACCACGGTCCAGGAGTTGCCCGGACGCCTCGGCCACTGGGAACAGGGTATTCCACCATCCGGTCCGGTGGACTTCTGGTCGTTTCGCCTGGCCAACCTGCTGGTCGGCAACCCACGCGATACCGCCGCCCTGGAGTGCCAGGTGATGGGGCCGACCCTGCGACTGCACTGCAGCGTGTTGATCGCGATCACCGGGGCCGAGATGTCGCCAACCCTCGATGGGCAGCCGATACCGATGTGGACGACGGTCATCGCCCGCGCCGGCCAGACCCTGGCCCTGCGCGGTTCGCGCGTCGGCATGCGCAGCTACATCGCCTTTTCCGGGGGCATTGCCACCACGCCGGTGCTCGGTTCACGCGCCGTGTTCCACATGGCCGGGATCGGCGGACGCGCGCTGCAGCCCGGGCAGACGCTGCCCCTGGGCGTGCCGGGTGGCGATCAACGCGGCCTGTATCACGTCGACGAGGCCCATCGCCCGCCGCTGGGCAGTGATGAGAGCCGAAGCGTGGCCTGCGTGCGTGGGCCAAACGACGACTGGCTGAGCGATGAGTCGCTCACCGACTTCGTCAGTAGCGACTGGAAGGTCCAGGCCCAGAGCAACCGCACCGGCATGCGCCTGAGCGGCCCGGTCTTCAGCTTCGCCCACCGGGCCACCCACAAGCGTCCCGAGCACGGCCAGGATCCCTCCAACATCCTCGACCACGGCTACCCGCTGGGGGCGATCAACCTGGCCGGTCAGACCCCCATCATCCTGATCAACGATGCGCCGAGCACCGGTGGATTCATCAATCCCTTCACCGTACCCAGCGCCGAATTCTGGAAGCTCGGCCAGGTACGCCCCCACGAAATCCTGCGCTTTCACGAAGTGTCGCTGGACGAGGCTCAACAACGAAGGCGCGACCTGGACAGCGCCGTGACCCAAGAGGCGCTGACCCCGCAATGAAATGTTGCCCTTGCTCCACCCCACTGCCCTGGAGTCGTCGATGATCGATCACGGTTCGCCGGCCAACGCGCTGCTGTGCAACGCCCCGCCCCGGATTCGACCGGCGGAGGCGATAGCGCTGGTCGAGCGCCACTATGGCCTGAGCGTCAGCGTCGAGGCCCTGGGCGGCGAACGCGACACCAACTACCACGCCCGCACCGACGATGGGCACGGCTACATCCTCAAGTTCGCCAACCAAAGCGAAACGCCACTGGTCACCAACCTGACCACCGCGGCCATGCTGCACATCGCCGAGCGCGACCCGGGCCTGCCGATCCAGCACCTGGTCGCCGCGCGCAATGGCCAGCATGAGCTGTGCCTGGCGATCGAAGACGGCGAGCCCACCATCGCCCGGCTGTTCACCTGGCTCGAGGGCATGCCGCTGTGGCGCGCCGAGCGCAGTGCCGAGCAGCGCGCCACCATCGCAGCCCTGCTGGCCCGCCTCGATTTGGCCCTGGCCGACTTCGAACATCCGGCCGCCGCCAGCCACGAACTGCTTTGGGACATCAAGCACGTAGGCCGGCTCCGCCCGCTGATCGAGGCGATCCCCGACCCTGCACGCCGCGGCCTGCTCCAGGCGCTGCTCGACCGCCACGAATCAGAAGTCGCCCCCCGGGTGGAGAAGATGCGCGCGCAGCTGATCCACAACGACCTGAATCCACACAACCTGCTGGTCGATCCCCACGACCAGCGCCGGGTGACCGGCATCCTCGACTTCGGCGACGCGGTGTACACCCCGTTGGTCCACGAGCTGGCGGTGGCCTGCTCCTACCAGATCGACGAGGGCGGCGGCCACCCGCTCGAAGCGGTGAGTGAGTTCGTCCGCGCCTACCACCGGGTTCTGCCACTGCGGCCCGAGGAACTCGAAGCGCTGTTCGACCTGATCAAGGCACGCCTGGCCGCGACGGTGATCATCACCGGCTGGCGCGCCCAGCGCCATCCAGAGAATGACACCTACATCCTGCGCAACAACCCACCGGCCTGGCGCGCCCTGGAGCGGCTCGGCGAAATCAGCCCTCAGGCGGCCCACGCCTACCTGGCCTGCGCGCTTGGCGAAAGAACTTGAGATGAAAGAACTTGAGACAGGAGCCTGAGATGCAAGACGATGCGATGCCCAATGCCTATCGCCCGGGCGCAGTGGAGCTGCCGCCAGAAGAGCAGGCGATGATCGAGCGGCGCCGGCGCCTGCTCGGCCCGGCCTACCGGCTGATGTACCAGCACCCGGTGCACATCGTGCGCGGTGATGGCGTGTGGCTGTACGACCAGAGCGGCAAAGCCTACATGGACGTCTACAACAACGTCGCCTCGGTCGGCCACTGCCACCCGCGCGTGGCCCGCGCGATCGCCGACCAGGTACAGGTGCTGGCGACCAACACCCGCTACCTGCACGACACCATCCTCGGCTATGCCGAACGCTTGCTGGCGACCTTTCCCGATGCGCTCGGCCATCTGATGTTCACCTGCACCGGCAGCGAGGCCAACGACCTGGCCTTGCGCGCGGCCAAGGCCTACACCGGCGGCCAGGGCATCATCGTCACCGAGTGCGCCTACCACGGCATCACCCAGGCCATCGCCGAGATCTCGCCTTCGCTCGGGCCGAACGTCGACCTCGGCGCCCACGTACGCACGGTGCCGGCTCCCGACCTGTACCGCAGCCGCAACGGCGAGGTCGCCGACCAGCTGCGACGCGATGTCGAAGCCGCCCTGGCCGATCTAAAACGCCATGGGATCAAGCCGGCGGCGTTCATCTGCGATGGGGTGTTCTCCAGCGACGGCGTCTTCACCGAACCGGCCGGTTTCCTCGCCGGCGCGGTCGAGGCGGTACGCGCGGCGGGCGCGCTGTACATCGCCGACGAGGTGCAATCCGGCTTCGGCCGCACCGGCAGCCACCTGTGGGGCTTCCAGCGCCACGGCCTGGTGCCGGACATCGTCACCCTGGGCAAACCCATGGGCAACGGCTACCCGGTCGCCGGCGTCGTGGTCAAGCCGTCGATCATCGCGGAGTTCGGCAGCAGCGCACGCTACTTCAACACCTTCGGCGGCAACACCGTGGCCACCACCGCCGCCATGGCGGTGCTCGAGGTGATTCAGGACGAGGCACTGATGGATAACGCGCTGAAGGTCGGCGCCTACCTGGCCGACGGGTTGCGCGAACTGATGAGCGAGTACCAGGTGATCGGCGATGTGCGCCACGCGGGGCTGTTCTTCGGTGTCGAGATCGTCGGCGACCGCCAGTCGAAGCGCCCCGATGCATCACTCACCGCGAAGCTGGTCGACGGGCTGCGCGAACGGCAAGTGCTGATCAGCGCCACCGGGCCGCGCGCCAACGTGCTGAAAATCCGCCCACCGCTGGTGTTCACCCGCGACAACGCGGATTTCTTCATCGCCCAACTGCGCGCGGTGCTCGCCGCCCAGCCAGGCGCCTGACGGCAATCGCCCCATGAGGCACAGCGAGGACAACATGGCCAAGGTCACGATCAACTGCGACATGGGTGAAGCGTTCAGCATCTACCGCCTGGGCGACGACGAAGCCTGCATGCCGTTCATCACCCACGCCAACGTCGCCTGCGGTTTTCACGCATCCGATCCGGTCACCATGTGGCGCACGGTCAAGGCGGCCAAGCGCCACGGCATCGCCATCGGCTCGCACCCGGGCCTGCCGGATCGCGAAGGCTTCGGCCGCCGCGAGATGAGCATGACACGCGAGGAAATCTCCGCCCTGGTGCTGTACCAGAGCGGCGCCTTGAAAGCCTACCTGGATGCCGAGGGCCTGGCGCTGTCGCACATCAAGCCTCACGGCGCCCTGTTCGGCATGGCCCAGCGCCAGGCCCACGTCGCCGAAGGCATCGCCGATGCGGCGCTGGCGCTGGGCGTGCCGGTGATCGGCTACGCCGATTGCGTGATGTCGGAAGTCTTCATCCGTCGTGGCGTCCCCTTCCAGTGCGAGTTCTATTCCGACCTGGAATACGACGACGACGGCCGCCAGATCATCACTCGGCAGCATGAAAGCGTCGCCGAGGAGGCGATGGTGGAGAAGGTCAGGCGAGCGGTGACCGAGGGCCTGACTCGCTCGGTCAACGGTCGCGACGTGAAGGTCACCGCCGAATCGATCTGCGTACATTCCGATACCCCCAACGCCATCCAGCTCGCCCGCGCGGTGCACGCCGCGCTGGCCGACTGGCTGTGACCACTCCCCTGCCGGGCCCTGTGCCGCCGAGGTATGCGCCATGAACACCGCCGCCCAAGCGCCGATTCTCGAGATCCAAGACGCCGTGCACAGCTACGGCTCCGTGCTCGCTCTGGATCACGTCTCACTGCGGGTCGAGCCGGGCGAGTTCGTCTCGATCCTGGGCGAAAGCGGCTCCGGCAAGACCACCCTGCTGCGGCTGATTTCCGGGCTGGAGCAGGCCCAGTCGATCACCCGGCTGGCGATCGGCGGCCAAAGCGTGATCGGCAAGCCGCCGGCCCAGCGCAACTGCACCACGGTATTCCAGAGCTACGCGCTGTTCCCGCACATGAGCGTCGAGGAGAACGTGGCCTATGGCCTGAAAGTGCGCGGCGTGGCGCGTCCCGAGGCCCTGCGCCAGGCCCGGGAGGCGCTGGCGGTGGTGCGCCTGGAGGCCAAGGCGCAGCGCAGTATCGGCCAGCTCTCCGGCGGCGAGAAGCAGCGCGTGGCCCTGGCCCGGGCCTTCGTCATCCGTCCGGCGCTGCTGCTGCTCGACGAGCCGCTGGCCGCGCTCGACGAAAAGCTGCGCATCGACATGCAGTCGGAGCTGGTGGAGATCCAGCGTTCGCTGGGGATGACCTTCGTCTTCATCACCCACAGCAAGGAGGAGGCCCTGACCATGAGCGACCGGGTGGTGCTGATGCGCCACGGCCGGGTCGAGCAGATCGGTCCACCGGTGGCCCTGTTCGACAGCCCGAGCAGCCTGTTCGCCGCCGAATTCATGGGTTTCGAAAACCTGCTCGGCGGTCGCGTGCTGGAAACCCGGGACGGCACCGCGCTGATCGAAATGGCCAACGGCACACGCATCCGCAGCCGGGTAGGCGGGGATCAACCGCTACAGGCCGGCGTGGACGCTGGCATAGCCGTGCGCGCCGAACACCTGCGGCTGATCAGCGTCACGGGCACCAATGCGCCAGCCGGCGTCAATGCCCTGCCCTGCAAGCCGTCACCGGCAGCCTACCGCGGCAAGTACACCGAGCGTTGGGCCGACACCCCCGCGGGCCGGCTCAAGCTGCGCAACTGGGAAGGAAAGAACGTCGACGTGCCCAGTGCCGACACGGTGATCTGGGAAGTAGAGGATTCGATCGCATTCCCTGCCTGACCAACCCTGACATCCAGGAGCGAGCCATGAAAGAGACGAGCGTTTCACAACTACAACTACTACGGTCGCGCCGCGACTTCCTGCGCTCGGCGGCACTGGGCGCGAGCGCGCTGGCGCTGCCTTTGGCTCTGGACCTGCCCGCCAGCCGGCTCTGGGCGGCCGGCCCGGCCACCGTGCGCGGCTATGGCGTGACCACCTCGCAACTCAAGGATTGGTCGGTGATGGCCCAGTCCATCGGGGTGCAGATGGAGTTCACCGGCACCGGCAACGACGTCGGGGTCTTCCTGCGCGACGTGGTCGCCGCGGGGCTGGGTGACCAGACCGACATCTTCGTCTTCGAAGCCGGCACCCAGGACATCCTCGGCCCGCGCGGTACCTACCTGCCGATCGACACCCAACACCCGGCGCTGACCCTCTGGGAGCGCACCCCGGATGAGTGGAAGCATAGCCGCGTGGTCCAGGACGCCGAAGGCAACCAATGGGGCGTGCCGGTGATCGGCAATGCCGACAGCTTCGGCTACTTCCCGGAGAAGCTCGGCCTGGACCCGGACAGCGAGGAAGAGCTTTCCTGGTCGTTGGTGTTCGACGACCCGCGCACCCGCGGCCGGGTCTCCTTCGACAGGACCTGGGGCTACTCGCTGCCGATGGCGGCGCTGTATCTGCAGAGCAAGACCGGCAAGCCGTTCAGCAACTGCGCCGACCTCGAGCCCGAAGAGACCCGCCAGGTCGTCGACTTCCTGATCGAACGCAAGCGCGCCGGACAGTTCCGCACCCTGCATACCTCGTTCGAGGAGCAGATCCAGCTACTGAGCAACCGCGAAGTGGACGTGATCAACTGCTGGGAGCCGGCTGTGCGCGAGGTCAACCTCAAGCTCGGCAAGGACGCGACCCGCTACGCCTATACCCAAGAGGGCTACTACAAGTGGGGCCACGGCGCCTACCTGCCGGTGCAGGCCGGCGATAGGGACAACCTGGACGCGATCTACAAGGTGCTCAACTACTACCTCGGCGGCGAGTACCGCGCCCTGCAGGCCCGAGATCGCGGCTACGCCGGACCGAACATGGATCTGGCGGTGGCCTATGCCCGGGAAAACGACTGGAGCGCCGAAGACATCGCCGCCCTCGAGGAGACCGAACGGAAGATCGCCCGCAAGTTCTCCAAGCCGCTGGTCAGCACCACCACTCCGTCGAATGCCGATTCGATGGAAGAGCAGTGGCAACGCTTCCTGAACGCCTGAGCCCATGGCCCGCCCGCCGATCGAATACGTTCGGCGGGCGCCGGTCGACACAAGAGGAGACGCCACATGAGTACATCGATCCCTGATACACAGGCTCAGGTGGCGCCGTCGTCCCTGGCAGCCAAGACGCCGTGGCGCGCCCTGCTGGGCCGCGTCGACTGGCCACTGGCGCTGTTTCTCGCCGCCTGGTTCCTCGCTGTGGTGGTACCGCTGCTGGGGGTGGTGGTCTACAGCTTTTTCGAAACCAAGTCGTTTTTCACCGTGTACACGCCCAGCCTCAATACCTGGGCCTCGATCTTCGACTCGGGCCGCTTCGAGGTGATCCTGCGAACCCTGCGCATCGCCTTCACGGTGACCGCGGTGGAGCTGGTGCTGGCCTTCGCCTTCAGCCTGTGGCTGGCCAAGGGCCACGCTTCGCGCACGGTCAAGGCGATGACCCTGGCGCTGATGACGGTTCCCTTCTTCCTCGATCTCTCTTCACGCACGATCATCTGGCGGGCGCTTCTGGGCGAGAATGGCCCGCTGATCCCGTTGTTCATCGGCATCGGTCTGGTCGAGCCGGGCTCGGCCGGCATTCTGTACAGCGAATGGGCCGTCCATTTCGGCATGGTCATCGCTCTGTTCCCGACCATGATGCTGCCGGTATACATCGCCATCTCGCTGGTCGACGACGCCTTGATCGATGCCAGCAACGACCTCGGCGCCTCCCCCTGGCAGACCCTGACCGGGGTGATCATCCCGCTGTCGCTGCCCGGGGTGATCGCCGGCGTGCTGTTCACCCTCGGCTCGGCGATGGCCGCCTGGGTGGAGCCGAGCATGCTCGGCGGCGGCTTCGTCAACCTGCTGAGCAACTCGATCGAAAGCGCCTACTCGGCCTTGCGCTACCCCGTACTGGCGGCCCTGACCACGCTGATCATGCTGATCCTCGGCGTGCTGGTGCTGGCGTTCGTGCTCATCGGTCGGCGCTTCGGCGACCTGTCTTCCTCGTTTCGCATCCTGAGGAGTTGAAACCGTGAACCAACATCCCCGGGTACATCAGCGTTGGAGCTACTGGAAAGGCTGGCCGCTGCTGGGCAAGAGCGTCGGCGCTCTGATGCTGCTGCTGATCTACTTCCCGCTGTTCTGGCTGGCGCTGATGTCGATCAGCGAACGCCCGCTGTCGGGCATTCCCTTTCCGCTGTCGCTGGAGCACTACGCCGCGCTGTGGCAGGACACCCGTTGGATCGGCCCCTTCGGCGCCAGCCTGGCGATGGCGCTGCTGATCGGCGTGCTCTGCGCGGTCTGCGCCACCTACGTGGGCCGCGCGCTGCCGCTGACGCGGCGACCGGGGCGCCTGATGCTGCTGCTGGTGCTGCCGCTGTTTATCCCCGGCATGTCGATGGGCGCGGCGCTGTTCATCCTGACCCGCACCGTACTGGGGCTCAAGCTGGGCTTCTGGTCGATCGCGGTGGGCCATTTCATCTGGGCCTTCCCCTTCGCCCTGCTGATCATCATGGTGCTGACCACCCGCTTCGACCACCGGCTGATCGAGGCCGGGGCGGATCTGGGCGCGTCGAAGTGGCAGATATTCCGCGACATCGAGCTGCCGCTGCTGCGCCCCGGCATCGTCGGCGCCACTCTGTTCGGCTTTCTGCTGTCGTTCAACGAAATGCTGCGCACCCTGTTCCTGCGCGGAACCACCGAGACCATGCCGGTGTGGAACTGGATCATGGCGTCGTCCCAGCAGTCGCAGGTGCCGATCATCTTCGCGCTGACGACCCTGGTACTGCTGGTGACCCTGCCGCTGTTCCTCGGCCTGTTCTGGATCCTGTTCGTGCGCCTGGAGCGCCAGTGAGAGGCGCCCGGCTCAGCCCCGGGCGTGCAGCGAACTGGCCGATACGTGGATGTCCCGCACCAGACAGTCGTAGACCTCGGCGGGGTCTCCTCGCTCGAGGGCTGCGTAGATCCGTCGATGTTCGTCATTGGCGTGGTTGACGAAATCGGGGTCGGCGAACAGCTCGTTGAACAACGGCCCGACCCGGCTCCACAGGTCCTGGATCATTTTCAGCAAATGCGGGGAGTTGGCTTTTTCATAGATATGGAAATGGAACTTCTGATTCAGCGCCACATAGCCTTCCGAACTATTTTCACGCACTGATTCTTCCAGCTCATCGAGCATCCGCCCGAGCTCTTCCAGGGACGCGGCGTCTATGTTCGGCGTGGCCAGTTCCGCGGCGAGCCCTTCCAGCGCACAGCGAATGCGCAGCAGCTCGAGATACTTATCCTTGGAAATCTTCGGCACCGCGATCGAGCGATTCGGCAGCACATCCAGCCGGTGCTCGGCTACCAGACGCTGCAAGGCCTCACGGATGGGCGTTGCGGAGATACCGTAGCTATCGGCGAGTGCCCGGATGATCAGCACCTGACCGGGCAGAAAGCGTCCTGAAACCATGCCCTGGGTGATTTCATCGTAGGCGAGCTCGGTCAATGTCCGGTGCTCGATCTTTTGCATTACGAAAACCCTGATGTTTTTCCAAGTGCCCTGCCGCCGAACGGCTGCAAAAACCGAGTGTAACACCTGATCTTTCCGCCATGGTCACGGGCTCGATTCGCCACCGCTCGAGGCACGAGCGGGCGAGCGCCTCGGGGCGGTACGCATCTGCGGACAACGAGATCGAGCGATGGCTGGTGGATGGTCGGAAAAATCCTCTGACGGGATCTGGCGTCGGATTTCTCAGCGAGTCCCGCTTGGCCTCGCATACTCGAATGAACGGCACTACTCGCCAAGCGGGTCGTCGCTGGATGGATCGGGCTCAAGCCTGGGCGGGTAGCAGTCCGTCGGCGCGGAACATCGCCTTGATCCCGCGTACCGCCTGACGCGTGCGGTCGCGGTTCTCGATCAGCGCGAAGCGCACATGGTCGTCACCGTACTCGCCGAAGCCGACGCCGGGAGAAACGCAAACCTTGGCATCGGCGAGCAGCTTCTTGGCGAACTCGAGCGAGCCGAGCCCGGCATAGGGCTCGGGGATCCTGGCCCAGACGTACATCGACGCGCGCGGCTTCTCGACCATCCAACCAGCCTCGTGCAGGCCCTTGACCAGCACGTCCCGGCGCGCCTGGTACTCACGGGTGATCTCGCCGACGCAGCCCTGGTCGCCCTCGAGCGCCGCGATAGCGGCGACCTGGAGCGGTGTGAAGGTGCCGTAGTCGTGATAGCTCTTGAGCCGCGCCAATGCCTGGACCAGCTCAGGGTTGCCGACCATGAAGCCGATCCGCCAGCCAGCCATGTTGTAGCTCTTCGACAGAGTGAAGAACTCGACCGCGATCTCCTTAGCGCCCTCCACCTGCATGATCGATGGCGCCTGCCAGCCGTCGTAGACGATGTCGGCATAGGCGAGGTCGTGGACCACCAGCACACCGTACTGCTTGGCCAGCGCCACCACGCGCTCGAAGAAGTCGAGTTCGACGCACTGGGCAGTGGGGTTGGAGGGGAAACCGAGAATCATCATCTTCGGGCTGGGGATGGTCTCGCGGATCGCTCGCTCGAGCTCGGCGAAGAAGTCCATGCCCGGCACCAGCGGCACCGAGCGCACCTGGGCGCCGGCGATCACCGCACCGTAGATGTGGATCGGATAGCTGGGGTTGGGCACCAGCACGGTATCGCCGGCATCGAGCGTGGCGAGCATCAGGTGGGCGAGCCCTTCCTTGGAGCCGATGGTGACGATTGCCTCGCTTTCGGGATCGATCTCCACTGCGTAGCGGTCCCGGTACCAGTGGGAAATCGCGCGGCGCAGACGCGGGATACCCTTCGAGGTCGAATAGCCGTGGGTATCGTCGCGGCGCGCCACCTCGACCAGCTTGTCGACGATGTGCGCGGGCGTGGGGCCGTCAGGATTACCCATCGAGAAGTCGATGATGTCCTCGCCGCGGCGGCGAGCGGCCATCTTGAGTTCCGCGGTGATATTGAAAACGTAGGGGGGTAGACGATCGATGCGGGTGAAACGACGTGGGGTGGTAACGCTGGTCATGGGACCCTCGGCAGTGACGTAGGCGCCCGGAACCGTCCGAGCGACGCCGGCCGCGTATCGCAGCCTGGGACGTGCCTCACTCATTCAACCGTGCACGGCAAGGGATGAGCGAAACACGCCAAGGCTCACTTTCCCTAATCCCGACGGCGAAATCCAGCGCTTTTCACCGCCTCACTCACCGTCGACACCCTCCTTGCCGGGGCGCTCGTCGTAGCGGATGACGTTGTGCATGTAGCCACCGTCGATGTAGAGCGTGGTCGCGGTGATGTAGCGTGCCTGCGGCGAGCAGAGGAACACCACCGTCTGGCCGATGTCCGGCGTCTCGCCGACGTGCCCGGCGGGTATCCAGCGCTCGAACTTGTCGCGCCCCAGCGCGTCGATGTCGCCACGGTTGATGTCGGTCTCGATCGCGCCCGGTGAGAGCCCGATCACCCGGATCCCATACTCGCCCCACTCGACCCCGGCGGCACGGCTGAGCATCTTGAGCCCCGCTTTGGCGATGCTGTAGTGGCCGACCCCCTTGCGCGTCACCTCATCGTGGATCGACTGCATGTTGATCACCACCCCACCGCCGCTCTTCTTCATTCGCCGGGCCGCCTGCTGGGCACAGAGGAAGGGCGCTGTGAGGTTGACCTGGATCAGCGCATCCCACTTCTCCGGCGGCAGATCCTCGAGCGCGTACTTGTCCTCGTAACCCGCATTGTTGATCAGGATGTCGATCTGGTCGAAATTCCGATCGAACTGCTCGAAGAGCTCTGCGACGCTTGCGGCATCAGCGAAGTCACCGGTGACCACCACCACCTTCACCCCATGCTTGGCGCTGAGCTCCTCGGCGGTGCGAGTCGCCTCGTCGCGCGGCCTGCGTGAATGGAGTGCTACGTTGGCGCCGGCGGCGGCGAGCTGCGCGACCACCTCGGCGCCAATCCCGCGGTTGCCGCCGGTGACCAGCGCATTCTTGCCTTTGAGGGAAATTTCCATATCGCCTCCTGCTGGGTGCATGCCGGGGAGGACCGATGCCGCCCCACCAAGACCAAGCCTAGCAGGCCACGGAGAAGATGCCTTAGTTCAGCCGGACCCGGCCAGCGACCAGGCCGCGGCGGGTGAGATAGGCGCCGATCGCCATTCCGAGCAAGCTCAACAGCACGATGTAGTAGACCGGCGCATAGTCGAAATGCACGATCGCAAGCGACAGCACCAGCGGGGTCAGCCCGCCGAAGATCGCATAGGCGACGTTGTAGGAGAACGACAGCCCCGAGAAACGCACCTCGGCCGGAAACGCTTTCACCGCGACAGCAGGGATCAGCCCGGTGATGCCGACGAAGAACCCGGTCAGGACGTAGAGCGGCACCAGGTAGTCGATGGTGTGGTGCATGGTGACGTAGAAAACCGTGAAGCTCGCGCCCAGGCCGAAACTGAACGCCATGAACACCGGCCCGTCGCCAAAGCGGTCGGCCAGCCGCCCACAGACTACGCAGCCGACCACCACGGCGAGGATCGCCAGGCTGTTGGCCGAGAGCGCGGCGGTCCGATCGAGCCCGATACCCGGCCCTTGCAGGAGGGTCGGCATCATCAGGGTGGTGACCACGATCGCCGCAGTGAGGATCCAAGTCACCAGCATCGCCAGCAGCACCCCAGCGCGATGCTCACGCACCACCCGCTTCAATGGCATCTCGCGCGAGAGCTTTCGGCGCGAGCGCATTTCAGTGAACACCGGGGTCTCGTGCAGGTAGCGGCGCAGGTAGAGCGTCACCAGCCCGAGCAATCCGCCGAGGATGAACGGCAATCTCCAGGCCCAGCTCTCGAGCTGCTCCAAACTGAACTGGCGATGCACCACCGTGGCTACCAGCGAGCCCAACAGGATCCCCAGGGCGAGACCGGCGGAGAGCGTGCCGCAGGCGAAACCCACGTGGCGAGTCGGGACGTGCTCGGTGACGAACACCCAGGCGCCCGGCGCCTCACCACCGATCGCCGCCCCCTGCAGCAGCCGCATCGCCAGCAGCCGCAGCGGCGCCAACACACCGATCGAGGCATAGGTCGGCAGCAGCCCCATCGCCAGGGTGGGCAACGACATCAGCAGGATGCTGAACATGAACATCCGCTTGCGGCCGAGCAGGTCGCCGAAATGGGCCATCACGATGCCACCGAGCGGACGGATCAGGTAACCGGCGGCGAAGATCCCGAAGGTCTGCACCAGGCGCAGCCACTCCGGCATGTCGGGGGGGAAGAACAGCTTGCCGATGGTCGCGGCGAAGAACACGAAGATGACGAAGTCGTAGAATTCGAGCGCACCACCGAGGGCGGAGAGAGCGAGCGTCTTGGCATCTCGGCGATCGAGCCGGCGGGCACAAGCGAGGGTGTCGGACATCTGCAAGGGTTTCGCACGGCGAACGACGCCTGGGCGCCGGGTCCGGCGGCGCGAGGGCGCCGCCGGGGACTGGAACTGTTCAGCGTGACTCGGCGCTGCCGCGGGATGCGCCCGAGTAGATCAGGTAGATACCGATCAACATCCCCAGGACGCCGAGCAACGCAACGTAGTAAGCCGGTGCGTAGCTCCAGCGTGCCAGCGCGAGCGACAGCGCCAGCGGCGTCGCGCCGCCGAAGATCGCATAGGCCACGTTGTAGGAGAACGAAAGCCCCGAGAAACGTACCTCGGCGGGAAACGACTTCACCGCTATCGCCGGCACCAACCCGACGATACCGACGAAGAAGCCCGACAGCGCGTAGAGCGGCACCAGGTACTCGGTGGTGTAGTGCACCGAGACGAAGAAGAAGATGAAGCTGACGCCGAGACCGAAGCTGAACAGCGAGAACACCGGGCCATCACCGAAGCGATCGCCCATCCGGCCGCTGACCACACAACCGATCAGGGTGAACACCAGCGCGATGGTATTGGCGTTGAGCGCGGTGGCACGGTCGATGCCGATCGATGGCGACTGCAGCAGCGTCGGCATCATCAATACGGTGACCACGATCGCACCGGTGAGCACCCAGGTGACCAGCATCGACAGCACCACGGCACCGCGATGCTCGGTGATCACCTTTTTCACCGGCAGCTCGGCCGCCAGCGTCTTGCGCGCCTGCATCTCGGCGAATACCGGGGTCTCGTGCAGGTAGCGACGCAGGTAGAGCGTCACCAGGCCAAGCAGGCCACCGAAGATGAACGGCAACCGCCAAGCCCAATCGTGAATCTGCTGATCGCTGAACGTGGCGCTGAGCAGCGACGCGACCACCGAACCGATCAGGATGCCGAGCACCAGCCCCATCGACAGGGTGCCGCAGGCCAGGCCGATGTGCCGGCTCGGCACATGCTCGGTGACGAAGACCCATGCCCCCGGCGCCTCGCCACCGATCGCCGCTCCCTGACAGACGCGCATCAGCAGCAGCAGCAAGGGTGCGGCGATACCGATCGAGGCGTAGGTCGGCAAAAGGCCCATGATCAGGGTCGGTACCGACATCAGCAGGATGCTGAACATGAACATCCGCTTGCGGCCGAGCAGATCGCCGAAGTGGGCCATCACGATGCCACCGAGCGGACGGGCCAGATAGCCGGCGGCGAAGATCCCGAAGGTCTGCACCAGGCGCAGCCAGTCGGGCATGTCGGCGGGGAAGAAAAGCGCCCCTACCACCGTGGCGAAAAAGACGAAGATGACGAAATCGTAGAATTCGAGAGCGCCGCCGAGGGCGGAAAGCGCCAGGGTCTTGGCGTCTTGACGGTTCAAGCGCCGCTCGCCCGACTCAATGGCATCATCGTGGGTTCTGGTAGTCATGGGTGTCGATACAGTGGGTTCGAAGAGAGCGCGTACCGGCCAGAAAGGCCGTGGGCTCGTTTGGTCTTGATCGGAGGTGGCCGGCGCGGCGCTGGATATCGAGCGCCACATCGAAGGCGAGGGATCACCTCGCCGCACGTCGGTCTCATCGTTCTCGGGCGCGATCGCATCGGGTGGGAAGATCCAGCGTCCGGCCTTCCACTCGGCTCGCAATGAAACGAATGGAACGCTTAGCCGACCTACTCTACCAGGGCGATGTCCTCGCGTCAGCCGCGTGGGCGGAAAAGTTCCCTGAGCACATGCCCGATCGTGCTCGGATCGGTAAGCGCCGGCACACTGCGAATCTCGATGTCCCGCTGCCGCTGAGCGGGATGCACAGATCACCGAGACTGGCCATGCGACGATGTTCCTGTTCTAGTCGAGACACCGGCGCGACGACAAGGCGCACTCCTGCTTGGCAAGAGAACACTGAGCAATGGACCAAAATCCTGATCACGAGGCCTGCCCACCGCCCCGGGAGAGCCGTGACTGGCTGGCCCGGCTGGTAGGTTTCGACAGCGTATCGCGACATGGCAACCTGGCACTGATCGAGGAGATCGAGACAGCGCTGGGCGCCCTCGCGAGCAGCCCGGGCCAGCCACTTTGCTTCGAGCGGATAGAAAATGACGAGGGAACCAAGAGCAATCTGCTGGTGCGCGTCGGACCGGACCTGCCAGGCGGGGTGGTGCTATCGGGACATACCGACGTGGTCCCGGTGGACGGGCAGCCCTGGTCGAGCGACCCGTTCGAGCTGACAGAGCGCGATGGCCGGCTGTACGGTCGCGGCAGCTGCGACATGAAGGGCTTCATCGCCTGCTGCCTGGGGCAGCTCGAGTACTGGCGCGGGCTCGAGCTCAAGCACCCGCTCTATCTCGCCCTCTCCTATGACGAGGAGATCGGCTGCCTCGGCGCTCCGCGGATGATCGAGCGCCTGGCGGCAAAGCCCCATCCTCCGCACTTGGCGATCATCGGCGAACCGACGATGATGCGCCCGGTCACCCGCCAGAAGGGCATCACCGTGCTGCGCACCAGAGTGACCGGGCTTGAAGCGCACTCCAGCCAGATTCCATCCGGGGTTTCGGCGGTCCATGTGGCAGCCCGGCTGATTTCGCGAATCGAGACGATCATGCACGAGCTGAGCGAAGAGCGCGCCTGCGACGAGGCCTACAACGTCCCCTACTCGACACTTCACGTCGGCAAGGTGGAGGGCGGCACCGCGATCAACATCATGGCGCGTGAATGCGTGTTCGATTGGGAGGTTCGCCACCTGCCCGAGCAGGGGTTCAAGACCATATTCGAGCGCTTCGACCGTTTCGCCCGCTCGCTCGAGTTCGAGCTGCGCGAGCGCGCCCCGACGGTCTCGATCGACACCGAGACCGTGGTCGCTACGGTGCCCGGACTGCGCGCCGAAGCCGATAACCCGGCGCTGGCCTTTCTCGCTCCCCTCCTGCGCGACGAAACCCCGCAAGGGGCGGTGGCCTTCGCCACGGAAGCGGGACAGTTCCAGCAGGCGGGGTTCAGCGCGATCGTCTGCGGCCCGGGCGACATCGCCCAGGCCCACCAGCCCGATGAGTTCATCGCAGTGGAGCAGCTCGCCGCCTGCGATGCGCTGATGCGGCGACTTGGCGAGGCGCTGTGCCGTTGAGCGCCAGGTCCCGGCGCTGCGCCGACGTACTAGACTAAGACCTTTTTTACCGCCAAGGAGCCATGCATATGACAGCCACGCTCGACTTCGCCGGTGTCCGCCTGCCCGCCATCGGCCAAGGCACCTGGCACATGGGAGAGGGCCTATACACCCCGGAAGAGGAAGCGGAGGCGCTGCGCCGCGGGCTCGATCTGGGTTTGAAGCTGATCGACACCGCCGAGATGTACGCCGATGGCCACGCCGAAGAGATCGTCGGCCGAGCGCTTGCCGGGCGCAGGGACGAGGCCTACCTGGTCTCCAAGGCGTTGCCTTCACACGCTGGGCGCGACGCGGTGGTACGCGCCTGCGAGCGCAGCCTGGCGCGACTGGGTACCGACCGGCTCGATCTCTACCTGCTGCACTGGCGCGGCGGCACCCGGCTCGAGGAAACCCTCGAGGGGTTCGAGCGACTCGTGGAAGAGGGCAAGATCCTGCGCTATGGGGTATCCAACTTCGACGTCGACGACATCGATGAGCTGGCGGCGCTGCCAGGCGGCGAGCGCTGCGCCACCAACCAGGTGCTCTATCATCTCGGCTCGCGCGGAATCGAATACGCTCTGCTGCCGCGCATGCGCGAGTTGAGGATGCCGACGATGGCTTACTGCCCAGTGGCCCAGGGAGGCGTCTCCAGTCGAGCGCTGCGTGAACACCCGGAGGTGAAGGCCATCGCCGAGGCGCGGGGAATCTCTCCCACTCAGCTGCTGCTGGCCTGGACGATTCGCCCCCGGGATGGTCTGCGCGACATACTGGCGATCCCCAAGGCGGTACAGCCTTCGCACCTGGCGGAGAATGCCCAGTCTCTCGAGATCGAATTGAGCGAGGCCGAACTTGCGCGACTCGACCGCGCCTTCACCCCGCCACAGCGCAAGGAACCACTCGACATCGTTTGACCCGCCGCTTTCGGCTCGATCCTTCGATTCAATCGCAGCCGCGGTCGGTAAGTAGCCGCGCCACGCCCTGCTCGCCCAGCTCGCGAAGCAGGGCTACGTTGCGCTCGGGGATGCGCTCAGGGTGCGGAAAACAGGCCAGCGCCTGCTCGAGCTGCTGCTCTCGAAGCAAGTGGAAGAGCGGCCAGGGCGCTCGGTTGGTCAGATGCGCGGGATCGCTCGCGGGACTGCCTTCGAAGCGGTAGTCGGGGTGGAAACTGGCGATCTGGTAGATCCCTTCGTAGCCGGCCATCGCCAGCCAGCGCTCGGCGAGCTCGAGCCAATCCAGATAAGTGTCGAAGTCGAGCGTGCGGTCGACCAGCACGATCACCGTGGTGCTGATCGTTTCGTCCTCGTCGAGCAGGCGGACCTCCTCGTCGAGCGCGGCCAGCGCGAGAGCGAAGTCGCCGCCGTCGACCGCGCGATAGCGCACCCTTCCGGCGTCGAGTTCGCGGCGAGCGAAGGGACAGAGATCGAGACCGACGACTATCCGCGTGATCCAGTCGCGCGTCTGCCGTAGCGGCTGCTGATGGGGGGAAACTGCAGGATCGAGGGACGGGGAGGAAGAAGGCATCGGCATCTCGGCGGGATCAGGCCCCGCAGTCTAATCGCACACACCTCCGCGCGCGAGCTGCCAACATCAGCGCGGGCCCGGATGGCGAAGCCGCCATCCGGGCAAGTATCTTCAGCTCACTAGTTTGGCGTCGAGAGTGATTTCGGCATCGAACAGCTTGGACACCGGGCATCCCTCCTTCGCCTGGTTGACGATCTTGTCGAACTGGGCCTGGTCGGCACCGGGTATCTCGACGCTGGTGGCAAGGTGCACCGCGGTGATCGAGAATCCTTCACCATCCTTGTCCAGCGATACGGTGGCGGTGGTGTCGATGCTGGTGGCGGTGAGACCTTCATTGCCAAGCATCAGCGACAGCGCCATCGAGAAGCACGCCGCGTGCGCAGCCCCCAAGAGCTCCTCCGGGTTGGTGCCGGGCTGCCCCTCGAAGCGGGTATTGAAACCGTACGGATTCTGCTTGAGCGCACCGCTTTCGGTGGAGACCGTGCCCTTGCCTTCCTTGATCGAGCCGGACCAGTGCGCAGATCCCTTCTTCTTGATACTCATGTCGTCTCCTTGATCGATGACGGTTCGTCTGGATGATTCGTCTGGATAGCTCTTATGGATGGTTTGCCTGGAAACCGCCCGGATCCGCGCGCTTGGACATATCGAGTCGAAAACACCTTCGCACGAGGCCGGGCCAGCTATTCAGGCGTCACCAAAGGTGACCGGCTTCCCTCAGGGTAGTAGAGGCTCGGGGAAAAGACAGCGTGCAACCACCCCACAGAAGCAAAGCCCGATCGTACATTACAGCGAAGACCGATACTGCCAGCTCATCGCTTCTCCAGCCAGATCGCCATCAGTGTGGCAGGACCGGCATCATCGTGCCGACTGGGCTGGAATTGCTTCCAGGCCCCGCTTCACCCGGCACGAATGGGGCTTGAAGGTAATTCTTAGGCCAAGGTCGATGTTGTTTGCTGTGGGAATCCTGCGTTAAATCCTCGCAAACACGACGAAAGCGCCATCGCCATGCTCCCCGAAGAAAGAAAGCAGCAGATCCTTTCCACCCTGCAGCGCGAACACAAGGTCCATGTCGGCGCGCTCAGCGAGCGCTTCCGGGTGACCGAAGAGACCATTCGGCGCGATCTCGAGAAGCTCGAACGCGAAGGCTGGCTGAAGCGCACCTATGGCGGCGCGGTGCTGCGCCGCGAAGGTGACAGCGCCCTGCCCTACTGGGCGCGCGAGACGCTCTACGTCGACCACAAGCGACGCATCGCCCAGAGCGCCTCGGCGCTGGTCGAGGATGGGATGACGATCATGATCGACGCCGGCACCACCACCTTCGAACTGATGGGGGCGCTGCGCAGCCGGCGCAACGTCACGGTGGTCACCAACTCGGCGCGAATCACCGCGGGCGTGGAGAGCGATGCGACCCTGCTGTGCTGCGGTGGGGAGCTGCTCGGCAAATCGTTGGCCTTCGTCGGCCCGATCGCCGAAAGCTGCCTGGCGCGTTTCCATGCCGATATAGCGTTCATCGGTGCGATGGCGCTCGACGCCGAGCGCGGGCTGATGGAGGCGAACATCGGCGAGGCGGAGATCAAGCGGGTGATGAAGCGTCATGCCGAGTGCACGGTGCTGCTCGCCGATGCCTCCAAGTTCGATGGACGCGCACCGGTCCAGGTCGGCCCGCTGAGCATGGTCGATGTGCTGGTCAGCGACCGTCTGCCGAACGAAGAATGGCGGGCACGACTGGAGACCGCCGGCACCCAGCTGCGCCTCGTCGACTAGCCCGTCCGCGCGGCTCCCCGGCGCTCAGAGCGGCTCGAACCGCCAGCTGCCGGAGTGCTGGTCAGGCGGCAGGATCTGGGTCGGTTCGACGTTGCCGATGCGCGGCCCTTCATGGGTACCGAAGGCGAGATGGCGAATCACTCGGAAGACGCCGGAGTGAGCGAAGATCAGCGGCCGCTCGTAGCGTTCGAGCAGGGCATTGATCGTGCGCCCCACTCGCTCGACGAAATGCTCCCATGCCTCGGCACCCTCCGGTGGATCGAGATAGGGCATCGGCAACAGGATGGGGCCGAGCTCCAAAGGCCCCCAATCGCGTTCACACAACCCCTCGAGCAGCAGCGGCCGGCAGCCCGGCACCGCCAGCATCGCGGTCTGGCGTGCGCGAAATTGTGGGCTCGAGGCCACTACGCAGGCGTGCCAGCCGGCGAGCTTTTCTCGTGCGGCGATCGCCTGCTGCTTGCCTTTATCGGTAAGTACGACATCGAGCCTACCGGCCACGATACGCGCACGATTATGAAAAGTTTCGCCATGGCGAACGAATAGGAAAGGTTTGGGGATCAGTTCCAACACGGGCATCTCTTCGTCCGTCCTTCGGGCACGCATGATGTTAGCCAGCATCCGCAGCATGATGCAATCGCAGCATCGACAAAGTGTCCGGGATAACTTTAATGGTTTCTTAAATAAGAAATTAAAGCGCGCCATCGGCTTGCCGATTTCCATCAATGCAAATGATTACTCCTATCGATAATGCACGAAAGGGCATCATCATGGAAAAGAAAGAACAAGACCTAGCACTGCTCTCCAAAGTTCATCGGCACAATCTGGCCTATCTGATCCTCGCCCGCGACCTTATCAAGCATGACCTCGACCAGGCGATCCTGCAGCTTGGTATCGATACCGACATCGCCACGCGTCTGCTTGCGCTACCCATTCAACAGCTGGTGGAGCTTGCCCACATAAGCCAGCTACTGTGCGTTTTCGCCCTGCGGGATCCCACCCTGCTGGAGAGCGACCCGTCGCAGCGACGGCTGGCCGAGGCGCACAGCGCCCGACGCATGCTGAGCCTGCTCGACCCCATCACCTGCGCTTCGCTGCGCTATTCGAAGTGATGGAGGGAAAAATGGCCGGTCAAGGACTGATCGAGCAGATGCACCAGCAACAGCTGGCAATAGAAATGATCGAGCTCGGCGCGCGCACCTCGGTGATCATGCAGAGCGTCGCCATTTCCTACGGACGACTTGCGAGAATCCACCGAGAAAAGACCGGCGCCCACCTGCCCAAGGGGGCGCTTCCCTTCGCCGCTGACTGGTTTCTCCAATGGCGTCCCAACATGCACGCCTCGCTGTTCTACAACATCCACCGCCAGTTCGAACTGCGCACCAGTGCCGCCCCAGCCGAACGATTGCTGAAGAGCTACCGGCTCTACCTGCAATGGCAGGAGGATGCATGGGAAAACGCCCTGCTCTCTCTGACCCGGGCCTGGACGATGCTGCGCTTTCTCGACGGCGACTTGCTGCAGACCACACGCTGTACCCGCTGCGAGGTCCTGTTCATCGACCACGCCAACGCGCCGCGCTGCGGCTACGTATGCGGTCTCTGTCAGCCGCCGGCGCGGGCGGGCAGCGGACGCGAAGCCGGGCCGATCGATTCCCGCCGGCGTTCGATCGACCAGGGCGTCGCTACCGACTGGCACGGCGTGGATGAAGACAAGATGGAAGCCGCAAAGGGCGTCGAGCATGCGAGGTATTCAAATCCATTCGTCCCAGCGACACAGAGGTTCAATCGGCCCGGTTGAGCAACGCCTCGAGCAACGGCGCAACACCGGGCGCGAAAGCAGCGAAGTGGGGGTTGATCAGGCTGTCGCGCCGGTTGTAACCCAATGCCTCGCCGAGCGAATGCTCGCCCAGCTCGACCAGCGCACCGCCGGCGCATTCGAGGATCAGCTGCGCGGCCGCCGTGTCCCACTCCCCGGTCGGACCGAGACGGAGGTACAGATCCGCCTCTCCCGCGGCGATCTGGCAACTCTTCAACGAGCTGCCAAGCCGTCGGGTGGAGTGCTCGGGCAGCAGACGGCGCCAGCGCCCCTGTGGATCTCGCGAATGGGAGCGGCTTTCGAGCAAGCGCAGCGGCGTGCGCTCGTACCATCGCCGCGCCTGGAGCACCTCCCACTGCGCCGCACCCGAGCACCCGGGGCCGCTCGGATAGCGCAGCGCCGGCGCGCCGCTGCGCGCGGTATAGCCAACATCCAGCGCCGGCGCTTCGATGACCGCGAGCACCGGTCGATGCGCGTCGATCAGTGCGATATTGACGGTGAATTCGCCATTGCGACGAATGAACTCCTTGGTGCCATCGAGCGGGTCGACCATCCAGAAACGTGACCACTGCCGGCGCGATTCGAGCTCCACCGCGCTCGACTCCTCGGACAGCACCGGCACCTCAGGGGTGAGCGCGCTCAGTGCCTGGTGGATCAAGCGATGGGCGCTGCGATCGGCCTCGGTCAGCGGCGTGTGATCAGCCTTGAGCGACACCGGTGTAGTATCGTCTCGAGCATAGATACGCATGATCTCCTCGCCCGCTCGGCGCGCGATGTCGATCACCTGCTGCTGTAGTTCCGATACGCTAGGATCGGCGTGACTCATTAGGCCTCCTCGGTGGCAATCCCGGCTTGTGCACAATATAGCGCGCCGATACGGCCAACCCACGCCATTGCCAGCTGCATACAACGAAAACCGCCCACCAGGATGACCCGGTGGGCGGTCGCTCGATCTCAAGCACGAACGCATTCAAGCAGCGAGACGACAAACCGTCATCGACGCCGCGAACACGGCTCGATGCGCTGCTCATTCAAGCTTCGGTGCCTTCCAGCCAGCTCTCAACCGTCTCGGCGCCGTATTGTTCTTTCCATTCCTTGAGTTCTTTGTGGTTGCCACCACGCGTTTCAATTACATCGCCGGTATGAGGGTTCTTGTAGATCTTCAGCTTGCGTTTTCGGCGCGTGCCGGTGCCTTTGCCGCCGGATTTAGCCACATCGCGCGATGTACTCTCACCTTGGGGGGCCAGAATCTCGATCACTTCCGAAACGCTCTTGTCAAACTCGCCCATCAGCGACTCGAGCTTGCCCTTGAACTCCAACTCCACTTTAAGCCGTTGATCCTGCTCGAGCTTCTGAAGTTCTTCACGCAGCTTCTTGATCTGCTGTTCTTTGAGTAAATAATCGCTGAGAAGTGACATCTAGGAGCATCTCCAATCAGGTTGAGGCAAGAGCCACCATTCAAGACCTCTGGTCAGTGGCAAAGGTTCATAATGGATGCTTACTTTTCCGCCGACGCATTGTTCACGCATGCAGGACCAAAAGCTGGATCCCACCTTGGGACCGAAATCTTACCCCATGCAAGTAATGGAAGACACCCGGATAAGTCCCACTTTACATTTTATTTCATTCTTTAGAACACACCGTCTCGCCTTTTTAGCCAACTCCCATATCGTCCCCGCTAACCTTGAATAAAAACAAACATTCGTGGAGTAAAACTCAAATGGACGATGAAAGAGCATCCAAAGCGATACCAAGGCGCTGATGCGCCATGATAGGCCAGCGCAGGGGCTGGACATTCATCCAGGATGACGCGAAGATCGCCCCATGCGAAAGATCCTCCACGCCGATTGCGACTGCTTCTATGCCGCGGTGGAAATGCGCGATGATCCCAGTCTGCGCGACATTCCCATCGCCATCGGCGGCCGCCCCGAGCAGCGTGGGGTAGTGGCGACCTGCAACTACCCTGCGCGACGCTTCGGCGTGCACTCTGCGATGTCGAGCGCGCAGGCGCTGCGACTTTGCCCCCAGCTGCGACTCATCCCCCCCGATTTCGAACGCTATCGGCAGGTCTCCGCCGAGATCATGACGATCTTCCAGCAGCTGACCGATCGCATCGAGCCGCTCTCCCTCGACGAGGCCTTCCTCGACATCAGCGGCATCGAGCGCTTCAAGGGCAGCGGCACCTGGATGGCCGAGTGGCTCAAGGCGCGCACGCGAGAGGTCACCGGCATCACCATCTCGGTAGGCGTGGCACCGAACAAGTTTCTCGCCAAGATCGCCAGCGACTGGCGCAAGCCGGATGGCCTATACGTGATCACTCCCGACCAGGTCGATGCGTTCGTCAGCGCCATGCCGGTCGGCAAGCTGCCGGGCGTCGGCCCCGCCACCGCCGCCCGCTTGGAACAAATGGGCATCGCAGACTGCCAGGCGCTGCGGCAGCGTCCCATCGCCGAGCTGATCGACCATTTCGGCAAGTTCGGACGGCGGCTCTACGAGCTTTCCCGCGGTATCGACGAGCGCGAGGTGAAGACCCACCGCGAGCGCAAGTCGGTAAGCGTCGAAACCACTTTCGACCGCGACATCGACGACCAGCAGGCCCGCTGCACGGCGCTGGCTCCGCTGGTCGAACGTCTCGCCGAGCGCCTCGCCCGCCATGGCGCTCCTTCGATCGGAAAACTGTTCGTCAAGGTCCGATTCGACGACTTCACCAGCACCACGCTCGAAAGCGGCGGCCTGGCGCCGCAGCTCGACAACTTCATCACGCTGTTCGACCAGGCCTGGCAGCGCGGCCAGCGACCGATCCGCCTGCTCGGCGTCGGCGTACGTCTCGCCGATGCGGCGTTGGAACGTCAGTTGGTGCTCTTCGAAGAGCCCGCCGCCCCCCAATGAACCAAGCGGCGCGAAGATGAATCACTGTATATTCAGCGACTTCGAAGCGGGTGCGATTGTCGCGATCCAGTCACGCCGCGTATAGTGAAATGCCCAACGGCAAAAGGCGTCCCATGAGCCGACACCATGTATCCATTCGTCCTCGCCGCCGTTCGCCGCTCGATGTCCTGTTCATGGGGGGGTGCGGCGAGATTGGCATGAACCTCACTCTTTATGGGAGTGAGGATCGCTGGATCGCCATCGACTGCGGCATGATGATCCACCAGGAGCTGCCTGGCTCTCCCCTGCAGGTACCCGATGTAGAGGCACTCCGGCAGCGGGGGATCACGCCCTCCGCGCTGGTCGTCACCCACGGTCATGAAGATCATATCGGTGCAATCGTCTGGCTGTGGCCGCGCTGGGGCTGCCCGATCTGGGCGTCACCGCTGGCCGCCGCGATGCTGCGTCACCGCTTCTCCCAGCACGGCCTAGACACCGGGGCGATCCAGGTCTTCCAGCCCGGCGACGCTTTCGAAATCGAGCCTTTCGGTGTGCGCACCCTCGGGGTCACCCACTCGATTCCCGAAAGCTGCGCGCTGCTGATCACCGTCGGCAAGCACCGCTTGCTGCACACCGGGGACTGGAAACTCGACAGCCAACCGCTGCTCGGCCAGCGGATCGACGAGGCACTGTTTCGCGGTCTGGCGCCGATCGACCTGGTGGTCGGCGACTCCACCAACGCCACGGTCAGTGGCCACTCGGCGAGCGAGGGAAGCGTAGCCCAGGCACTCGCTTCGGCGATCGCCAAATGCCAGGGGCGCGTGGTGGTGAGCTGCTTCGCCAGCAACCTCGCCCGTATCCACGCCGCCGGGCTCGCCGCGCGCGGAAGCAATCGTCGCGTAGTGCTGGCCGGGCGGGCGATGCAGCGAATGGTCCAGATCGCCAAGAGCTGCGGCTACCTGGAGGCCTTCCCGCTGCCCGTGCCGCTCAAGGACGCGGGCTACCTTCCACGCGAGGAAGTGCTGCTGATCGCCACCGGCAGCCAGGGCGAGCCAGGCGCTGCGCTCTCCCGCATGGCGCAGGGGCGGCACATGGAGCTCGAACTCGAAGCCGGCGACACGGTGATCTTCTCGTCCAAGATCATTCCCGGCAACGAACGCGCGATCGCAAGCCTGGTCTCGGCGCTGCGGCGCCGCCAGATCGAGGTGATGGACGAGAGCGAGCATCCAGAACTGCACGCCTCCGGCCACCCGGCCAGGGACGAACTACGCACGTTCTATGGCTGGATCAAGCCTCGCTACCTGCTGCCGGTGCACGGTACCGAAGAGCATCAGCGCGCCCACCTGGCACTCGCTCACGAACTGGGCATCGAAGGCGATATCAGCCCTCGCGATGGTGACTGGCTGCGCTGGGATGGACAGCGGGTCGAGCTGGAGACACGGTTGGAACTCGCGCCGCGGCTGATCGAGCAGCGCCGCAGCGATAATCGCCGCGACTCACGCCCCGTGCTCGCCCTCGTGCTACCAGTGGTCCACGATGAATCGGGCTGGTCGCGCGTCGGGCGACTGATCGTCGACCCGCCGCTGGGCGTCGAAATCGACGAATACGTACTCAGCGACTGGCTCGACGAGCGCCTGGTCGACCAACAGGCACGCAGCACCCGAGAGCTGCGTGAATTCCTCCTCGATGCCCTGAGCCACTGGCTGTTCGATCACGGCCAGCGCGTGGCGAGAATCCATCTCGACATCGTCGAAGTGGCCCCCTGAACGAAGTGAACCCCCGCGGCTAGCGGGGGTTCAGCTCCGAGGAAAAAAGCGCATCACGACTGGATGCGCAGATGATCACTTCGCGGCATTTTTCGGCGGACGACCCCGACGTTTCGGGCGCTCGGCGACTAAATCGTCGACGGAGAGACCAGCACTGCTCATGGCATCGCGAATCTCGGCGAGCTTCTCTTCCTTGAGCTTCTCTTCCTGCTGACGCTGCGTTTCCTCGTCACGCTTCTGAGTGATCACGTCATTGATGATCTCAGACAGTTTGACCAGCTGCTCCATGCTCAACTGCCGCGCAGCGGCACGAGCTACGTTCTTGTTGCGAGCAATACGGGCAAGATCGTCACTGGACATGTCTTCTCCTCGAAGATGGAATGTTCGCCAGCATTATAAGATGAGATGGTTTTAACTGCATATCCATCTCATCGCAATGGGCTATTTTTCTTTCTCACATTCACTGCCCGATTCGATCATGGGATGCCGATTTAAGATCAAACAATCCGGCGCTCTCCTAACCCCCGGTCATGTTCATGAAGCGTACGATCTGTACATCGCCGTCGGTGGTGAAATGATGCTGGTAGGGTTTGAGCCTCATCGACGCGATGATCTCACGCTCAAGGCGCGCCATATCGCCCGGATAGCGGCGCAGGATCGCACGTAGATCGAGCGAGTGCTCATTACCCAGGCACAGCAGCAGTCGCCCTTCGGCAGTCACGCGGACGCGATTGCAGCTGGCGCAGAAATTGTGGCTGTGCGGAGAAATGAAGCCGATGCGACTCTTCGCATCGCTCATTCTGAAATAGCGCGATGGTCCCAGCGTCGACTCGGTCGAAGGCGTCAATACATGGCGCTGCTCGATGATTCTCTGCACTTCGTCGCTGGAGCAATAGGTTTCATCTCTACCATGGTCGGAGACGTTCCCCAGCGGCATTTCTTCGATGAAACTAATGTCCAGCTCACGCTCCCGCGCGAACTCGACCAGCCGCAGCACTTCGTCTTCGTTGCGCCCACGCATGATCACCGCGTTGAGCTTGATCCTGTCGAATCCCGCCGCCTGGGCAGCGTCGATACCGGCGATCACCTTGCTCAATTCACCGGTGCGGGTCAGACGGCGAAAACGCTGTGCATCGAGGGAGTCGAGACTCACGTTGAGCCGGTCGACCCCACCCTCGCGCAAGGCCCGTGCGTGACGCACCAACTGCGAACCATTGGTGGTCATGGCGAGCTCCTTGAGCCCGCGAGACTTTAGCTCGCCAAGCATCGGGATCAAGGTGCCGATGCCCTGGCGCACCAATGGCTCGCCGCCGGTGATCCGCAGTTTTTCCACCCCGAGCGAGACGAAAGCGCTGGCGACGTTCGCCATTTCCTCGATCGTCAGCACCTGCTGTCGAGGCAGGAAAGTCATCTTCTCGCTCATGCAATAGACACAGCGAAAGTCACAACGATCGGTGACGGAAATACGCAGGTAGCGCACCCTCCGCCCGAAATCGTCGATCAATCCCCTGTTGTCGCTAGACTGGCTCATGGTCCCTCCCATCGCTCGCTGGCCCAGCGGTCGCTCATTCGCTCGCCGACCCAGCGATCACCTTCGTCACTATGCTCTTTCTTCCAGAAAGGTGCCTGGGTCTTGAGCCGATCGATGATGAATTCGCACGCCTCGAAGGCCGCCTTGCGATGCGCGCAGGCGACAGCGACCAGGACGATTTCATCGCCAGGTGAGAGCCGCCCGACGCGGTGGATGATCGCCACGCCGCCGAGCCGCCAGCGGGTCGACGCCTCATCGGCCAGGGCATCGAGCACCGCTTCGGTCATTCCCGGATAGTGCTCGAGCGTCAGCGCCCTGACTCCCGGTCGATCGCTGAAATCACGCACTCGACCGACGAATGAGACCATCGCGCCCAATTCAGAACGCCCAGCGGTGAGCCACGACTCGACCGCGCCGAGATCGAAACCCTCGGTCTGAATCGCGATGCGTTTCATCCTCCGGTCACCGGAGGAAAGAAGGCGACTTCGTCGCCGGGCGAGAGCGAGGCGTCGAACTTGCTCATCCGTCGATTGAGCGCGCAGAGCACCCGCGGTTCATCGAGCGCGGCAAAGCGCGAGTCTCGCGCGATCAGCGCCTGCTTGAGCGCGATGATAGTAGGGGTGTCCATGTCTGTCATCGGAACACTCAAGCTATCGCACTGCAAACGTTCACGCAGTTCGGCGAAAAAACGCACCTGCACGCAAGCGCCCTGCGGCGCGACGTAATCGCCTCCCGTGTCGCCCGGGTCCGCCCCGGCATTTTCCCCCTCCGCCCCCGAGGGCGCGTCGGGCGCCGGCACACGCTGCCAGTCCCCCGACTTCCCGCCGGTCTTTCGCTCGAGCTGGAGCGCCTCGACCACCATCGCCTTGTCCACGGCCTTGCACATGTCGTAGAGCGTCAGGCAGGCGACCGAGGCCGCGGTCAGCGCCTCCATCTCGACACCGGTGCGCCCCTCGACACGGCAGCGCGCCTCGACCAGTACGCCCGGCAGCGCAGGGTCGATGTCGAAATCGATCCGCACCGAGGAGAGCGGCAGCGCATGGCACAGCGGGATCAGCTCAGCGGTGCGCTTGGCCGCCTGGATGCCGGCGATACGCGCAGTGGCCAGGACATCGCCTTTGGGTAGTCCCCCTTCGACCAGACGCACCAGCGTCTCGGCCGCCATCCTCACCCTGGCGCTGGCCCGCGCTTCGCGGTGGCTGACAGGCTTGTCGCCGACATCGACCATGTGGGCCTCGCCCCGGGCATTCAAGTGGGTGAACGTGCGGCTCATGGTGTCTCTCCGAAAGGTTGAATGCTCACCACCTCCCCTGGTTCTGCCCGCTCGCGCTCCTCATCGAGCTCGATCAAGCAGTTGGCCCCAGCGAGCGTGCCGAGCATATGCGAATTCTGTCTTGCCAACGGACGCACCCGGCACCGCGCCGTCGCATCGACGTAGCAGACCCCGAGCAGCAGGTCGCAGCGTCCTCGGCGCCCCTCGACCGCAGAGTCGAGGCAGGCATGCACGCGGCGCGGCGTGGCCTCGCCCCCCTCCAGCAGCGACAGCGCCGGCAGCACCAGCTGCAGCGCACCGACCAGCGCGGCCAGAGGATTGCCCGGCAGAGCGAGCAGTGCCACGCCTCGCCAGCGGCCGAACGCCATCGCCTGGCCCGGTTTCATCGCCACACGCCAGAAGTCCAGGCCGGCGGATGCCGCCAGCGCATCGCGCAGGTGATCCTTGGGTCCCAGTGAAACGCCGCCGGTGGTGACGATCAAATCGACCCGCTCGGCGACGCTATCGAAGGCACGCGCGAGCGCGCCAGGATCGTCGGCGAGGATGCCGCCGTCGACCAGCTCGACACCGCGGCGACGCAGCAGTGCGGCGAGCAGCGGCCGATTGGCATCGAAACCGCTCGCCGGGTCGAGCGCCCGCCCGGGCGCTCGCAGCTCGTCGCCGCTCGAGAACAGCGCGACGCGTATCCGATCGCGCACCTGCACTTCGTCGTGACCAAGGGCTGCGAGCAGTCCGAGGTGGCGAAAATCGAGTCGAGTGCCGGCATCCAGCACCTGGTCACCGCGGGCCACCGCTTCGCCTCGCCGGCGGATGTGCTCGCCCCGCCGCACCGCTGGATCACGCTCTATCTCGAGCCATTGTCCTTCGAGCGTGCACCGCTCGAGTACCACCACGGTGTCGCAGCCATCCGGCAACAGCGCGCCGGTTGCGATACGTACCGCCTCACCAGCCGCGACCCGGCCGCGGAACGGGTGTCCCGCCAAGCTCTCCCCCACCAGCCGCAGCCGTGGGCTGCCAGCGAGCGAGGAGATCGCCAGGGCAAAACCGTCCATCGCCGAACTATCCATGCCGGGCAGATCAAGCCCGGCGATCACCGGCTGATCGAGCAGTCGGCCACGGGCCTGATCGAGCGCCACGGTGGCCAGCCGACGCCGGCTGGAAAACTCGCCCAGCGCCGCGGTGATCCTTGCCCGGGCCTCGGCGAGCGAAAGTCGCTGGACGCTCATCGCTGGTGCTCGACGGTCTGCCGCGGCGCATTGTGCGACGGCCAGCCACGGCGCCAGCCGAGCAGCCAGTCGACCAGCGCCCTGGGTTGGTCCAGCTGGAGGTTCTCCACTCCTGCCGGCAGCCCAAGCGGCGCAGGCGTGGCCACCGCGATGACCCAAGGGTCGCTGGTCGCGATCAACGGTTTGCCGAGCGCCGGTCGATGGACCTCGAGCTTGGCCAGAGGGGCGTGCTTGAAGCCTTCGACCAGGACCAGCGTCGGCGCCAGATCCGAGACCCGCTCGACCAGCTCGACCAGATCGGGTTCTTCACGCCCCGGCGTCTCGACCATCATTGCGTAGCGGCGCCCCGATGCGACCAGCATCGGTACCGCTCCCGCGCTGCGCAACCGGTGGCTGTCCTTCCCGGGCTGGTCGATGTCGAACTGATGGTGGGCATGCTTGATCACCGCGCAACGCTCGCCCGCCTCGCGCAGCAACGGCAGCAGCCGCTCGAGCAGCGTGGTCTTGCCCGAGCCGCTCCAGCCGACGATACCGATCAGCGGGATGGCGCTCTGCACGGGCGCGATGCGATCGTTCATCTAACGTACTCCATTGGTCAGCCGCGCAGCATGGATTCAAGCTCGGCGAGCTGAGCCGGGGTATTGAGGTTGGCGAACGCGATCGGATCGGGAAACTGCGCGATCCGGGTCTCACAGCCGGCATAGAAATCGAGCGGACGACGCACGCCTTCACGCAGCGCGGTGCGAAGACGAGGTGCTAATTCATGCCGCAGCAGTGCGACGGTGGGATGGCAATGCTTGCGATCGCAAGCGTAGACCACCTCGGTGCTCTCCTGCGCGACGGCAAGCAGCCGCGAGCAGAGATCCAGCGGCAGCAGCGGCGCATCGCAGGGCGCGACCAAAAGCCACTCGGTCCCGGGCCGCATCCGCGCCAGCGCGGCGTCGATGCCAGCCAGGGGACCGGCACCCGCGCACTCGCCTCGATCCTCGAACACCGCACCGGCGGCCTGCGCCCGATAGGCCGAGAGGGAACGATTGGCGCTGATCGACACGCTGGTGACCTGGGGCGCAAGCCGCTCGATCACATGCTCGACCAACGCGCGTCCGGCGAACTCGACCAGCCCCTTATCGACTCCCCCCATGCGCCGGCCCTCGCCACCGGCGAGGACCACTGCCTCGACCCGGGACGCAGACTCAGCGGGTACCGAAGATCTTGTCGCCGGCATCACCCAGTCCCGGCACGATGTAGCCATGCTCGTCGAGCCCCTGGTCCACCGAGGCGGTGTAGATCTCGATCTCCGGGTGGGCTTTCAGCACCCGTTCGATCCCTTCCGGCGCCGCGACCAGCACGATCACCTTGATCTCGCGGCACTGGCGCGCCTTGAGCATTTCGATGGTGGCGATCATCGAGCCGCCGGTAGCCAGCATCGGGTCGATCACCAGCGCGAGGCGCTCATCGAGATCGGAGACGAACTTCTCGAAATAGGGCACCGGCTCCAGGGTCTGCTCGTCGCGATAGAGCCCGACCACACTGATCCGCGCGCTGGGAATGAGGTTGGTGACCCCATCCATCATCCCGATCCCGGCGCGCAGGATCGGCACGATGGTGACTTTCTTGCCCTTGATCTTCTCGACCTCGATCCGCTCGCCGGTCCAACCCTCGATCGTCCGGGGCTCGAGCTCGAGGTGCTGAGTCGCCTCATAAGTGAGCAGCTCGGCGACTTCGCTGGCGAGCTCGCGGAACTGCTTGGTGCTGACGCCTTTGGCGCGCATCAGGCCGAGCTTGTGCTGGACCAGCGGGTGATTGATGGCGTGAACGCTCATATCGATAACCTTAGTTCATTGTAGATGTGGCGATGCGACTCACTCGACTCGCTCGGGCAGCCGCCAGTCCACGGGAGTGATGCCATGATCGCGGAGGAAGGCGTTGGCGCGCGAGAAGTGATGGTTGCCGAAGAAGCCGCGATGCGCGGAGAGCGGTGAGGGATGCGGCGAATGCAGCACCAGATGGCGTTCACGGTCGACGAACGCCGCCTTCTTCTGCGCATAGCTGCCCCAGAGCAGGAACACCACATGGGGGCATTCACGATTGATCAGCTCGATCGCACGGTCGGTGAACTGCTCCCAGCCCTGATCGCGATGCGACCCGGCGGCACCCTGCTCCACCGTCAACACGCTGTTGAGCAGCATCACGCCTTGGCGCGCCCAGCTCTCGAGAAAGCCGTGGTTGACCGGGGTGAAATCGACCTCGTCGGCGGCGAGCTCGCGGTAGATGTTGACCAGCGAGGGCGGGATCGCCACCTGCGGGCGCACCGAGAAGCATAGCCCGTGCGCCTGACCGGGACCGTGGTAAGGGTCCTGGCCGAGGATCACCACCTTGACCTGGGACAGAGGGGTCAGCTCGAAGGCGCGGAACCAATCCTTCGAATGGGGGTAGATGATTCGGCGCCGCTCCTTGCGCTCCTGCAGGAAACGCCTGAGCGAGCGCATGTAGGGCGCCTCGAACTCAGCGCCGAGAGTCGCGTTCCAATCGTCGGGGAGCACAGCGGGCATCGGCGATATCCTTGACTTCGGTGGGAAAGCCCAAGCGCGCCGCGCGGTTGGGCATTGCACTGGAAGATTCAGTCCTGGCCGCGACGACGGCGGTCGGCCAGCGGCTCGACATAGGCGAAGCCGGTATCCCAGGGAAACTGGATCCAGGTGTCCTGAGCCACCTCGGAATGATACTGATCGACCAGCTCGCGCCCCTCGGGCTTGGCGTAGATGGTGAGGAAATGCGCCTTGGGCAGCATCTCGCGCACCGCCCGCGCGGTCTTGCCGGTATCGACCAGGTCATCGACCAGCAACCAGCCATCGCCGTCATGGTCGATGCCCTTGAGCACGTCGATGCCCTCGCCCTGCTCCATCTTGTCGTAGCTCTTCACGCAGACGGTGTCGACCAGGCGAATATCGAGCTCGCGCGCGATCAGCCCCGCCGGGATCAGCCCACCGCGGGCCACCGCGACGATGCCCTCGAAGCGGCGATTGAGCAGGCTGTCGCAAAGCTCGCGCACGTCGCGGTGCAGGCGATCCCAGGAGACGGTGAAGTAGTGCTGGTAGCGGTCGCTGTTGCTCATCTCGACTCACTCCGATTCGGTGAAACTGCACACGGCGAACACGCTGTGGCCCGCCTCGCGGATGCGCTTGGACCCACCGAGCTCGGGCAGATCGATGATTCCCGCGGTCTCGACCACCAGCCCACCGCTGCGCTCGATCAGCTTGGCGGCGGCGAGCATGGTACCGCCGGTGGCGATCAGGTCATCGACGATCAGAATGCGGTCCTTCGGACGGAAAGCGTCGGAGTGCAGTTCGACGGTCGACTCGCCGTACTCCAGTTTATAGGTCTCGCTGATCGTCTTGAACGGCAGCTTGCCCTTCTTGCGCACCGGTACGAAGCTGCAGCCGAGCTCATAGGCGAGCGGCGCGCCGATGATGAAGCCGCGCGCGTCGATCGCCGCGATGGCGTCGATCTCGAGCTCCTGATAGCGGTGCACGAAGCTGTCGATCAGCTTGCGAAAGGCGGCGCTGTTCTGCAGCAGCGGAGTGATATCGCGGAAATTGACGCCAGGCTCCGGCCAGTTGCGCACCGTGCGAATCACCGACTTGATGTAGTCGCCATAGACGCTCATCGAGTTCTCCAACGGGGTCTCTCCTTCACGCGCGAGGCCTCGCGCGACTCGATCCATGCTTGGGATGACTGCCCAGGCCCGCCCCACGAGCGGGCGAGATCGCCGCATCGAAAGGGCCAGGCGCAGGACGGATGAACACTCAGAGGTGGCCTAGTCTAATCCAAATCCCGCCCGGGCTTAACCGCCGGTGACGATGCGACGGTTTCGCCCGCGCGCGCGGCAAGCACGCGCTCCACGGTAGTGACGATGGCCTGGGTCTGCGGATCGATCTCGATGTTGACCCGCGCGCCGGTCGAGCGCTCGCCGAGCGTAGTGCGTGCCAGCGTCTCTGGGATCAGGTCGACGCAGAAGCGCTCTCCCTCCACTGCCGCGACGGTCAGGCTGGCGCCATCGACGCCGATGTAGCCCTTGTCGAACACGAAGCGCAGGAATTCGCCCGGCAGCCGGAACCACAGCCTGCGATTGTTCGGTGCCTCGATGATCTCCTCGAGCGTCGCCTGGCAGATGATGTGCCCGGACATCGCGTGGCCGCCGATCTCGTCGCCGAAGCGCGCAGCGCGCTCGATGTTGACCCGGTCACCGACCTCGAGGCCTGAAAGATTGGTCACCCTCAGCGTTTCTGCCATCAAGTCGAAGCCCGCCCGCGTACCGTCGATCTCGGTGACGGTCAGGCAGCAGCCGTTGTGGGCCACGGAAGCCCCGGTTTCGAGCCCGCGCTCGAGCCCCTGCGGCAGTGCGACGGTGAGATGGTGGAGGCCCGCGCGGCGCTCGATCGCGACGACCTCGGCGACTCCCTGGATGATTCCGGTGAACATGACCGACTCCTGTTGATGGCTGGATAGCGCATGGGCCGACTAGCGCGAAGGCAGCCATTCTGTCACGGCCACCGCTCGACTGCCGAGCGGGCCGCGCGATTGACGTCGATCGCCCCGGTGCCTAGAATTCCGCCCCATTCGACAGGCGCTGATTTGATCCCTGCTTGCGGGCGCCAGAGCAAATACTGCTAAACGGGGTGTCGTGTCCGATCGCTTCGACGCCGCCTTGGTCTTCCAGCGGATGGTCGTCCCGCCCCGCTCCCCGCCCGCAGTTTCGATTCTCACCGCCCCCATTCTTCGACGCCTGGCGCTTTTGCGTCGCGAAGCCGTCGCCTCGACCCGACAGGCCAATGATTACCCTAGAAAACATCGTCAAGACCTATGGCAGCGGCGAACGAGCGGTCACCGCCCTCGATGGCATCGATCTGCACGTCGCCGCCGGCACCATCAGCGGCGTCATCGGCCTCTCAGGGGCCGGCAAGAGCACCCTGATCCGCTGCGTCAACCTGCTCGAACGCCCGACCTCGGGCCGGGTGGAAGTCGACGGCGTCGAGCTGACCCGGCTCGATACCGCGGGTCTGCGCGCGGCCCGCCACCAGATCGGCATGATCTTCCAGCACTTCAATCTGCTCGATTCGCGCACCGTCTACGCCAACGTGGCACTGCCGCTCGAACTGATGAAGATGAGCAAGGCGGAAATCCGTGAACGGGTGCTGCCACTGCTCGAGCTGACCGGCCTTGCGAGCATGGCCGAGCGTCACCCAGCGCAGCTCTCCGGCGGCCAGAAACAGCGCGTGGCGATCGCCCGCGCGCTGGCCAGCCGCCCCAAGGTGCTGCTCTGCGACGAAGCGACCTCGGCGCTCGACCCCCACACCACTACCTCCATCCTTGCCCTGCTCAGGGAGATCAACCAAAAGCTGGGGCTGACCATCCTGCTGATCACCCACGAGATGGAGGTGGTCAAGACGATATGCGACCAAGTATCGCTGATCGAAGGCGGCAAGCTGGTCGAGACCGCCGAGGTGGGACGCTTCTTCACCGCACCGGCAAGCCAGGCGGCGCGCGCCTTCATCAACGACTACCTTGAGCTCGAGATACCGCCCGAGCTGCTCGAGCGCATGGGCGAACGCGGCGACGGCCGAGCCCATCCGGTGGTGCGTCTCACCTTCGGCACCGAATCCGTCGACCGTCCACTGATCTCGCACCTTTCGCGTCGTTTCGATATCGACATCAGCATTCTCCAGGCCCGGGTCGAAGCGATCCAGTCGCACACCCTGGGGCTTATGATCGCCGAGCTGATCGGCGATCCCGAGACCACCGCGGAGGTGATCGCGTACATGCAATCCATCGATCTGGACGTGGAGGTGATCGGACATGTTCCTGGGAATGAGTGAAGCGATGCTCGAGCGCCTCTGGCAGGCGACCCTCGACACCCTGGTGATGGTCGCGGTGAGCGGCGTCATCTCGATCTTGCTCGGACTGCTGCTCGGGGTGGCACTCTACGTCACACGCCCCGACCGGTTCCTAGCCCGCCCGCTTCTGCACGGGCTGCTCGGCATCATCGTCAACATCGGCCGCTCGATCCCATTCATCATCCTGATGGTCGCGATAGTGCCCTTCACTCGCCTGCTGGTCGGCAGCTCGATCGGGATCAACGCGGCCATCGTGCCGCTCACCGTGGCGGCGATCCCGTTCGTCGCCCGGCTGGTCGAAGGATCGCTCAACGAAGTGTCGCCCGGGCTGATCGAAGCCGCCCAATCGATGGGCGCCACCGCGCCGCAGATCATACTCAAGGTGCTGCTGCCGGAGGCGCGCGGCGGGCTGATCACCGCAGCGACCATCACGCTGATCACCCTGATCGGCTATTCGGCGATGGCCGGCGCGGTGGGTGCGGGCGGCCTTGGCGCGATAGGCATCAACTACGGCTACAACCGCTACGACAGCGCGGTGATGATCAGCACCGTCACCATCATGGTGGTGCTGGTGCAGCTGATCCAGATGATCGGCGACTACCTGGTTCGCAAGGCGCAGCACAAATGAGCCGCGACGCAACCCCATAACCATAATCGGCACCGGCCCCAGGCCGGTCGCATCCCACTTGCGCCCGGGCCTCGAGCCTCGGGGCGCCGATGACGACACGGGCCACGCGCCCCGACTGGAACCAAGAAGGATGTCCACCATGTTCGACCGACTCAAAGGTCTTTCTCCACACCTCGCCCTCGGTGCCGGGGCGCTTGCGCTCTCCTCGCTGCTCGCCGGCTGCGGCGGCGGTGCAAGCGATGACGACAGCGTGCGCGTCGGGGTGATCGCAGGCCCCGAAAGCGAGCTGATGGAAGTCGCCCAGCGCATCGCCAAGGAGCGCTTCGACCTCGACGTCCAGATCGTCGAGTTCACCGACTACGTCTCGCCCAACGCCGCGCTGGCCGACGGCAGCATCGACGCCAACGCCTACCAGCACGCGCCCTACCTCCAGGCGATGAACCAGGATCGTGGTTACGACCTGGTGTCGGCCGGCAACACCTTCCTCTATCCGATCGGCGCCTACTCCAGACGCCATGATTCGATCGAGGCGCTGCCCGAAGGCGCCACCATCGCGCTGCCCAACGACCCGTCGAACCAGGCCCGCGCGCTGCTGATGCTCGATCACGCCGGGCTGATCTCGCTGGTCGATGACCAGAATCCTGAATCGACGCTCGACGACATCAGCGACAATCCCCACGGCCTGCAGTTCCGCGAAGTCGATGCCGCCCAGCTGCCGCGTTCGCTCGATGACGTCGACCTGGCGTTCATCAACAACACCTTCGCCCAGCCCGCAGGGCTCACTCCCGAGGATGCACTGCTGCGTGAAGGCACCGACTCGCCCTACGTCAATCTGATCGTGGTGCGCAACGGCGACCAGGAGCTGCCCAAGATTCGCCACCTGGTCGAAGCGTTCCAGACCGAAGAAGTGGCCAGCCGCGCTGAGGCGCTGTTCCAGGGCGGTGCCATTCCTGGCTGGCAGTAACCCTCTCCAGGCGCCGGCGGTGGCCGGCGCCTTCCTCTTCCCCAGGAGCCCGCGATGGACTATTCCCTGCTTGGCCGCCAGCTCGAGGCACTGCTCGACAGCCGCGACTGGCTGACCAATTCGGCCCAGACCGCCGCTTTCATCCAGCATTCGCTCGATCAGCTCAATTGGGTCGGCTTCTACCTGCAGAGCTCGCCCGGCTGGCTCACCCTCGGTCCGTTCCAGGGCAAGCCCGCGTGCAATCCGATCGCCTTCGAGCACGGCGTATGCGGCGCCGCGGCCCGCTCGCGTCTGACCCAGCGGGTGGACGACGTGCATGCCTTTCCAGGCCATATCGCCTGCGACGCCGCCTCTCGCTCGGAGCTGGTGGTACCGATCGTGGTCGACGACAGGCTCTGGGGCGTACTGGATATCGACAGCCCCATCGAGGCGCGCTTCAGCGCCGAGGATCAGGCCGGGATCGAGCGGCTGTGCGAGATATTCAAGGCGGCCAGCGACTTCGACTGAGCCGATCGGGCCCGGCGCTTAAGCGAGACAAATAACCACACTATCTACCAGGACAAAAACGTCTAACATGGACGTCGTGACCAGGCCGCCGGGCCATGCCGCTTGAAAGCGAGCGGGCAGGCAACCGACAGGAGCCGCCGCCATGCAGACATCCCAGGTTCGCATCACCGTCAACGGCTGCGTGATCGACACCGAGCCCACCCGCTCGATCCTCGAGGCGATGATCGATGCCGGAGAGACATTGATCGACGGGGTCGGCTGCATGGGGCAAGGCGTCTGCGGCTCATGCCGGGTGCTCGTCCGCCGCCAGGGCGAGTCCGAGGTGCTCTCCGCACTGGCCTGCGAGACTCGTGCATGCGAGGGACTGCAGGTCGCCTTCCTCGACCATCTGCCGATGCACCGTCACCATGTCTACGCCATGGATGACTGGAACGGCGACAGCTGGCGGATCCTCGAACGAATCAATGCCACCTTCCCCGAGGCCCAGCACTGCCGCCACTGCGGCGGATGCGATAGCGCCTGCCCCAAGCATCTGGAAGTGCACAAAGGCGTCATGCTCGCCGCGGCCGGTGATCTTTCCGCCGCCGATTGCTTCGACGAGTGCATCATGTGCGATCTCTGCACCATCGCCTGCCCCGAACTGATCTCGCCCAACCACCTCGGCCTCTACGTTCGCCGCCTCAGCACCGCGATCGGCTTCCGGCCGGCCGATTTGGTCCTGCGTCTGCACCAGATCGAACGAGGCGAGATGGTCATCGACCAGGACGTGGCGTCGACCCAACCCTAGGCACAGGGAGGAGCCGCGGATGACCGGCATCGACCATCGTCTCGCGCTCGAGCGGCTGCTCGCCAGCGACCATGCAGCACCAAATCCGATCGATGACGTCGAGGCGCTATTGAAGGCCCATCACCCGGACTATCGCGAGGGCTCTCTCGTCAGCCTGGCGGTAGGCGCCAACCGCGGCAGCGAATGCCCCACCGCCCTGGCGGCCAGGTTGCAGAGCAATGCCCGGATCGAGGATGCCGACCTCGCCGGCGCCCCGGTGGTCGACACCGAGGTGCTGATCATCGGCGGCGGCGGTGCCGGCTGCGCCGCCGCGCTCACTGCCGCCGAGGCCGGAGGGCGGGTGATTCTCGCCACCAAGCTGCGTATCGGCGACAGCAATACAGTGATGGCCGAGGGCGGTATCCAAGCGGCGGTCGGCGAGGACGATTCGATCCAGCGCCATTTCGAGGATACCCTGCGCGCAGGCCACGGCTGCGCCGATCGCCGCCTGGTGGCATGCCTGGCATCCTCGGCGCCGGACAGCATCCGCTGGCTGATCGACCGCGGCATGCGCTTCGATCTTGCCGAGGGCGGCGCGATCGGCGGCAAGCTGCTGCGCAAGAAGCCCGGCGGAGCGACACGAGCGCGAATCCTCTCGTTCAAGGACTACACCGGACTCGAGATGATGCGGGTGCTGCGGGAAGCCGTCGAGCTCGATGAGCGGATCAGGCTGTGGAATCGCTGCCCGCTGGTCGAACTGCTCTCCGATGAGGCGGGCCACTGCGTCGGCGCCGTGCTCTACGACCTCGCTCTCCACAGCTTCGTGCTGGTTCGTGCCAGTCGCGTGATTCTCGCCACCGGCGGCGTCGGGCGACTGCATCTCAACGACTTTCCCACCTCCAATCATTACGGCGCCACCGCCGATGGACTGGTGCTGGCCTATCGTATCGGTGCTGCGCTGCGCGAACTCGATTCGTTCCAGTACCACCCCACTGGCGTCGCCTGGCCGTCTTTTCGCCTCGGCGGGTTGATCTCCGAAGCCGCGCGCTCCGCCGGCGCCCATTTGCTCAACGGTCTCGGAGAGCGCTTCGTCGACGAGCTCGCTGCGCGCGACGTGGTCTCGGCGGCGATTCTTCGCGAGTGTGCCGAGGGGCGCGGCATCGAGCGCGAAGGCATGGTCGGGGTGTTTCTCGATATTCCCGAGCTAGAACGGCGCCAGCCCGGCACTCTCGCGCAGCGGCTGGTCAGCCTCGGCCACCTCGCCAGGCAATGTGGCATCGATCCCAGCCGCGAGCCGATGATGGTACGCCCCACTTTGCACTACCAGAACGGCGGCGTGGTGATCGACGAGAACGGCACGACCTCTGTGCCGGGGCTCTACTGCACCGGCGAACTCAGCGGCGGCATCCACGGCCGCAATCGGATGATGGGAAACGCACTGCAGGAAATCATCACCTTCGGTCGCCGCGCGGGCCTGCACGCCGCGCGAAGCGCGAGCAGGCATCCCGCCCCCAAGGTCGGGCTGTTCCACCTCCATGGCTGGCGGCGCCAACTGGTGGCGGCGGGAATGCCGCTCGATCGCTTCGGCCCCGACCTGTTCCCCAGCTACGCCAACTTCGATTTCGGCCATGAACTGGCACTGCGTGGTGGTAAGCGAACGATGTATGCGCCGCGCGCAAGGGGGGTCGAATGACTCATCGACCGGTACTGCTTGCCCCTACCGCCGCGGTCGGCGCCGATCTCGACGCGTGGCTGCAAAACGGCGGAGCGGAAGGCTTGCGGCACGCCCTGGCAGCGCCCGAACGGATCATTCCCGCGCTCGCCCGCGCGGGGCTTCGCGGCATGGGAGGCGCGGGCTTTCCGACCCATCGCAAGTGGTCGTCCGTCGCCGGCCAGAGCGCAGGTGACAAATACGTGCTGTGCAATGGCAACGAGGATGAACCCGGCACCTTCAAGGATCGTCACCTGCTCAGCGCCTCTCCCCATCAGGTCATCGAGGGTGCGCTGATCGCCGCGGTCGCGGTCGATGCCAACCATGTCCTTCTCTACGTCAACCCGCACCAGCATGAGGCATTGAAGTCGACGCGAGCGGCCATCGAGCAGTGGCGCGCAAGCGGATTGCTCGCACCGATCGAACGACGGCTAGGCCTGCGATTGGCGCTGGACGTAGTCGAGAGTTCGGGACGCTACATCGGCGGGGAGGAGACCGCGGTCATCGCCACGATCGAGGGCGGCTTCCCTTTTCCGCGCCGCAAACCACCCTACCCCGCGGAGTCCGGCGTGCACGGCCGGCCAACGCTGATCAACAATGTCGAGACCCTGGCCAACGTCACCCATATCCTGCGCCACGGCGCCGACTGGTATCGTGCCCTCGGAATCGGCGAGGCCTGCGGTACCAAGCTCTACTCACTATCGGGCGACGTGCTCGAGCCGGGCCTGTTCGAACTGCCGATGGGCACTTCGCTGCGCGAGCTGGTCTTCACCCACGGCGGTGGCATGCTGGGGCCGCTGGCATTCAAGGCGGTGTTCACCGGCGGTCCCTCCAATACGCTGCTGACCGCCGACGATCTGGATGTGGCGCTGGACTTCGACTCGGTCGCGCAGCGCGGCTCGAGGCTCGGCACCGGCGCGATGATCGTGATCTCCGCCGGGACCAGCATCGTGCGCAAGGTCGCCGAGTACGTCGATTTCTTCGCCGCGGGCTCCTGCGGCCAATGCACGCCCTGCAAGACCGGCACCTACCAGCTCTCCCGCCTGCTGCGCCGGATCGATACCGGCGTCGGAGTGCAGGCCGACCTGCGCGCGCTGGAGAGCCTTTGCGCCCTGCTCCCCGGCAGCGGTCGGTGCGGGCTGGTCGACGGTGCGGTGACCGTGGTGCGCAGCTCGATGCAGCAGTTTCGTGAGGAGTACGAGCGCCAGCTGATCGACTGAGCGAAGAGAAGAGGCGCGCGGTCACCCCCGATCGGTTGCCCCAGGCGAAAGCGACGCTTTACGGCAAAATGAAGAGATCAAAACGCGAAGACCCTCGCGATCCATGATGGAAAGCGAGGGTCTTCACTGAGAGCTGGTAGGACCAAGCGGATTCGAACCGCTGACCTCCACGATGTCAACGTGGCGCTCTAACCAACTGAGCTATGGTCCTAAGGACGTTCGCATCAAAAGGGTCGCCCTGGGCAGGCGCAGGTGTGAAAGGCAAATGGTAGGACCAAGCGGATTCGAACCGCTGACCTCCACGATGTCAACGTGGCGCTCTAACCAACTGAGCTATGGTCCTGTCTCGGCACTTCCCACACTCATTCCGATGCGGGGGAGAATGCATGCGCTGACCGCACCCCCTCCGAACGCTGCGCCATTCTACTCATTTCTCTTTCGAATGCAACGGCTTGTGCACCCTTTTTGCGCCATCCTCAGCCGTTCAGCAGGCCGATCCAGATCAGCGCACCGAGCACCGCACCCACCAGCGGGCCGAACACCGGCACCCAGGCATAGGACCATGCCGAATCACCCTTGCCCGCGATCGGCAGCAGCGCATGGGCGAGACGTGGACCGAAGTCGCGGGCCGGATTGATCGCGTACCCGGTCGGCCCGCCGAGCGAAAGCCCGATCGCCCACACCAGGCCGCCGACCAGAAACGGCCCCAGCCCGGCGGGCATCTGCCCAGCGGCGACGATGCCGCCAATGCCGATCACCAGCGCCACCGTACCGATCGTCTCGCTGAGCAGATTGCCGACCCGATGCTCGATCGCAGGATCGGTGCAGAATACTCCACGCTTCAACGCCGCCTCCGGCGTCGCCTGCCAGTGCGGCAGGTAGGTCAGCCACACCAGCACCGCGCCCACGAAGCAGCCTGCGATCTGCGCCGCGATGTAGCCGAGCACCACGATCGCGTCCTGGTGAATGCCGAGCACCCATTTCGCGACCGTCACCGCCGGATTGATATCCGCCTCGGGCGAGCCCGCCGCGTTGGCCACCAGCACAGCCACCATCACCGCCAGCCCCCAGCCGGTGGCGATCACGATCCACCCGCTGCCGTGGCCTTTGCTGCCTCGCAGCAGCACGTTGGCGACCACACCGTCGCCGAACAGGATCAGTGCGACGCAGCCGGCGAACTCCCCGATGTACGGCGTCATGTCGCGGGCCTCCGCCCGACGTGCCCGCTCATGACATCACCCTGCGCACGGCGTCGCGCCAGCCGGCATAGAGCTGCTCGCGATGCGCTGCGTCCATGTTCGGGGTGAAGCAGCGCTCGCGCCGCCAGAGCGCGGAGATCTCATCCAGCGAGGAGAACCAGCCGAGCTCCAGCGCGGCCAGGTAGGCGGCACCCAATGCGGTGGTCTCGAGCACCTCGGGGCGGTCGACGCGCAGATCGAGGATGTCGGCGAGAAACTGCATCACCCAATCGTTGCAGACCATGCCGCCGTCGACCCTCAGCGCCTGGGCCCGGGACGCGGCGTCATCGTCCATGCAGGCCTGCAGATCGCGGGTCTGGTAGCACACCGACTGCAGGCCGGCCGCGACGATCTCGCTGATCCCGGTACTGCGGGTCAGGCCGAAGATCGCGCCGCGGGCAAGCGGGTCCCAGTAGGGCGCGCCCAGGCCGGTGAAGGCCGGCACCAGGTAGACCCCATGCTCGGCATCGCTCGCCCGCGCCAGCCGCTCGGTCTCGGAGGCATCGCTGAACAGCTTGAGCCCGTCGCGCATCCACTGCACCGCGGCGCCGGCGACGAAGATACTGCCCTCCATCGCATAGGTCGGTACGCCGTTCAGCCGATAGCCGACCGTGGTCAGCAGGCGGTTGGCGGAGCGCTCGGCGCGCTCTCCGGTGTTCATGATCATGAAGCAGCCGGTACCGTAGGTACTCTTGACCATCCCCGGCGAGAAGCAGGCCTGGCCGACCAGGGCCGCCTGCTGGTCGCCAGCGACGCCAGCGATCTTCACCGAGGCGCCGAACAGCTGCGGGTCGAGCCAGCCGAATTCGCCGCTCGAGTCGAGCACTTCGGGAAGCATCACCCGCGGCACGTCGAACAGTTCGAGCAGGTCGTCATCCCAGCACTGGCGGTGAATGTCGAACAGGCAGGTGCGCGAGGCGTTGGTCGCATCGGTGACGTGGCGCTTGCCGCCGGTGAGCTTCCAGATCAGGTAGCTGTCGATGGTGCCGAACAGCAGCTCGCCGCGCTTGGCACGCTCCCGCGCGCCCTCGACGTGGTCGAGAAGCCACTGCAGCTTGGTGGCGGAAAAGTAGGGATCGATCAAAAGCCCGGTGCGGCTCCTGATCAGCTCTTCATGCCCTGCCTCGTACAGTGCCTTGCATGCCGCGCTGGTGCGGCGATCCTGCCACACGATTGCCCGGTGGATCGGTTCACCTGTGCGAGCGTCCCATACCATCGTGGTTTCGCGCTGGTTGGTGATGCCGATGCCGGCCAGCGAATGGATCGTCTTGCCCGCATTCCTGAGCGCCTGCGTAATGGTGCGCACGGTCGACTGCCAGATGTCCTGGGGATGGTGCTCTACCCAGCCGTTATGCGGAAAGTGCTGGGGCAGCTCCTCCTGGGCCATCGCCACCACTTTCGCCCGGCGGTCGAACAGCACCGCGCGAGTGCTGGTGGTCCCTTGGTCGATGGCGAGGATATGATCGGTCATGAGATCTCTCCTTGATGGAACGGAATCGTCCATTACGGTGGAATTGAGCGAACGACGCCGCCCCAAGGCCCCAATGGAAGGGGTGATCGGATTCAGGTCGACCTAGCGATCGTTCACGAACCCATATGTTCGATTTCGAAAACGAAGCTAACTCAACCAGCGCACCAAGCCCAGTTAAAAAAGGCTTCCATTTCCTATACTTTCGTCTACAAGCCGCGGGATACGTAGAGAAATCGCATACCCGACGAAGCCACAACGGTTCGCAACATGACATCCGATCGCCGCGCGTCCGAGCGTCGCACTGCGCGGCGCCCGGACGCCGATCATGTATGCTTGGAGACCACACCTCCATCTCCCGCATCGCGGACAGTGGCGAGAACCCCCTGGACAGGACGTCGGCATGCAAGACTCCGGCTCATCGCAGCAATTGCGCCACCTGCGCATTCTCGACATCATCGAGGAGCAAGGCTATGCCTCGATCGAGCAGCTGGCGCAGCACTTCAGCGTGACACCCCAGACCATCAGGCGCGATCTCAACCAGCTCGCGGACTTAGGCCGCGTACGCCGCGTGCACGGCGGCGCCGGGCGCTGTGAATCGAGTACCACCAACGCCCCCTACCACTCGCGCCAGGCGCACAACGCCGAGGCCAAACGGCGTATCGCCGAGCGGGTGGCCGCCGAGATCCCCAATCATTGCTCGCTGTTCATCAACATCGGCACCAGCACCGAGATGGTCGCCCAGGCGCTGCTTGAACACCGCGGCCTCGAAGTCATCACCAACAATCTCAACGTCGCCGCGATCCTCCAGCCCAAGGAGGATTTCAACGTGATCATCGCCGGCGGGACGGTGCGCAGCCACGATGGCGGCATCATCGGCGAGGCGACGATCGACTTCATCGATCAGTTCAAGGTCGACTTCGGCATCATCGGCATCAGCGGCATCGACGACGACGGCGCGCTGCTCGAGTTCGACTACCGCGAAGTCCGTGTCGCCCAAGCGATCATTCACAATTCGCGCAAGCGCTTCCTGGTCGCCGACGGCTCCAAGTTCAACCGCCGGGCGCTGGTCCGCCAGGGCAATCTCTCGCAGCTGGATGCCCTGTTCACCGACGTGACGCCCCCCGCACCGCTGCTCGCTTTGATGCGCGAGCACGGCGTGGCGCTGCACGTAGTCGAGGCGCAGGAGGAGTAGCAAAACGCTCGGCGAGAGTTGAAGCGCGTGACGAGTTGGTCTATGTTCGTTTCCGAACATATCTATTCTTTCGCGAACAACCGCGTCGTCCACCTCGTCCGGAGAGGCCCATGTCCAGCTCCCAGCTCCTCGACCTGTTCGTCATCGGTGGCGGCATCAACGGCGCCGGTATCGCCAACGATGCCGCGGGCCGCGGCCTCAAGGTAGCGCTCTGCGAGCAAGCCGATCTCGCCAGCGCCACCTCCTCGGCCTCGAGCAAACTGATCCACGGCGGACTGCGCTACCTGGAGCACAAGGAGTTTCGTCTCGTCCGCGAGGCGCTTCACGAGCGCGAGGTGCTGCTCAACAAAGCGCCGCATATCGTCTGGCCGCTGCGCTTCATCCTGCCGCACCAGCCCCACCTGCGCCCGGCCTGGATGCTGCGCGCGGGGCTGTTCCTCTATGATCACCTCAGCCCACGCACCAGCCTGCCCAGCGCCCGCTCGCTGAATTTCGCCCGCGAGTTCGGCGCGGACAGCCCGCTTGCTGCGGGTATCAAGCGTGGCTTCGAGTACTCGGACTGCTGGGTCGACGATGCGAGGCTCGTGATACTCAACGCGCTCCAGGCGCAGGAGAAAGGCGCGCAGATACTGGTCCGCACTCGCTGCATAGAGGCGAGCGAGCGTGACGGCGTCTGGCACATCGTGCTCGAAGACGTCGCCAGCGGCGCCCGCTTCGAGCGCCAGGCGCGAGCGCTGGTCAACGCCGCCGGCCCCTGGGTCGAATCGTTCATTCGCGGCCACTCCTCGCGCACACCGCGACTCGGGATCAACATGATCAAGGGCAGCCATATCATCGTGCCCAGGATCAATACCGACGAACGCGCCTACATCCTGCAGAACACCGACAAACGCATCGTCTTCGTACTCCCCTACCAGCGCGATTTCAGCCTGGTCGGCACCACTGATGTCGCCTATCAAGGCGATCCCTCGCAGCTTTCGATCAGCGAAGCCGAGATCGACTACCTGCTCGCCGTGCTCGATGACCACTTCAAAGCCAGTGTCAGCCGCGAACAGATCGTCGCCAGCTACTCGGGCGTTCGTCCGCTATGCGACGACGAGTCGAGCGATCCCTCGGCGATGACCCGCGACTACACGCTCGATCTCGATCTCGGTGGAGACGGCAAACAGGGTGCGCCGATGCTTTCGGTGTTCGGCGGCAAGATCACCACTTTCCGCAAGCTCGCCGAGGCGGCACTGACCAAGCTCGGGCGGTTCTTCCCCGAGATGGGCCCCGCCTGGACCGCCAGCCAACCGCTGCCGGGCGGTGATATCTCGGGCCGGCTCGAGTACGCGGCCGACCTGCGCCGCCGCTACTCGTGGCTCGATGAGCAAAACGCCGAACGCCTCGCTTCGAGCTATGGCTCGCTCTGCGAGCGTTTCCTGACGACCGATGAGACATCGATGGGCGAACACTTCGGCGCCGGCCTCACCGCCCGGGAACTCGACTACCTGGTCGAGCACGAGTGGGCCCGCGAGGCACAGGACGTGCTTTGGCGGCGCACCAAGCTGAAGCTGCGCCTCGATGCGCCGGCGTGCCAGCGTGTCGCCGACTACCTGGCCAAGCAGACCCAAACGCCCGAACCCGCCTGACGAATCCGCCTTACCTGACGAACCCGACTTGAGAGAAACGCCAGGCCAGAATGCGATCGGCCCGCCATTTGGCGGGCCGATCGCATTCAGCAACGGGCGCTCACTCCTGGATGCCACCCGAGGTCAGCTGGGCGGGATCCAGATAGCGCTCGAGCTCCGCGCGGGGAATGTCGGTCTCCTCCTCGGCGACGTCGATGATCGGCCGCCCCTCCTTGTAGGCCTTCTTGGCTACCTGGGCGGCCTTGTCGTAGCCGATCACCGGGTTCAGCGCGGTGACCAGCACCGGGTTCTTCGCCAGCGGCGCCTCGATCTGGTCACGGCGAACATTGAAATCACTGATCGCGTCGTCGGCGAGCAGCCGGGTAACGTTGGCGAGCAGTCCGATCGAGCCGAGCAGGTTGCTAGCGACCAGCGGCAGCATCACGTTGAGCTGGAAGTTGCCCGACTGGCCGCCAATGGTGATCGCCGCATCGTTGCCGATCACCTGGGCCGATACCTGCGCGGCGGCCTCGGGAATCACCGGGTTGACCTTGCCCGGCATGATCGAGCTGCCCGGCTGCAGCGCCTTGAGCTCGATCTCGCCGAGCCCGGCCAGCGGCCCTGAGTTCATCCAGCGCAGGTCGTTGGAGATCTTCATCACCGCACAGGCGAGCGCCTTGAGGTGGCCGGACATCTCGACCGCGGCATCCTGCGAGGCGAGCGCGGCAAAGAAGCTGTCGCTGGGCACGAAGGCGAGCCCGGTCTGCTCGGCGAGCCGGGCGGCGAAGCGGGTGGCGAACTCGGGATGGGCATTGACTCCCGTGCCCACCGCGGTGCCGCCCTGCGCGAGGCGCAGCAAGCGCCGCTGGCCATCCTCGATCCGCGCGATCGACTGCGCTATCTGGTCCGCCCAGCCGCCGAGCTCCTGGCTCAACCTCACCGGCATTGCGTCCATCAGATGGGTACGCCCGCTTTTCACCACGTCGTCGAGCGAGGCCGCCTTGCGCTCGATCACCTGATGAAGGTGGCGCAGCGAGGGCAGCAAGCGACGGTCGATCTCGAGCGATGCGGAGATGTGGATCGCGCTCGGAATGGTGTCGTTGCTGCTCTGCCCCATGTTGACGTGGTCGTTGGGGCCGACCTTGAGCGCGTCGCTCGAGGCGAGATGGGCGATCACCTCGTTGACGTTCATGTTGGTGGAGGTGCCGGAGCCGGTCTGGAACACGTCGATCGGGAACTGATCAAAGTATTCGCCTTCGACGATCCTTCGAGCAGCGCCGATGATCGCCTCGGCCCGCGGCGCATCGAGCAGCCCGAGCTCCAGATTGACCTCGGCGGCGACCCATTTCACCCGCGCCACCGCCTGGATGAAGGCGGGCGGCAGCGGCTGGCCGCTGATCGGAAAGTTCTGCACCGCGCGCTGGGTCTGAGCGCCATAGAGCGCCGAGGCAGGTACCTCGAGTTCTCCCATGCTGTCGCGTTCGATGCGGGTGCTGCTCATGCGGACCTCCAATTGCGGCTGGATGACGGGCTGGCTCATGCGGCGCCAGGCACTAGACTGGGTGGCTATGATTGAACCTAGCAGCCTGCGCTGGATCGCTCCCGGCGCGTGCACGAGTGATACTTATTCGCATCACTATACCCCCATCCGCCCAACCACGCCCATACCCCATCCGGAGGCCCCATCATGTGGCAGCGCAAGACGCTGAAGCTCAAAGCACGCTCCCGCGGTTTCCATCTGGTCACCGATGAGATCCTCACCCAGCTCCCCGAACTCGCCGGGATGCATATCGGCCTGCTGCACCTGCAACTGCTCCACACCTCGGCCTCATTGACGCTGAATGAGAACGCCGATCCCGACGTGCGCCACGATATGGAGGCGTTCCTCAATGACCGGATACCCGGTGACCTGCCCTACCTGCGCCATACTTACGAAGGCGATGACGACATGCCCGCGCACATCAAGGCCAGCCTGCTCGGCACCGAGCTGACCCTGGCGGTGGAAAACGGAAGGTTGGCCACTGGCACCTGGCAAGGGATCTGGCTCGGCGAGCACCGCGACCACGGCGGCAGCCGGAGACTACTGGTCACCGCCTTCGGCGAATGAGCCGGGCTACCAGTCGAGCACCTGCTTGACGAAGGGAATGGTCAGTTTGCGCTGCGCCGAAAGCGAGGCGTGGTCGAGCCGATCGAGCACCTCGAACAGCTGCGACAGCCGGCGCGGTCCGCGATGAAGGAGGTAGCGCGCGACCTCGTCGGGCAGCTGCATTCCCCGCTGTCCGGCGCGCAGCTTGAGCGCTTCGGTACGCTGCTGGTCATCCAGCGGTTGGAGGTGGAAGGTCGCCCCCCAGCCGAGCCTGGAGGAGAGATCAGCCAGCTGGATACCCAACTGGCGAGGCGGCGCGCAGGCGGCGACCACCAAACGGCGCTTGGCGTCGCGCATCCGGTTGAAGCAATGGAACAGCCCCTCCTCCCAGCGCTTGCGCCCCACCACCCGATCGACGTCGTCGATCGCCAGCAGGTCGAGACGTTCGAGGTCCTCGAGCATCAGCGGCGGGAAGTGACCGAGTTCGCCGAGCGGCAGATAGAGCGTGCGCATCCCGTTCGCAGCGCCGGCGTGGCAGGCCGCCTGGAGCAGGTGGCTGCGCCCCGACTCCTCTCGCCCCCACAGGTAGATCAACGGCTCTTCCTCACCGCTCGCCTGGGCCTTGAGCGCAGCCACCGCGGCTGGGTTATCACCAGTGAGGAAATTGGCGAAGGTCGCATCATCGCGCACCCCGACACCGAGCGGCAGCTGCCAGGGAGGGCTCATTGCCGCTCCCGGGGCGAGCCGCCGTCGATTTCGATCCTTCCCGATCCTCGCTCGAACAGGGCGCTACTGCGGTAGCGCTCGAGGGCGAAGCGCAGCAGCACCATCACCATCGCGGCGATCGGCAGCGCCAGCAGGATGCCGAAGAAGCCGAACAGCTGGCCGCCGGCGAGCACGGCGAAGATCACCGCCACCGGATGCAGACCGATCTTGTCGCCGAGCAGCAGCGGCTGGAAAACGAAGGTTTCGAGCATCTGGCCGAGCAGGAATACGCCACAGACGCCGACCAGCGCCCATAACGAGCCGAACTGGAAGAAAGCCACCAGGATCGCGGTGGTGAAACCGGAGAGGGCGCCCAGATAGGGCACGATGCTGATGACGCCGGCCGCCATCCCGATCAGCGCACCGAAACTCACCCCGAGCAGCGACAGGCCGCTGGCGTAGACGGTGCCGAGCGAGACCATCACGATCAGCTGCCCGCGCAGGAAAGCGCCGAGCACCTCGTCGCAGTCGCCGGCCAGGCGCGATACCGTAGGCTCGATCCGGCGCGGCAGCAAGCCCCGCACCGCACCGATCATCCGCTCCCAGTCCAGCAGCAGATAGAACGCCACCACCGGCACCAAGGTGATGTTGATCAACCATAGCGCCAGCACCAGCCCGGAGCGCGACATCTGCGCCAGCAGCGAGGCGGCGAAGGAGCCGGTCTCGCGCCAGTGTTCGAGCAGCAGCAGGCGGATCTGCTCGAACCCGGTGGAGAGATCGAGATCGAGGTAATGCTCCAGATACGGCACCACCGACCCCTGCAGCCAGATGAGCATCTCCGGGATCAGGTAGAAGAACTGCAGCAGCTGCTGCCAGAGAAGCGGCAGCAGGACCAGCATGCCCAACAGCGTCAGGGTACCGATCAAAAGGAAGAACAGGATCACCGCGAACAGGCGCGAAAGCCCGGAACGCTCGAGCATACCGACGATCGGATTGCCGAGGTAGGCGAGGATGAAGCCGATGAAGAAGGGCATCAGGATCGGCGACAGCAGGGTCACCATCCAGAAGAACCCTACCGCCGTGAGCAGGCCCCACCAACGCAGACGCATCAGATGCTCCTTGTAACGTACGATTCGCACCGCACGACGCGAACCCGATGCCCCAGCATACTATCGAATTCTCCATCACTCGATCGAGTCGCCTGAGGATTTTACGAAACATTAAGAGGATCAAGTACTTTCATACCATCGCCTGCACCCCGCGGGAGCTTGCTCGGGCCATGCGGGCGCCGACTCGCAATGGTACAATCGCCGCCCTGGGACTCCCGCCCCTCGCGCGTTCCCATCGCACCGCTCGGTATCGACCGGTGCGCCCGAGCGCCCGCGATGCGGGCGAGTCGATTCATCTCGCTGCGGCCTTCCCAACGGATGCGCGCCCGGCGATCGCATTCTTGCCTCGAGAGCCACATGACCACCACTCCTCCCGACTCCTCTGCGACTCAGGCGTCGCTCAGCTACAAAGACGCAGGCGTCGACATCGACGCGGGCAATGCCCTGGTCGATCGCATCAAAGGCATCGTCAAGCGCACCACCCGTCCTGAGGTGATGGGCGGTATCGGCGGCTTCGGGGCCCTGTGTCAGCTGCCGAGCGGCTATCGCGAGCCGGTGCTGGTCTCCGGCACCGATGGTGTCGGCACCAAGCTGCGCCTGGCGATGGATCTCGGCCGCCATGACACCATCGGTATCGACCTGGTGGCGATGTGCGTCAACGACCTGGTGGTCGCAGGCGCGGAGCCGCTGTTCTTCCTCGACTACTATGCGACCGGCAAGCTCGACGTCGATGTCGCCGCCGACGTGGTGAGCGGCATCGGAGAAGGCTGCCTGCAGGCGGGCTGCGCGCTGGTCGGCGGCGAGACCGCCGAGATGCCGGGCATGTACGAGGGCAGCGACTACGATCTCGCCGGCTTCTGCGTTGGCGTGGTCGAGAAGTCCGAGATCATCGATGGCGCCAAGGTGGCGCCCGGCGACGTAGTGCTCGGCCTGGCCTCTTCGGGCCCCCACTCCAACGGCTACTCGCTGATCCGCAAGATCGTCGAACGCGCCGGCGCTGAACTCGACACCCACCTGGACGGGGTAAGCCTCGGCGACGCGCTGATGGCGCCGACCCGGATCTACGTAAAACCCTTGCTCTCGCTGATCAAGCAAAGCGGCGTCCAGGTTCACGCGCTCTCGCACATCACCGGCGGCGGCCTGCTCGAGAACCTGCCACGGGTACTGCCGGCGAACGCCTGCGTCGACATCGACGTCACCGCCTGGCCGCGCCCGCCGGTGTTCGACTGGCTGCAGCGTGAAGGCAACGTCGATGCCCGCGAGATGTTCCGCGTGCTCAACTGCGGTATCGGCATGGTGATCGTGGTACCGCCCGACCAGGCCGAGCAGGCGGTCGGCCACCTCGAGGCGCAGGGAGAGACCATCCATCGTCTCGGCGCGGTACGCGCCCGGGTCGGTGACGAAGAGCAGGTGCGGCTGGAGAACCTGGCATGAGCGAGGACAGCACTGGATTCGAGGCCGCCCAGGTCGAGCCACGCAGGGTAGTGGTGTTGATCTCTGGCAACGGCAGCAATCTCCAGGCGCTGATCGACGCCCAGGGCTTCGACGAACTCGGCGGCGAGATCGTTGCGGTGGTCTCCAACCGCGCGGACGCTTACGGACTGGTGCGCGCCAAGGAGGCCGGCATTCCCGCCGTGGTGCTGCCACAGGGCGAGTACGACAGCCGCGAAGCGTTCGATGGCGCGTTGATCAAGGTGATCGAACGCCACGAACCGGACCTCGTCGTGCTCGCCGGCTTCATGCGCATTCTCACTCCCCGCTTCGTCAACCGCTTCCACGGCCGCCTGCTCAACATCCATCCTTCGCTGCTGCCCGCCTATCGAGGCTTGCACACCCACCGCAGGGTGCTCGAGGACGGGGTCAAGCAGCATGGCCTCAGCATCCACTTCGTCACCGAGGAGCTCGACGGCGGCCCGGTGGTGATGCAGGCGGAGGTAGAGGTCGACGAGAACGACACCGAGGAGACCCTCGCACGCAAGGTCCAGGCGCGCGAGCACCTGCTCTACCCGATCGCGGTGCGCTGGTTCCTCGAAGGCCGCCTGCGCCTCGAAGCCGCCGGCCCAACCTTCGACGGCATCGCACTCAAGCCCACCGGCATGCGGCTCTCGCACGCCGATGCGCTGGATGATATCGACGAGGGCTGACCTTCAGCGGGGGTACCAAAAAGGGCTGCCCTGGAGCACAGGGCAGCCCTTTGTTCTCTTCGACACCCGGCCCAAGTCAGGTCCGCGGCAGGGTAACGCCGCGCTGGCCCTGGTACTTGCCGCCGCGATCGAGGTAGGAGGTCTCGCAGATCTCGTCGGACTCGAGGAACAGCATCTGCGCCACGCCCTCGTTGGCGTAGATCTTCGCCGGCAGGTTGGTGGTATTGGAGAATTCCAGCGTCACGTGCCCTTCCCATTCGGGTTCGAGCGGCGTGACGTTGACGATGATCCCGCAGCGCGCGTAGGTCGACTTGCCGAGGCAGATGGTCAGCACGCTGCGCGGGATGCGAAAGTACTCGACGGTACGCGCCAGGGCGAAGGAGTTCGGCGGGATCACGCAGACATCGCCCTTGACGTCGACGAAGCTCTTGTCGTCGAAGTGCTTGGGGTCGACGGTGGCGGAATGGATGTTGGTGAACACCTTGAACTCGTCGGCACAGCGCACGTCATAGCCATAGCTAGAGGTGCCGAAGGAGATCACCCGCTGACCGTTGACTTCGCGGACCTGATCGCGCTCGAACGGCTCGATCATGGCGTGTTCCAAGGCCATACGACGAATCCACTTGTCCGCTTTGATGCTCATGACGGCTGGCTACCTTGCTGTGACTGGCTGCTGTGATTGAAAGAGACTCGGGTTAGAGGCCGCACCAGGCGGGCAGCCATGATACCGGGACGGAGCGCACGACTGAACCCCGGGCGGCGACCGAACGGCGCAGGCATCCGCCGGAGGCTCCCCCCTAGCTGAAACCGATGCTCGGCCCCTTGCGCACGGTAGTGCCGAGCTGCTGGTCGACCCGCTCGGCCATCGCATTGAAGTAGCCGGCCACCTCGCCATCAGGCTCGGCGACCACGCTGGGGCAGCCGCTATCGGAGCGCTCGCGGATCGAGAGCTTGAGCGGCAGTCGACCGATCACCTCGGTCTGATAAAGCGCCGCCACCCGCTCGCCGCCGCCTTCGCCGAAGATCGGCTCGGCGTGGCCGCAGTTCGAGCAGACGTGCAGGCTCATGTTCTCGACCACGCCAAGCACCGGTACGTTGACCTTGCGGAACATCTCGATGCCCTTGCGCGCATCGAGCAGAGCGATGTCCTGCGGCGTAGTGACGATCACCGCACCGGCGACCGCGACCTTTTGCGCCAGGGTCAGCTGGATGTCGCCGGTACCAGGCGGCATGTCGATGAACAGGTAGTCGAGCTCACCCCAGGCGGTCTGGTTGAGCAGCTGCTGGAAGGCACCGGCGACCATCGGCCCGCGCCATACCATCGCGGTTTCGACATCGACCATGAACGCCATCGACATCGCCTTGATCCCATGGGCCTCGATCGGCGCCATGGTGCTCTCATCGATCATCCGCGGCCGGGTACCGGGCGCAATGCCGAGCATCTGTGCCTGGCTGGGCCCGTAGATGTCGGCATCGAGCAAGCCCACCCGCTTGCCGCGCGCGGCCATCGCCAGCGCCAGGTTGACCGTCACGGTGGACTTGCCGACGCCGCCCTTGCCCGACGCCACGGCTACGATCTGCTTCACACCCTCGATCACAGCTTGCTCTCCTGCGCGCTCCACTCGCGAGCGCGGACCAATGAATGAATATCGCCGCCAGTATAGCGCGGGCAACGAACCCGCCCCCATGCGACCCTCGCCGGGATCCCCGGGCGTCAGTTCCTGCCAGGCAGCAGCAGCGCCGGCCCGATCGCGACGAAGCGGCTCGCCGCGCGCACCAGCGCATCGCTGGTCAACGCATCGACGCCGTAGACCTCGAACTCGACCCCGTATCGCTGCCGAGCCCGCTCGGCGAGGATCGAGAAGTCGCCATCCCCGGAGACCAGCACCACGCGGTCGACCCGTTCGGCCGCTTCGATCACGTCCAGCGCGATGCCAACGTCCCAGTCCCCTTTCGCCGAGCCGTCGCGACGGGTGATGAACGGCTTGAGCTTCACCTCGAAACCGATGCCACGCAGGATCTGCTGGAACTGGCGCTGTTTCTCATCGCCCCGGTCGATCGCATAGGCGCTCGCCTCGACCAGGCGGGCACCGCGCCCCACCTCCTTCCAGAAGGCAGCGTAATCGAACGGCCGCTTAAACACCTGGCGCGTGGTGTAGTAGACGTTTTGCACATCGACGAACACCGCGACCCTCGGCTCGGCACCCATCAGGACTCGACCTTGCCGCGCAGCGCCTTGCGCTGGCCCCGCCGCTGCTTGCTGTCCAATCGGCGGCGCTTCGACGCCCGCGTCGGCTGGGTAGCCCGGCGCGGCTTGGGCGCGGCCAGCGCGCCGGCGATGATCTCCTTGAGCCGCGCCAGCGCATCCTCTCGATTACGCTCCTGGGTGCGATGGCTCTGCGCCTTGATCACGATCACTCCCTCGCGGCTGACCCGCTGATCGCTGAGCGACAGCAGCTGGTGCTTGAACGCGGGAGGCAGGCTCGAGGCCCGGATGTCGAATCTCAGATGGATCGCCGAGGCGACCTTGTTGACGTTCTGCCCGCCCGCTCCTTGGGCGCGCATCGCGTGGGTCTCGATCTCATCGTATGGGATGGAGAGATGCGGGGAGATGACCAGCATGGAGTTGGCGTCCTTATGCAGGGCGCCTCGGCGCGAGGCGAAGATAGATGGCCCAGCATAGCATGGCGACGGATGGCCCCGAGGCCATCCACGCAGAGCGCGGCGGAATCAGAAGGCGACGTCGACCACGATCATGTCGGTATAGGTACCAGCCGGCGGTGTCGATTGACCACTCAGGATCTCGGCACGGTAGATGAACCCCTGGGTGAGGGTGCCAGTGTAGGCGCCCGGGTTCTGATCAGCGCTCTCCGACGAGCGACGCTCGCTACCCGCGGCGCCCCAGCGGTCGCTGCCGGTAATGCTCTTGTAGAGCTCATAGGCGAGATACTGGCCATCGGCGGCCATTCGTCGCTGCCCACCATCGGCATAGCTGCCGTCGCTCAAACCAACGCTATAGAGCGCGTCCTTGGTACAGCGGATCGAGATCGTCTGGGTCACACTGTAGAACCCCACCACCAACGGCGCGCTACCGAAGTCGAGATCAGGCGCTTCGATGACGCAGTCCTTGGAAACCTCGAGACGCAGATTGACGACCGCAGTGCCACTGCCGGTACTGCGCCCCAGGCAGATGAACAGCAGATTCACCCCACTACAGACATCCCAGTTCCAAGAGACCGACAGCTGATCGGTATAGGTACCCGCCGCCAGATTGTATTCACCGGTTTGAGTACGCAACGTCATCGGCAGGGAGTAGCTGCTGCCGCCCAGCAAACCGAGCAGATCGAGCAAATTGCTACGCGCGTAATTGAAGGTGGTGTTCAAGGGAATTTCATTGTCATAGCTAGGGTCGGCGAAGATTTGGTAAGGCACCGCGTCGGTGGAACCGGTCCTGACCAATGCACCCGCGTTGGCCGAGCTCACCGTGGCATCCATGCGATTGCCGGTGCCCAGCAGCGCCAGCGCGGCACCGTCGCAGTAAAGCCCCGCATCGGACACGCTCGCGACCTGCTGCGACTGCGAGATACTCAATGAGCTGACCGTGCCGAAGAAGCCTTCACCGCTGCCGGTGGTCAATGTGCACGAGGCATACCCTTTCGCGGACAGCGCGAGTCCGCACCCGATCCACAGCAGCCGAAGCGGCCAACGCCATGGCGACATCCAATGGCTTTTCATCACGACTCTCAGCGGCATGTCAGCGGTCCTATCTGGGCGATCCGATCGGCCTGGGGATCGATGGCGAAGCGAGTCGCGCACTGCCCACCCGCCGGCAGGCTCACGGTCAGCCCGTTGTCGGCTTCGAGCCCCTCCAGGTAGGTCAGGCCGTCCCAGCCCACATAGGCACTGCCTCCGCGATCGAGCCTCGCCACCGCCCCGACCGGCAGAGGCTCGCCCTGGCTGTCGACCAGGCTGATGCTCGCGGCCACCACCCGACCCATCGGGAAACGCAATACGTAGCCGCTGCCCGCGCGTACCGCCGCGCGTTGCTCGACTATGGGCGTGTCGATGTTGGCTGCGAGTCCGAGCGGATCGATCTCGTATTTGCCGGCGTAGTAGGCGGTGGCCCAAGGCACCAGCAGGTGGCCATGCGCATCGGTTTCTCCGACCAGCTGATTCTCGTAGCGCACGGGTACGCCCGCCTGTCCGTCGGTCGAGACCAGCACGAACGCATCGCGCACCTGATTGGCGGCGAACAGCTGCCCATCCAGCCATACCAACGAACCCCGCGCTTCGCCCCAGCGGCTGTAGTCGCCCTGCGATCCGTATACCCCACCGCCAAGCTGGACCGCGCGCCCACGCCAAGTGGCGCTGGCCTGGTGATAGTCATCGGCATCGTCACCGCGTCCATAGCCTAGATCCCAGCCCCAGCCCCCTTCGGAGGGGATCGAGCGACCGTAGTTGACCCGCTGGCTCAAGCGATGGTCGGCGCCCTGCTGCACGCTGGCGCTGACGCTGCCGCCCATACGGCCCAAAGGCATGACCACCTGCGCCATGCTCGACCAATTGCCGCCCCCGAGTTCGCGGTTGGCGGAGAGATAGAGGCTGCTGCCGGCGACCAACGACTGGGTCCATGAGAGGTTGAGCAGTCGGGTGCGGGTGCCGTCCGCCGCTTTGATGTCGAAGTAGCCACTTCCCAGGCTGCCGAACGCGCCCATCTGCAGGCTGCCGGTGAGCTGGGAGCTCTCCCGGCTCAACTGGTAGTAGCGACTGTCGTAGCTGGAGAGATCGTTGAAGCCCCGGCCACGACGAATGTGCTGAAGCCCAAGGTTGAAACGACGCTGCGTGTACTGGTAACCGGCGCTCAGCTGGCCACCCTCATCGTCGCGCGCATGGCTCTGGCTGTAGGCGGTATTGAGCACCCCGAGATTTCCCAGCCGCGCGACCGAGCCTATGCCAGCGAGCGCCAGCGAACCCGCGCCTTCGGCGTGGGTCTCGACGGTGAGATCGTCGGTCAGGCCAAAACGATAGCTGGCGCTACCGGCACCCTCGCCGTAGTCGAAGTTGCGCAGCCCGTATTGACGCCGGATCATCCCGCCACTGAACGAGTAGTCGCTCAGCCCCTGACGTAAAAGCGCGCTGGTGACGTAGAAAGGAATCGTCGTGGCGACCTGCCGACCGAGGGCATCGGTGGTGACCACCGTGGCCTCACCGGCGCCGTTGATGAACGGCACGTTGGTGATGGTGAAGGGACCCGGCATGACTTGGTCGCTACTGCTGCGATAACCGTTGATGAACAGGTCGACCGAGGTCGGCACCGCGGCGTCTCCGGCGAACTGCGGCAGCGGATAGGTGATCACATCAGGACGCACGGCGAAATCCTTCGACACCTGCACACCGCCCAAGCGAATCGAGCTGCTCCATGGCAGCGCGCGGGTCACTACGTCACCCGCTTCGTAGGCGAGCATCCGTTCGTCGTCGGCGTAGCGCCAAGAGGTGTCGTAGCGAATGTAGCGATCGCCGCGCCCGGTGCTGCCGGAAAGCGTACTGCGATATACCCCGGTGGTGGCGAACGCGCCGAAATCGCCGAACAAGCGCAGCTCATTCCATGTCGAGGCGGTGGTGGCGCCTCGATCGACGTCATTGACGTAGACGTCGTAGCCGAACAGCATGCCGAGGCTCGCCCGAGGACGCACACGCTCGATCCCGGAATCACGACCGAGGAACTGCGCCGGCAGCCAGGCCGGCGGCACGTCGATTCGCAGCCGTTGCGCGCTGGACTCGTAAGTGACCTCCACCTGGCCGAGCATATCGACGGCGATCTCCCCTTCCCCGTCGACTGGAATCGCCACCGCGCGCAGGTCGCTGGCAGCGACGAAAAAATGCTCCTGGCGCTGCGTCACCGCGACCACGCTACCGGTCGCACGCTGGTTGACCACCAGTTCGAGGAACAGCTGCTGCGCGCCGAGATCATCGAGCGACCTCGGTGCCGGCGGCAGTGCCTGACCGCGGCTCACGCCAGGGCCAAGGCCAGCCAGCACCAGCGCGACGCTGATCAGGCATGGCAGCAGCGCTCCTGGCTTGCTCTTGAACCAGTCGGGTTCGACGCAGAGTTTGGTCGCTGTCGCGGCGGTAGGCGCTGCCACTTTCATACTGGTCGCCATGGTCAATGACCATAAGGCGCGATCGGCGCGATCTCGCCGCCGTTGACCGCGGCCTCGAACCTGCCAGCGGCTTCCACGCCCTCTGGCAACGGCCAGCGCATCTCACTGCCAACCAGCACGTAACCGAGCAGACCGTCGGATATCGTATGGCGCCGTGCGCCTTGGACGAACTCCGCGCGGGTGATGCGCGCATGCAGGCTGCCGCGGTTGGCGATCTCCAGGTAGCGCTTGCCTTGCTGATCGACGACTCGCCATCCGAGGCGCGGCTGGCCGGACTCTGGGCGCGCCTCGGCACCGGCTCTGGTCTTGCCCGCGAGGCCCTCGCCGTAGCTGAATAGCGGGACCGAATAGCGCATCTGGAATTTGACCCCCACGCTACCCTGCTCGTGATCGTCGCCGGCCACCGGAATCTCATCGATGATCACCCGGTAGGCCCGCTCCTCCCCGGCGGCCACTGGCTGAGTACGAGTAAGGCGTACCAACTGGCGCTCCCCAGGGGCGATCTGCATCATCGGCGGGCTGCCGATCACTTCACTTTGCTGGTGATACTGATCGCCACCGTCCTGCTGCCAGGCGAAAACCCGTGCTTGAAGCGTCACCGGAGCGCTGCCGCGATTTTCGAGCCACAGCGCAGCGGCGCGTTCATTGCTTGCGATCGACGGGTCGACCGGCCAGATCAGCACCGAACTCGCCGCCCATACGGGAGTTGCGGCCATCACCAGGACGGTACGCAGCAACAGCCGCGCGACTCTGGATGGCCAGCTTCGCAGGATGCCAGTGGTCATCGGTTGCTTCCTTCGATATCGAGAGACTAAAAGGGCGCCGTCACCATTGCAGCGTGACCACCAGGGTGTCGTGATAGGAACCCGCCGATGCATCGCCGGGCAGCGACAGGCGAGCATAAAGAGGCAGCTGGACATTCTCCGGGCTTGCGGCGGTGTTGACCGGCACCTCCTGGTTCACCGCGATCGGCTGCTGCATCGCCGCATCGGAGAACAGGCTGTAGCCGAGCAGCCCGCTGCCATCGGCGTGGCGCATGCGCCGCTGGTCGTCGTAGTGCTGCCCGCCATCGACCCACATACTGAGCGCCACTCCGGGAGTGCAATTGAGCGTCACCGACTGCCCCGCCACCAGGCTCGCGGTATGGGTCGCGGTCGAGAGCGCCGAATCGACGCCGAAATCGAGCCATCCCAGCATGCCCAGGCTCGCGCCTTCGGCGGGACGCGCGCCGTCGACCAGACAACCCTCGCTGACTGTGGCGCTGACCTGGAACGTACTGGTGGGAGCGGCGCTCGCCGAAGCGATCCATAGGCCGGGCAGTAAGGCTGAGGCCAGTCCAACGATCACGCTTCGACTCGCGCCGTTCACGTCAGAACTCCAGGCTGACCTGAACGGTGTCGCTGTAGGTGCCCGCGGCCAACCCGTCATTGCCGAAAGCACGCGCATAGACCGGGATCGTCTGGACCGAGCCATCGGCGACCACCGTAAGCTCGTCGCCATTGTCGAGCACGGTCTGCCGTCCACTGTCGATATAGAGGTTGTAGGGGACGAACTGGCCATTACCGGCCATCGCCCGGGTATAGGCACCGGCGTCGGCGTCATTGATTCCTGCGAGGAAGGTCAGGGTGGCGTCCTGGCCCGGCGAGCACTGGATCGAGATCCCGCTCTGCGCTCCGCCGACCAGCTCGCCATCGGCCTGGCTGAACAGCGTGGTCTGGGAACCGAAATCGATGGTTCCGAACTCGACCCCTGTCGTGCCGTTGGAGCCGTTGACCTCACAGGCGCTGGTCAGGGTGATCGTCGCATCGACCTGGCCTGTGACGGTGGCGGCGAAGGATGGAGAAGTCGCAACCAGGCCCAGGCAAGCGGCGGCGGCGATCGATGAGGTACGACGCAGGGAAATCATAGACATGGCGGTTCACTCCGGGTGCGAGCAAAAGGCGGCGGCCACCGGCCACCGCGTTGGTTCGAATCAGAACTCGAGTTTGACCAGCAGGGTGTCGGTGTAGAGACCGCTCGCGATCGCGGAGCCGTTCGCCGCGATCGCACCGTACAGTGGCACCTCGGTCGGGGCACCGCTGGTGTCGAGCGCGATCGGTTGCGAACTGCCGATGATGTACGGGACGGTGCGCGCCGCGTCACTGAAGACTTCGTAGCTGACCGTGTCCCCGGAATCCGCACTGACCAACGAACGATCGCCGCGCAGGCCGCCATCGACGCTGACCTGGAAGGCTTCGAGATCCTTGCTGCACTCGACCTGGAGCGTGCCACCGGATACGCCGGCCAACTCAGCGCTCAGCACGTTGGTCCATGTCGTGGACACGTCACCGAAGTCCAAGATCCCGAAGTCGTTGAGGTTGCCGTCCACCCCGCCGCCGGTGACTTCGCACCCCTGGGCGACGTTCAGCGATACATCGACCTTCCCCGTCACTGCCGCCTGCGCCTGACCCAGGCCGAACAGCATGGACATGGATGCCATCGAGGCGAGCATGGCCTTCTTGTTGCTATGCATGAGTGTTCCCTCGTCTATGAGCCAATCAATCACCTGCCATCGGATGCCGGAGATACCGCCGCCCTGCTGCCAAGCGTGGCGGTGGCTCCCGGTACATCGCCTCCTGCCTGCCGGCCCGATGTCCGGCGCCCTGAGGCCTAATCAGCCAGACTGCGCTACCAGCGCAGCGTGAGCTTGAGCTCGTCGGTGTAGAAGCCGACCGGAGGTACTGCGTCGAGCGGCCCGATACGGGCATACAGCGGTATCCGTAAGCGTCCATCCCCAGGCACCGTGAAACCGACCAGCTCATCGGCAGGCCAGGGATGGCGACGCGCAGCGTCGAGGAACACCTGGTAAGGCAGCCGAACCGGCTCGCTTCGGGCCGCGGAGCCATCATCGTCATAGCGCGCAACCAGATGACGAGAAGAAGCGTTGCCATGGAGGCCACCATCGACGCCGAGCTGATACTCGGTACCGGGATTGCAGATGACGCTGAGCGCCTCGAGCCCTGGCGCCTCGGCGTCGATCCCCTCACCTTGCTGATCGAGTCGCGGATGCTGCCCGAAATCGATCACTCCCCATTGCATACGCTGATGCGGCTCGAACGCGATCGCGCATCCCCTTGGCACACCGAGTCGCACATCGACGCTTCCCATCACCATCGCATCGGCATTGGCGAGCGATATCCAACCGAGCGAGGACAACATCGATATCACCGAAGTAAGCAATCGAGTGCGGGGCATCATGATAAGCACTCCCTGCCACCGCCCGATGGGCGTATGGAAAGTGAATGAGTAATGTCGCCAGCAAAAAACTAAAGTTATAAAGAAGACAAATAAAGCATAAGTCCCAGGGGAATTAAGCCCCAACTAATACAATAGAACCCTACTGATCAAAGATACACCATGGCAGGTGTCCGGGACCTTTTGGCACATGCTCAGTAAGGCCACCGTAACCGCAAGCGTTACAGAAAAAAACCTTTTTATTATGAAAAATAATGCACCTTGGTACCCGCCATCAACTTTTGATTAACAAATCTCAACCTCTCAATCCAAATTCAATTGGTTCTAAAATGTTTCATCCCTATCTCCGTTATTTTACGAACAGGACTGTTTGTCGCCTCGCTCAAAAGCGTTCAAGTTGAACAGCTGAAAGGATACAGCACCTCCCCCGCACCGCCAAAACGCCGCCAGCAACAGCGCCAACCCACTGAAAAAAGGCAAGTCAGTAGATCAGTCGTGCCCTCTCCCACAGCAAGCACTCTCGCACGGACGCTTATCCGGCTCTGCCCAAACAATGCCGGAAGGTTTAGCTCGCTTCGTTTTATATCCATACAAAAAAGATGGCTAATCATCGAAAACACTACCACAACGATGAGGCCACCAGGTAGTTGAAAACGATTCTCATCTTACCGCTGCGCAGACACCGATTTTTTGATTTTTATTTATTTATCATTGTTATCGAATGGAAACGATTGACATACTTGTGAAGCAATCGTTTATTTAATGACTATGGACCAGGAGGCGCGCATGCACCACAACTTGACAGACCCTTCATTCGCTCGGCTTTGCACTAATTACATCGACCGCCGAATGACACTCAAGCATATGCGCATACTCAATGCCCTGAACGAACGCAAGACGGTGAGCGGCGCTGCGGAAAGCCTGAACATGACCACCGCCAATGTGTCCAAAACGATCAAGGAGATCGAGGAGTTTCTTGGAGAGAACCTCTACTACCGCAAACAGGGGCACTACTACCCGATGCCTCACCTGCTGCCATTGACCGAGGTGTCACGCAGAGTCCTGGCCGCCCTCGACGAAGCCAAGAGCGAGCTCTCATCGCTGTATCGCAAGGCCGACCAGGAAATCCGCATCGGCTACAGTGGCGCAATGCTCGAACCCTATGCCTGCCTGCTGGGCAAGCGGCTACTCTCCTATCCGATTTCGTACAGTATCAAGCTGATCAATCTCGGTATCGAGGACGCCAACGAGCGCATGCGCCAGGGCAACCTCGACATCGTCCTCACCGCCGGCGCCACGCCCTATGACTGCAAGTGGCAGAAGGCACCTCTTCGAATCAAGCGACTGCATCTGGCGGTCGCATCCAAGATCGCCACCGAGAAGGTCGAACTCACCGACATTCTCATTCCTTCATGTTCGGAGTCGACGCTGGAGCTGATCATGCGACAGCTGCTTGGCAGCATCGACTCTGAATTCAAGCTCAGCCAATTCGATTCGACGATGAGCCTGCACATCGCGCTGAGCAGTCCAGGTTCGGGCCTGGTCTGCGACGACCTCACCCTCGATACGATCTCTGCCAGGGAGCATTGCCGAATTCTCCAGACCTTCGCGGTCAATCAAATCGCCTTCGAAGTCGGCTGGAGCGAGTTGAGCCTCAAGGACCCCAAGATGCGCTCGATCATCGAGCGGGAGATCGCCCAGATCGAAACAGACGTTCTCGCGCCCACCGACTCACAAGGCTGACCCTGCGGGCACCTGCCCGGCGACCTGAGCGATCGCCGGGACCGATCCATCGAAACGCGATTACCCCACCGCATCCCGCTCGCGTTAGAATCCATGGCAAAATTTCCCGATGCCCAATGGTATGGAAGCCAGTCGCCTTTCCACCATCGAGCAGCCGCCACGCTCATCAACCTTCCCGAGGTTCCATGTCCACCCGCAAGCTTCTCGTCACCAGCGCCCTGCCCTATGCCAATGGCGATATCCATCTCGGTCACCTGCTCGAGTATCTGCAGACCGACATGTGGGTGCGCTTCCAGAAGAGCCGGGGACATAGCTGCTACTACGTCTGCGCCGACGACGCCCACGGCACTGCGATCATGCTGCGCGCCGAGCAGGAGGGGATGACGCCGGAAGCGCTGATCGAGAAGGTCAAGCAGGCCCACCAGGCGGACTTCGCCAAGTTCGGCATCGCTTTCGACAACTATCACTCCACGCACTCCGAGGAGAACCGCCGTCACAGCGAGGCGATCTACCTCGCCCTGCGGGAGGGCGGGCACATCGCCACCCGAGACATCGAGCAGATGTACGACCCGGTCAAGGGCCTGTTCCTTGCCGACCGTTTCATCAAGGGCACCTGTCCGAAGTGCCACTCACCGGATCAGTATGGCGACAACTGCGAAGTATGCGGCGCAGCCTACACCCCGGCCGACCTGATCGACCCGGTCTCGGCGATCTCCGGCGCCAAGCCGGTGATCAAGAGTTCGACCCACTACTTCTTCAAGCTGCCGGACTTCAGCGAGTTCCTGCGCGGCTGGCTGCGCTCCGGCACCGTCCAACCGCAGATCGCCAACAAGCTCGAGGAGTGGTTCGACACCGGGCTCAACGAATGGGACATCTCCCGCGACGCGCCCTACTTCGGCTTCGAGATCCCCAACGCGCCCGGCAAGTACTTCTATGTCTGGCTCGATGCGCCGATCGGCTACCTGGCGAGCTTCCAGAACCTCTGCGATCGCGAAGGCATCGACTTCGATGCGTTCTGGCGCAAGGATTCCGACGCGGAAGTGCACCACTTCATCGGCAAGGACATCGTCTACTTCCATGCGCTGTTCTGGCCGGCGATGCTCGAGGGTGCGGGGCTGCGTACGCCCACGGGCGTACACTGCCACGGCTTCGTCACCGTCAACGGTGCGAAGATGTCGAAATCCCGCGGCACCTTCATCAAGGCCGACACCTATGCGCGCTTCCTCGATCCCGAGTACCTGCGCTACTACTTCGCCGCCAAGCTGACCTCACGCGTCGATGACCTCGACCTGAACCTCGAGGACTTCACCGCCCGGGTGAACGCCGACCTGGTCGGCAAGGTGGTCAACATCGCCAGCCGCTGCGCGGGCTTCGTGCACAAGCAAGGCGGCCGCCTTGCTGCCCGGTTGCCCGACACCGAGCTTCTCGACCGCGCGGTCGCCGCCGGCGACGAAATCGCCGAATCATTCGAGGCCCGCGAGTTCGCCCGGGGCGTGCGCAGGATCATGGAGCTCGCCGACGAGGCCAATGCCTACATCGCCGAACAGGCTCCCTGGGCGCTGGCCAAGCAGCCGGGAAGCGAGCAGCAGGTGCTCGACGTCTGCTCACTGGGACTCAATCTGTTCCGCCAACTGGTGGTCTACCTGGCGCCGATCGTGCCCCGTCTGGCACAGGATGCCCAAGCTTTCCTCGGCCTCGATTCGCTCGACTGGGAGAGCCGCCGCGAAGCGCTGCTCGATCATCCGATCAACAAGTTCAAGCCGTTGATGACCCGAGTCGACAGTGCCAAGGTCGAGGCGATGCTCGAAGCCTCCAAGGAAGTGCTTGCCGAAGAGCAGAAGCTCAAGGGCGGCCAGGCCAATACGCCAAGCGCACTCGACCAGAATCCTATCGCCGACGAGATAGGGATCGATGAGTTCGCCAAGATCGACCTGCGCATCGCCCGGATCACCGCCGCGGAACGCGTCGAGGGCTCGAGCAAGCTGCTCAAGTTGACCCTCGACCTCGGCGGTGAGACCCGTACGGTCTTCTCTGGCATCAGCAAGCACTACTCGCCCGAAGCGCTGGTCGATCGATTGACCGTGGTGGTCGCCAACCTCGCACCTCGAAAAATGCGCTTTGGTGTCTCCGAGGGCATGGTGCTGGCCGCGGGCGGTGATGACGGCCTCCATCTGCTCTCCCCGGACAGCGGTGCGGTGCCGGGCCAGCGGGTCGGCTGAGATGGCGACGAGCGGCGCAGCAGCGCTGGTCGAGCGGATCGACCAGCTGCTCCCCCAGACCCAGTGCGGCAAGTGCGGCCACTCGGGCTGCCGCCCTTACGCGCAGGCGGTCGCAACCGGTGAGGCGCACACCAAGTGCCCGCCGGGTGGCGAACGCACCCTGATCGCACTGGCCCAGCTGCTCGATCGCCCCAAAGGGGCGCTCGAACGCCCGGCCGAGGCGCCCCAGCTCGCGGTGATTCGCGAAGATGAATGCATCGGCTGCACCAAGTGCATCCAGGCCTGCCCGGTCGATGCGATCGTCGGTGCCGCCAAGCTGATGCACGGCGTGCTCGAGTCGGAATGCACCGGCTGCGAACTTTGCGTCGCGCCCTGCCCGGTCGACTGCATCGACATGCGCCCCCACCCACGCTGGCAAGATGCTGGCAGTGATGCCGCGCGCGAACGCTATCTCGCGCTGCGTGCCGACAACGGGCGTCGACGCTTCGATGCTCGCCGCGTACGGCTCGCCGAAAGAGAGCGCGCGGCCAAAACGCGGCGCCTGGAGCGCCTGCAGCGGCGCCTGCCCGCGAAAGCCCCGTCGCCGAGCGAGACCGCGGCTGCGCCGCCTCCTCGACCGAGCGACCCGCGTGCGGCCGCCACCATCGCACGGCTCGAGCACAAACTCGCAAGGCTCGAGGGCGACGCCCCCGAGCGCGCCGCGCTCGAAGCCCGCCTCGCCGAGGCCCGCAACGGTAGCGGTGCGAGCGTCGATCGCGCCCAGCACCAGCGCCAGCTCAGGATCGCGCTCAGCGCCGCCGAGCAGCGCCGCCGGCTCGCCGAGCGCCAACTGCGGCACAGCCAGCGACAGCAGGGCGAGCAGGAGATCACTGAAGCCCGCCGACAGCTCGAGCGGGCGCTGGATACCGAACGCCAGGCACAGCTCGCGCTGACCAACAGCGCGGCACCGTGAAACCCGCACCCGCTGGCATTTCCCGATCACCCGCAGTATCGAAGCGACAGCGATGAACGATCAAAAGCGACGCCAGATATTCGAGCGCCTTCGCGCCGCCAACCCCCACCCCACCACCGAGCTCGACTGGACCACGCCCTTCGAACTGCTGGTGGCCGTGGCGCTATCGGCGCAGTCCACCGACGTCGGCGTCAACAAGGCGACGAAGCGGCTGTTCCCGCTCGCCAATACCCCCGCGCAATGCTCGACCTTGGCCTCGAGGAGATCAAGGCGCAGATCAAGACCCTGGGGCTTTTCAACAACAAGGCAAAGAACCTGGTGGCGATGTGCGAGCTGCTGATCCGCGATCACCAGGGTGAAGTACCGCGCACCCGCGAGGGGCTCGAAGCCCTGCCCGGGGTCGGGCGCAAGACCGCCAACGTGATCCTCAATACCGCCTTCGGCGAACCCACCATCGCCGTCGATACCCACATCTTCCGCGTCTCCAACCGCACCCAGCTCGCCCCCGGCAAGAACGTCGAAGAAGTCGAGCGCCGGCTACTCAAGGTGGTGCCCAAGGAGTTCCGCCAGGATGCCCACCACTGGCTGATCCTTCACGGACGCTACACCTGCATCGCGCGCAAACCGCGCTGCGGCAGCTGTGTGATCGAAGACCTGTGTGAATATCCCGACAAGACCGAGCCCTGAGCCAGCGCTGCCTCACCCAGCCTCCTAGCTAATCGAGGAGAGCCCGCGGCTGAGAGTCAGAGAACGAGGAACTCATAATCCTTTGGTCTACGGTTCGAGTGTTGTGATCAAGACATCCTCAGCATGGGCAGCCGTGGCGCCAGGAAGAGTGAAATCTTGCTAGCCTGCCACTGATAATAGCTATCTCCTATGGCTATCTCAGCTATAGACCTTCTGGATAACGGGAAAAAATAGATCTACAATCCGCATTACAGAAATGGTTTCCTGCAACCTGAGGAACCGTTGTGAATCAAGAAGAAATCAGCCGTTTCATCTGCCAAGAACTGCCTCGCCACCACCTGCAGAGCGTGCTTGAGAGCATCGAGGCGGCGTTCAACAAGAGCGATCGTCACCTCAAAGCTACCTATCAGAAGGTGCCTTTGGCAGGGCCTGGTCCGCAATCCCACCACTACATGGTGCAGGAAGCGCTGCTGGGGTTACCGGAAGGTAAGGGCTTCGAGGTGATCAACCGAGCCACCTGCCCGGCTGGCGGTCACTACGCGCTTATACGTGCCGGTTCTCTTCGGATCACGACCAGCATCGTGACGGTGGACAGGGTTCCTCCAGTCCGGAATGCCAAGTTTCGCCGTGACCTTGGTGTAGAAAACGAATGGTTGCAGCAGCAACATCCTGATTTATTTGCTCCCTTCGTACCCCCCTTCGGCCCAAACGATGACTCACTTCATGCTTTATTGTTGCCATATTCGGCTAAGTGGGCTGAGCGAGACCATAGCAGCCCGTTAGGCTTCGTGATCGCAGTTCCTTACAGTGACCACCAATCACGGTATCACCTATGGGCAGAGATAGGTCAGCTCTGGCAATACTATGATGAGGAGGAGGAGCTGCCTGATATTGCCTACCCGACCCTGCGTGATAGGATGCGCCACGCCGAGTCTGAGGACCAAAGCGAAGAAGGCGGAAGCGAGTGATATGAGAACAGGGGTTGAGGGTTTCCAGGGCCAGCGATTGAGCCAGCTGCGCACGGTCCACAATCTGACCCTGGCGGAGTTGGGAGAGCAGGTTGGGCGCTCTTCCAGTACCGTTTCGGCCTGGGAGAAAGGTTTCCAGATGCCTGAGGCTGAGTCATTTGATCGCCTATGTCGCGTGTTGGGCGTTTCTCGCATGTGGTTTCTGAGGCCGGTGCCCACTGTAGTCGAAGAGAAACGTCGCCCTTATTTTTTCCGTTCCCAAGCGGCTGCTCACAAGCAGGCACGTGAAAGATCCCAACTGTATTTGGCTTGGCTCCAAGAGATCTCTGACTTCTTCCAAGATGCGATGGAGTGGCCTGAAGTCAATGTGCCAATACTAGATGCCGATGATTGCCGGCTGATTAGCGATGAAGAAATAGAGGAAATCGCGCGGGAGTGTCGCGAGGTTTGGCAGCTCGGTACGGGCCCTATCCCGAATGTCATCCAGGTGATGGAGAATGCGGGGATCATTTGCACCCGTGCAACGCTGGGACATGTCAAAATGGACGGTGTTTCCCATGTTTCAGTTTTGGATGACCGACCGTATGTGCTTATCGCTGAAGACAAAGCGAATGCGATTCGCAACCGTTTCGATGCAGCTCATGAGCTTGGACATGTCGTTCTTCACTCCAAAATACCAGCCTCGCAATATGCCAAAAAAGATTTTTACGATCTTCTAGAAACTCAGGCCAACCGTTTTGCCAGTGCCTTCTTGATGCCGCCTGAAAGCTTCTCTCAAGAGGTGGTGTGGCCGACGCTAGATAACCTGCTGTCACTTAAGCCGCGCTGGAAAGCCTCGGTAGCTTCAATGATCGTACGCTGCCGTGATTTATCGCTTCTCAATGAACAACTCGAGTTAAGGCTGTGGAAGGGGCGTTCGGCACGTAAGTGGACGAAAGGCGAGCCAGGCGATGATGCTTTTGTGTTTGAACAGCCCAAGCTGATGATGCGCGGTGCTCACCTTTTGGTTGATAACTGCATCTTTGAGCGTGCTGAGTTGGTGCACCAGATTGGGCTACCGCCAGAAACTATTGAAATGCTTTGCAACCTGCGCCCTGGCTATCTGAGCGCGCAGCCCGAAGCTGGGGATAACGTGGTTCCTCTTAGGCTCAAGCGCAATGGCGTAAAGTCTGGCCGAGCTACCCGGGCGGATATTCTATCCTTCCGGAAATAGCGTGGTTGAGACCAGCAGCGAAGATAACGGTATACCTCAGCGCACTGGATGATTCAGATACTGAAGTCCTCTTCACGCATGGCGAGCCGCCGCCAGGCATCCTCGGTGGAGAAGAACACCCGCTCCCGATGGCTGGCGAGGAAGGGCGTCGCGCTGAGCTGGTCGCGCACCGGCGCGCGCAGCTCGGCAAGCCACAGCGTGACCCCTTGTCCTTCGAGACGCTGATCGAGCTGCGCCAGCGCCTCGAGCGCGGCACCGTCGATATAGAGCACTCCGCTCATCACCAGCACCAGGTCGGAGACGCCGTCCCGATCGGCCAGGTGCGCATTGATGAATCGCTCGAGCGCGCCCATGTTGGCGAAGTTGAGATCCGCCCCGGGGCGGACCATCAGCAGATGGGGCGGAATCTCGACCGGATAGCGGGCGGGATTGCGAAAGCCACCCTGCGGCAGGCGCCCGACCTCATCGATGTAGGGACGACTGGCGCGGGTGAGCAGCAGTGCAAGTGCGATCCCGACCCCGATGGCCAGCCCCTCCATCACCCCGAACACCAGCACTCCGGCGAAGGCACCCAGCCAGGCCGCGCCGTCGGCGCGCGAGTAGCGCCAGGTGCGCCGAAGCGGGCGCAGGTCGAGCAGCGGCCAGGCGGCCTGGATCACGACCGCAGCGAGCACCGCCTTGGGCAGCGGGGCGAAGATCCCCGCCGCGAAGAGCAATACCGCCGCCAGGGCGATGGCGGCGAACAGCGACGACAATGGGGTACGCGAGCCCGCCTCGAGATTCACCACCGCCCTGCCCAGGCCACTGGTGACGGGGAACCCCCGGCTCAGCGCCGCGCACAAATTGCAAAGCCCCAGCACCCAGAGCTCACGCTGAGTGTAGAGCCGCTCGCGCTGGCGCGCCGCCAGCGTCTGGGCGACCGAGATGGCACTGACGTAGTTGATCAACGCAATACCCAGCGCCGGCGCCGCCAGCGCACCCAAGGCATCGAGGTCGAGCGCAGGCAGCGTCAGCCCTGGCAGGCCAGCGGGAAGCGTGCCGACGCGTGCCAGCGGCAAGTCCATCCAGGCCACCAGCACCAGCGCTGCAACCAGCAGCAGCAGCGGCCCGCAGCGCCCGGCGATGCTCGCCACCGACGCCGGCAGGCCCAGCATGCGCAGGAGCGGGGCCAGCCAGTGCTTGATCATCACCAGCATCACAAGCGCAGCGGTGCCGAACAGCACAGGCGTCAGCGAGAGCGATGCCCATTGGGCGAGCAGCGCTGCGGCCTGGCGGAAGAAATTGCCCTCGCCCCCGGCCAGGTCGAGCAGTCCGGCGAGCTGGGAGATGACGATCATCAGCGCCGAAGCGGCGGTGAATCCCTGCATCACCGCCGGGCTTACGAAATCGATCAGCCGCCCGAGGCGCAGCGCATAGAGCAGCAGCAGCCAGGCGCCTACCAGCAGCGCCAGGGTGCCGGCCCAGGCCGGGAACTGGGACGAGTGGATGCCCTGGCCACGCAGCGTTTCGCCGACCAGCAGCGCGGTGAGCGCCATAGGCCCCATCGCGATCACCCGGCTGGTGCCGAACATCGCATAGACCAGCAGCGGCAGCAGCGCGCTATAGAGCCCCATCTCGGCCGGCAATCCGGCCAGGGCCGCATAGGCCATGCCCTGCGGCACCAGCAGCGCCGCCGTGATCAGTCCCGCGAGCACATCGGAGCATCGCCCGGCGGTATCCAACCCACGCCAGCGTGAAAGCCCCGGCAGGCGCTCCGCCGCGGGCTCGAGGAACGGGGTACGTTTCCGGTTCATCCGCAACCCGCGCTCAGCGCGGATCGAACATGCGTTCACCCACGTCATCGATGAAGCGCTGGGCCTTCTGGCGGGTCAGCACCACGCACCCTTCGCGGTCGGGTACGGTATCGGAGCGCTCGAAGCGATGCTCCTGCGGCTCGGCCGCCTCTCCGACGCGGCGAATCACGCCGCTGACCCTGTACTGCCCCCCCGTCGGTACGGGAGCGGCGAGGATTTCATAGCCCTTGTACTCGAGCGCCTCTGCGACTTCCGGCGCCTGCTCGCGCGCGTCCTCGCGCCCACCGCCCAGCAACGAGGAGAACAGCTTCTTCAGCATCGAATGATTCCCTGATCGGACCCAGCCCAGACGGCGACACCCTCGCCTTGAAGACGAAAAACGATGGCCCCGCCGCCACATCGCTCACAGCATGAACGATTGCCGCGCTTTTTCAACGCCAGACTGGCCGACAGCGCTAGACCAGGGCAGGACGCCTCTGCGCCTTGATGTTAGACTTCGCTACCTTTGATAGCCTTCGCGATACGTTCGATACGACGGAAGGCCTTTCGACGGCATATCGGCGCAGGGGAATCCGCAGAATGACCAATGCTAACGTGGCGCGGCTGATGAGCCAGCGTTTTCGCGGCTTTCTGCCGGTGGTGATCGACCTCGAGACCGGCGGCTTCAATGCTCGCGGCGACGCGATACTGGAAATCGGCGCCACCCTGCTGACCATGGATGACCTCGGGCAGCTGCTGCCGGATGAAACCCTGTCGGTCCACATCGAGCCGTTCGAAGGCGCCAACATCGAACAATCGGCGCTCGACTTCACCGGCATTCGCCTCGATAGCGCGCTGCGCCAAGAGGCAGCGGTCAGTGAGACACAGGCCCTTGGGGAGCTGTTCAAGCAGGTACGCCGCTCGATCAAGTCGCATGACTGCAACCGCGCGATCCTGGTCGGCCACAATGCCGCTTTCGATCTCGGCTTCCTCAATGCGGCGATCGAGCGATGCGGACTGAAGCGCAGCCCGTTCCACCCTTTCTCGAGCTTCGACACCGCCACCTTGTCCGGTTTGGCCTATGGCCAGACGGTGCTCGCCCGGGCGTGCGCCGCCGCGGGTATCCCGTTCGACCAGCAGAATGCTCACGCGGCGGGCTACGATGCCGAGCGAACCGCGGAGCTCTTCTGCGCGATCGTCAATCGCTACAGCGACCTCGGCGGCTGGGCGCTGACGCTTCGCGAACAAGCGCTCGACGAGCGGGCCTGAAGCTTCGCGCCACGATACACAGGCGCCAAGCAGGTGAAAAAGAGCCCGCGTCCCTTTCGGGACGCGGGCTCTCGCAATGCTTGAGGCCGATGAAGCAGTGGCTCAGGCGTCGCCTTCCTCGGTGGCATTGGTCGCCGCGGCCTGCTTGATCAAAGGCTGCAGCTCACCATTCTGGTACATCTCGACGATGATGTCGCAGCCGCCGACCAGCTCGCCGCCGACCCACAGCTGCGGGAAGGTCGGCCAATTGGCATACTTCGGCAGCTCCGCGCGGATGTCCGGATTCTCGAGGATGTTGACGAAGGCGAACCGTTCGCCGCAGCCCATCAGTGCCTGCACCGCCTGAGCGGAAAAGCCGCACTGCGGCAGCTGGGGTGAACCTTTCATATAGAGAAGGATCGGATTCTCGCTGATCTGCTGCTTGATGGTATCGAGAGTGGCACTCATGACGAATTCCTTGGAACGAGCCACGCCGGACGCACCGGCGAAGCGACTGGACCGTACGGAGGGCTTGGTGCCTCCGTACCCTGATAACGACAGCATGATCGGAACGCTGGACGCTTTCAAGCCGGGGACGAAAACACGAAAGCCTCGGCGCGATGCGCCGAGGCTTTCGTTGCTGGCGGGCGCTGCGCGCCTGCCGGAATTCTTGGTGGAGCCTATCGGGATCGAACCGATGACCTCAACGCTGCCAGCGTTGCGCTCTCCCAGCTGAGCTAAGGCCCCAGACCTGCGGCGCACTCTAAGACCAAGCTGCTGAATAGTCAAGTGCTTTACCCCGACTCGAGCGGCAGCGAACGCCCCTGGTCCTGCCCCGCATGCGGATTTGCTAAAATGCGCACAGGCGGGCGGTACATATCACTGACGGCCCGCGCGTCATCACTTTCGAGGGATCTCTTGGCGACCTCCAGCGACACCCGCAGCTTCGATTCCCGCGCCTTCCTCAAGCACGTCTCCGAGGCGCCGGGGGTCTACCGTATGCTCGACGCCGACGGCGAACCGCTCTACGTCGGCAAGGCCAAGCGGCTCAAGGCCCGCCTGGCGAGCTATTTCCGCAATTCCGGATTGAATACCAAGACACGGGCGCTGGTCGCTCGGATCTGCGACATCCAGGTCACCGTCACGCACAGCGAAACCGAGGCGTTGCTGCTCGAACAGACCCTGATCAAGCAGCAGCGCCCGCCGTACAACATTCTGCTGCGCGACGACAAATCCTATCCCTACGTGTTCGTCAGCGACCGTCACCCCTTCCCCGCGCTGGAATTCCGCCGGGTGCGCCAAAAGCGCAGCGACGGCCACTACTTCGGCCCGTTCACCAGTTCGGCGGCGGTGCGCGAGAGCCTCGGGCTGCTGCAGAAGATATTTCGCATCCGCAACTGCGAGAACAGCGTCTTCGCCCACCGCACTCGCCCATGCCTGCAGTACCAGATCGGCCGCTGCACCGCGCCGTGCGTCGGCTACATCGAGCAGCAGGACTACCAGCGCGATCTCAAGCACGCGGTGATGTGCCTCGAGGGCAAGAGCGACGAGGTGACTCGACAGCTCGGCGTCGAGATGGAACGCGCCGCCGAGTCGCTGGAGTTCGAGCAGGCGGCGTGGCTGCGCGACCAGATTCAGCAGCTGCGCAGGCTGCAGACCCAGCAGGCGGTCGATATCGAAGGTGGCGACGCCGATGTCTTCGCCTTCGCCCAGCGCCCGGGCGGCTTCTGCGTGACCCTGCTGCCGATCCGCCAGGGGCGAGTGCTCGGCAGCCGCCACTTCACCCCGAACAATGGGCTCGACCTCAGCGACGGCGCACTGCTCGGCGAGTTGATCGGCCAGTACTACATCGGCGGCGAACGCGAGATCCCAAGCGAAGTGATCACCTCCCATCCGGTCGAGGACGCGGACCTCCTGCAGTCGGGCCTGGCCGCCCGCGCCGGCCGCGCGGTGCGGCTGACCCACCAGGTCCGCGCCCACCGCGCGCAGTGGCTGCAGCTCGCGCGCACCAACGCCGAGCAGCACCTCGCCACCGAACTGGCCAGCCAGCAGCAGCTGATGCGCCGGTTCATCGAGCTGCGCGACCTGCTCGGCCTCGAAGAGGTGCCGACCCGGCTCGAGTGCTTCGACATCAGCCACAGTCACGGCGAGGCCACCGTCGCCTCCTGCGTGGTATTCGACCAGAATGGACCGCTCAAGTCCGACTACCGGCGCTTCAACATCGAGGGCGTCACCCCGGGTGACGACTACGCGGCGATGCGCCAGGCGCTGGAGCGGCGCTATCGGAGGATCGCCAGCGAAGACGCCAAGCGCCCGGACCTGCTGATCGTCGACGGCGGCAAGGGCCAGCTCAACATGGCCCGCGAGGTGCTCTCCGAGATCGAAGGCATCGGTGCGCTGCAGGTGCTCGGCGTCGCCAAGGGCACCACCCGGCGCCCGGGCCTCGAAACGCTGTTCCTCGAAACGCCGGAACACAGCCTCGAGGTCGACTCCACCTCTTCGGCACTGCACCTGATCCAGCATATTCGCGACGAAGCCCACCGGTTCGCGATCACCGGCCACCGCCAGCGTCGTGACAAGGCCAGGCGCACCTCGACGCTGCAGGAAATCCCCGGCGTCGGGCCCAAGCGACGGCGCGAGCTGCTGCGCTATTTCGGCGGCCTCCAAGGCGTCAAGCGGGCCAGCCGCGAGGATCTCGCCAGGGTGCCCGGAATCAGCGCCCAGCTCGCCGGACAGATTCACGCGGCGCTGCACGGCCAGGGCTGAGAGATACGCAGCGCATCACCTCGACGCCCCGGCGAAAATTTCCTTAGAATGGCCGAGATAAGCGAGGAACGGCGAGGCGGACGCCTTTCCTCGTATCGGCGCGGCCTCGGTCGCCGAATCCCGTAAGGAACCTCTCCAGCAATGAACATCCCCAACATCCTGACCCTCATCCGGATCATCTTCATTCCGCTCCTGGTCATCGCTTTCTACCTCCCTCCCAGCTGGAGCTACCCGAGTGCCGCACTGCTGTTCGGCGCCGCGGCGGTAACCGACTGGTTCGATGGCTACCTGGCACGGCGCTGGAACCAGAGCACCCCCTTCGGCGCCTTCCTCGACCCGGTGGCCGACAAGCTGATCGTCGCCGTTGCCCTGGCACTCTTGATCGAGCGCTACGACAGCATATGGATGACGCTTCCCGCCCTGGTCATCATCGGCAGGGAGATCGTCATCTCGGCGCTGCGCGAATGGATGGCGGAGCTGGGCAAGCGAGCGAACGTCGCGGTATCCCAGATCGGCAAGCTGAAGACCGCGCTGCAGATGATCTCGATCTTCCTGCTACTCGGGGTGTCGCCGGGTTCGATGATCGGAATGCTCGGCCAGCTGATGCTCTACGCCGCCGCCCTCCTCACTCTCTGGTCGATGATCCAGTATCTTCGCGCCGCCTGGCCCGAGCTGGTGAGAGATATCTGACGCCGTAACCCACGGCTTTGCCGCGATTTTTTCGATTCCGCAGCAATGCATCAATTGACAATGAAGGCTCGCTACGTATAATGCGACCGCGTGTTCAGGCGGGAATAGCTCAGTTGGTAGAGCGCCACCTTGCCAAGGTGGAGGTCGCGAGTTCGAGCCTCGTTTCCCGCTCCAGACACGATTCAAGATGAGGCTGGATGGCAGAGTGGTCATGCAGCGGACTGCAACTCCGTGTACGCCGGTTCGATTCCGACTCCAGCCTCCATTTGAATCCCTTCTCGCCCGAATGGCGGAATAGGTAGACGCAAGAGACTTAAAATCTCTCGCCCTATGGGCGTGCCGGTTCGATCCCGGCTTCGGGCACCATCCTCTTCGCCCATCTTCCCCAGAGTCGCGTCACAATCCCGCTGACCATCGCACTTTCCTCGATCATCATCGCCAGACTTGCCCAGGCTTGATTCCCGCTATCCATGTACCCCGCTGTATCTAGCTTGGCTTTTCAGTTATAGAAGGTGCCTTCCGAATGATCTGCCCTTGCGTGAATCTCGTTCGCTTCACTGTCCGTCCTTGGGTTAGGTCGGTCTCTAAGCGACGGTGGAGGAGAAATCCCGCGGCGGGCCAGAGCAAGATGGCCTGAGGATTGCATCAAACTGCTCACCCACCACCTGTATAGGCTCCACTCAATGATGACTCCAGAGCAGTACGAATCGCAGTTCGCCAGTGTGCTCAACGCGCTCATCGCAAAAACCCGTCGCTAAGCCGGGAAGCGAGAGACCATGAGCGTGGCGCCTGCGAATGGGGCGCTGCAATACCAGCGTCATCCAGCCGCCACTTGAGCGTCACCGACGAGCCCTAGACTGCCCTCTTCGACGCTACGAAGTGAAGCCTCCGTGAGTGCATCGTCCCAGGTGGCGCGCATCGAATCGCCCGATGCGATTGAATCATTAGTCTTCTCGAGGCTGGATGTCTCCGACCCCGCGCTCTATCTCAACCGCGAGATCTCCCAGCTGCTGTTCAATGTCCGTGTGCTCGACCAGGCGCTGGACGAGCGGCTGCCGCTGCTCGAGCGTCTGACCTTCCTGCTGATCTTCTCCGCCAACGTCGATGAGTTCTTCGAGATCCGCGTCGCCGGGCTCAAACGCAGGCTGGCCCGGGGCAAGCTCCAGGCCGGGGTGGATGGCCTCGACCCCGCCGAAGTGCTGGCTCGGGTCGGCGAGCTGGCCCACGCGCAGATCGAGCGACAGTACCGGATCCTCAATCAGCGGCTGCTGCCGGCGCTCGAAGCCGAGGGCATCCGCTTCCTGCGCCGGCGCCAATGGGGCCCGGCCCAGATCGCCTGGATCGGGGACTACTTCGAGCGCGAGATCATGCCGGTGGTCAGTCCGATCGGGCTCGACCCCGCCCATCCCTTTCCTCGTCTGGCAAACAAGAGCCTCACCTTCATCGTCTCGCTAGTGGGTATCGACGCTTTCGGCCGCGAAGGCGGACTTGCGATCCTGCCCGCGCCGCGCTCGCTGCCACGACTGGTGAAACTGCCGGATGGCATCGCCGAGCGGGAGGACTACGTCTTTCTCTCCTCGATCATCCACGCCAATGTCGAATCGCTGTTTCCCGGCATGCGCGTCACCGGTTGCCACCAGTTCCGCCTGACCCGCAACGCTGATCTGGCGGTCGGCCTGCAAGGCATCTCCGATTTGGCCTCGGCGCTGGAGGGAGAGCTGCTGGCGCAGCCCTACGGCGATGGCGTGCGGCTAGAAATCAGCGACAGCTGCCCACAGCCGCTCTGCGATCTGCTGCTGAAGCAGTTCTCGCTGGAGCCGCAGGATTTGTATCGGGTGGCGGGCCCGGTCAACCTGGCCCGGCTATTCGGCGTACTCGAGATGACCCAGCGTCCCGAGCTACGCTATCCAAGCTTCGTGCCCGTCTGGCCCGAGCGACTGTGGCGCTCGAGGAACCGGCTATTCGAGGTCATCCAGCAGCGGGACATACTGCTCCACCACCCGTTCGATGCCTTCGAGCCGATCGAGCTGTGGCTCCACCAGGCCGCCAACGATCCCGGCGTGCTCGCGATCAAGCAGACCCTCTATCGCACCCGTGCCGACTCGATGCTGGTCGGCGCGCTGGTCGAGGCCGCCCACAACGGCAAGGAGGTCACCGTGGTGATCGAGCTGCGCGCTCGCTTCGATGAAGCCAACAACCTTCACCTGGCCGAGCGCCTGCAGCGCGCCGGGGTCAACGTGATCTACGGGGTGATGGCCTACAAGACCCACGCCAAGCTTTTGCACATCGTTCGCCGCGAACCCGAGGGGCTGCGTCACTATGCCCATCTCGGCACCGGCAACTATCACAACAAGACGGCGATGCGCTATACCGACTACAGCCTGCTCACCGCACGCCAGCCGCTGTGCCAGGACGTGCTGATGCTGTTTCGCCAGCTTTCGGGGATGGAGCGCAGGATCGATACCCAGGTGCTGCTGCATGCGCCTTTCACCCTGCACTCGAGCCTGCTCGACAAGATACGCGGGGAAGCCGAGCACGCCCTCGCCGGAAGGCCCTCGGGGATCATCATCAAGTGCAACGCGCTGACCGAGCCCCAACTGGTCGCCGCGCTCTATCGCGCCTCCCAGGCCGGCGTGCGCTGCAGGCTGATCGTGCGTGGCATCTGCGTACTGCGGCCCGGCGTGCCGGGGGTCTCGGAGAACATCGAGGTGCGCTCGGTGATCGGTCGCTTCCTCGAACATACCCGGGTCTATCGCTTCGAGAATGGCGGCAAGGCCCAGACTTGGTGCGCCAGCGCAGACCTGATGGAGCGAAATCTGCTGCACCGGGTGGAAAGCTGCTTTCCAATCCTCGACCAGGGACTCGCCGAGCGCATTGCCCAGGACCTCATGCACTATCTCGATGACACCCACCAGAGCTGGCACTTGGACCAGCATGGCAGCTACCACCCGCCAACCGGTGGAGAGACGCCCGCGGTGCAGCAGGCGCTGCTGCGCGCGCCGGATGGGTTCGATTCACACCTCCATTGAGCCAAGGATGCCGGTACCATGCCTCACCTTCCCCGCCCTGAGCGCTTCGCCGCGATCGACCTGGGCTCCAACAGCTTTCACCTGATGATCGTGGAGCGCACCCAAGGGCGGCTGAAGCAGATCGACAAACGCAGCGAACGGGTCCAGCTCGCCGCGGGCATGCGCGACGGCAAGCTTTCACCGCAGGCGATCGAGCGCGCGAGCGCATGTCTTGAGAAATTCGCCCAGCAGCTGCAGGGCATCGACCCTCGAAGGCGGCGGGCAGTGGGTACCAGCGCGCTACGCAATGCGACCAACGCCGGAGTGCTGATCGATCGCACCCAGCAGCTGCTCAGCGTACCGCTGGAGATCATCTCGGGCCGGGAAGAGGCCCGCCTGATCTATGCCGGCGCCGCCTTCGCTCTCGCCGATACGCGCGGAAGGCGGCTAGTGATCGATATCGGCGGCGGCTCGACCGAGCTGGTCATCGGTGAGGCTCGCGAACCCAGGCTGCTGGAGAGCCTGGAGATGGGCTGCGTGACCTACACAGAGCGCTACCTCGCCGATGGCAAGATCGACCTGGACAGGCTGGAGCGCATCAGACGGGCGGCGCTCGCCGAGCTGAGCCCGATACGCAGCGCCTATCTCGCCCACGGATGGGACGAGGCAGTGGGCACCTCGGGCACCTTGCGTACCCTGGCCCAGATCGCCGGCGGGCAGAGCGGCGATGGCGAACGGCTCGACCACAACGCGATCAAGAGAGTGATCGACCTGCTCTGCGCCAGCGGTTCGATCGAGCAGCTGCCGTTCGCCGGAATGAAGCCGGAGCGAGCGCGGGTATTTCCCGCCGGTGTCGCCATCGTTAGCGCACTGTTCGATGGACTCTATCTGGATTCGCTGCGGATCAGCCAAGGCGCGCTGCGCGACGGCGTACTGCTCGACCTCACCGGCCGCGGCACGCAACACGATCCCCGCGACAGCGCGGTAACCTCCTTCACCCGCCACTTCGGCGGCGACCAGCGCCACCTCGACAACGTCGTCGCGACCGCGCTTAGGTGTTTCGACCAGGTGAGGGACGACTGGACACTCGACACCCAGGCGCGCGCCTTTCTCGGCTGGGCGGCACAGCTGCACGAGATCGGACTGCTGATCTCCCATTCCCGATTCCACCGGCACGGCGCCTACATGATCGAGAACGCCGATCTTCCCGGCTTCTCCCAACTCGACCAGCGGCTGCTTGCGCTGCTGGTACTAGGGCATCGCCGCGGTCTCTCGCTGAAGGAAGCCGAGGAGCGGCTCGATCCCGAACGGTGCCATCGCCATGGCCGGCTGGTCAGGCTGCTGAGACTGGCGGTAGTGCTCAATCGCACCCGGGAAGACACCCCTTGCCTGGACTTCGAGCTCGGGGCCTGCGGCGAGCGACTCTCCCTGACCCTGCGGCGTCCCCCCTCGGCCCTGCTCGACGAAGACCTGCGCGACGAGCGCGAGCGACAGCGAGCCGCGGGGTTCGAACTCGACTACCGCCATTGACGCCTGCCGCCGACCATCGGACAGCTAGGCGACGTCATGCTCCCGGCCACGCATCATCCAGCCCGCCGCCAGCGCCGAGAGCAAGCATCCGAGCGTCAGGTAGACCGCCACCGGCAGCCAGGCGCCGTCCCACATCCCCACCAGGAAAGCGGCGATGAATGGCGTGAAGCCGCCGCCGACCACGCTCGCGACCTGGTAGCCCACGCCCGCACCGCTGTAGCGATAGGAGGTGCCGAAGAGCTCGGCGAACACCGGCTGCTGCACGCTCACCACCATGTCGTGGGCGATGTTGGCGAGCATCACCGCACAGAACACGATCAGTACGACGTTGCGCGCCTCGAGCGCGAAGAAGAACGGGAACGAGAAAACCACCCCGATCACCGCGCCGGTGACGTAGACCCGTTTGCGTCCGAACAGATCGGCCAGCCAGGCGAAGAACGGAATCGTCACACAGCTGATCGCACCGACCAGCAGGCCGATCGACAGGAACAGGTCTCGCGAAAGCCCCATGTTGCTGGTGGAGTAGCTCAGCGCGAAGGTGGTGACGATGTACATGGTGAAGAGTTCGGCCATGCGCATCGCGATGATCAGCAAAAACGCGCCCGGATGGCGTCGCAGCGCCTCGAGCAGCGGAAGCTTCGCAGCGCCCTCTTCGCTAACTTCGACCTGCTCGGTGAACTCGGGAGACTCTTCGACGCTGGAGCGCACCTTGAAGGCGATGAACACCAAGACGATGCTGAACACGAACGGCAGCCGCCAGCCCCAGCTATTGAACGCCTCTTCATCGAGCCAATGGCTGAGCAGTGCGACGCTGCCAGTGGCGAGGATCAGGCCGACACCATAGCCGACCTGCACACCGCTGCTGTAGAACGCACGACGATGCTTGGGCGCGCTCTCCACCGCCATCAGCGCAGCCCCTCCCCACTCGCCCCCTACCGCGAACCCCTGGACCGCCCGCAGCAGTACCAGCAGGACCGGGGCCCAGATACCGATCTGTTCATAGGTCGGCAGCAGCCCGATCAATGCAGTGGCACCGCCCATCAGGATCACCGTCAGCACCAGCATGCGCTTGCGCCCGAGACGATCGCCGAAGTGGCCGAATACCATGCCGCCGATCGGACGGAACAGAAAACCTACACCGAAGGTGGCAAGCGCCGCGAGCGTGCCTGTGGTAGGACTGACACTGGGAAAGAACTGTGAATTGAATACCAGCGCGGCAACGATCCCGTAGAGCAGGAAGTCGTACCAATCCACCACCGCACCGATGAAACTGCCCCATGCCGCCCTGCGCGCCCGATGCTCGGGGTGCAGACCCGAACCAGAGACGCCGGCCACGTTTTCGTTCATCTATCCCAATCCTCGACCGCCGCCGCTCCTCGCATTCCCACGCTGAGCCTGGTGACGTTGCCATTGCGGTAAACCGCGAGCCAACCCCGCACGGAAAACGCCCATCGATCTTCGACGAATACCCGTGCACGCTTCGAACCACCGCGCCCCGGTCGTGACCGCGGCTGCGAGGGGCACAATACCGATCCAGATCGCAGCTGACCAGTCGAGACGCGCCAAAGCGATGCGGCTACCCTTGTCACGGCGACTGGCTTAGGCTGGGCGGCATTCAACGATGCCGCCATCCACGGAGCCAAGCATGCCGCTGCAGCAGTTCTACCACGTCCTCGGAATGATCCTGGTCGTCGTGCCACTCGCCGCCACGCTGGCCATCCTGCTGCTGGCGATCTTCCGCCATCTTCGCTGGGCCACACCGCTGCCGGTACGGGCACTGCTGCTGCTCAACCTGGTAGCGCTGGCACCCGCCCTCGCCGGCATCGCACTGATGCGCCTGACGCTGGCCTGAAACGCGAAACGGCAAGCCCAATGGCTTGCCGTTTCCTGACACCGCCCGGCAGGGGCTAGCGCCGCGCCTGACGAGCGGGCGGCCAGCAATGCGATCGCTGCCTGATGCTCGACACCTCCTAGCGAGCGAGCCCCTCTACCATCTCGGTGAGCTCGGTGAAGGCGCTCTGGAGGTGCGCATTGGCCGGATTCTCTCCAGTCTGTCGCAAACACTCGAGCACGCGCTGCCTAAGCTCCGGGCGCTCGCGCCCCACCAGCTCGATCAACGCGGCAAACCCTACCTGCAGCGCCACCACCCGCCCGGCGTCGTCGACCTGCGGCTGCTCTTCACTCATCCCTCGCCCTCCTGAAAGCCCATGTCCGCGACGGCGAGCGCCATCACCAGCCTGCAAACTAGCCTCTTAGACGGCACTCGACAATCTTAGCTGCAACAGGAAAAGGGCGCGCAGCCCTTGGACTTCGAGTCTCTGACTCTGGCCCCGAGGAGACTGCGCGCCCTTGCCGCTCTCGACGTTCACTCGTTGAGGAAGCGGCTCGGCTAGCGCTCGCGATAGAAGATCATGCCGCCATGGTGGAGTTCATCGTCGTTGACGAAGGTGCCATCGGCCGTGAACCCGGTATCGTCCCAATAGTCGATGTGATTGCCATTCACTTCGTAACGGCCTTGATAGGCGCTCTGGCGACTGCCCCTCGCCTCGTCGTAGCGGCCGTTGGGCAGGAGCTCCTGGCGGACGTGGCCATTGCCTGTGACCCACATGCCAACATAAGGATGTTGCTGCATATTCCGCTCCTCCTGACTGACAGCGCTTTCTGTCGCTGGCTGATTTACCTGGGCTGCCGACGGCTGCGCCTGGACGATGGCGAGGCCGCAGACGGCCAGCGTGATGATGGCTTTCACTGGTCTTGACCTCCTGCCCGAGGTGCCGGAATGCGCTCCAACACAGAGTCATAAGGTGCGAGATCGAGAAAAGCGGTCACCTCCACCGCTTGCCCATCGCGCATGCGCAGTATCCAGGCATAGCTGTTGCGATAGGGAACATCATCGCGGGCCATCCCTTCGCCGTCCCAATTGACGATCACATGCTCGCCATCCGCCCAGACCTGCGTGGTCACCGGCCGCACGGGGCTCGATAAGCGAGAGGCGAACGGCCGCACGGCGCGGTCGATGAACAGATCGCGCCCCTCGAAGGTGCCAGCGCTCGGGCTTGACCCTTCGATCGTCCAGACGACATCGGTGGCCAGCAGCTCGTCGAAGAATCTGGTTCCACCTGCCGCCCAGCGCTCGAACGCTTCGGTGACGATGCGCTTGTTGCGGGACTCGGCGTCTGCGGCTTCAGTGGCGTTCGCCGATGGCGACGACAGGGCGATGCAGGCAATCACTCCCAGAACCACGAGGCCTGCACGGATGCTGCGAGAAGTAAGTGATAGCACGGTATTCGATCCTTTTGTCGGTGAGGTATCAGCCGTTGGGATGGGGGACGATCGCGTCGATCTCTTCCCGCGACACGAGTCGGACCGAGGTGTGCTCGCGAACGATCTTCCAACCGTCCGAAGTGCACTCCCAGACCAGTGAGGTCCGTGCCCGGTTGCCGATGATCTCCCCCTGCGCCGTTTCGAGGCGCGCTGCAAACTCGAGGGTGGAGGCGGCAAGACGGCCGCCATCGATGACGTCCGGACCGTCCATCACGCTGTGCCGGGCCTCCCTGAGCTCGTTGAACGGCCCCGTCCAGAGCGAGGCCCATTCGCTCGCGCTGCGCCCCACCCGGTGCTGGGGATCGTAGTTGTCGTAGAGCACTACATCACTGGAATCCCAGTGATAGAGGTGGCCCAACCTCTCGCGAAAATCGAACGAATCGCCGCGATGCTTTTCCCATCCGACCATGATCCATTCGCGGTGAAGCTCACCCGGGCTCGCCGGACCGCTGGCGGCGCAGGTCGCGGATTGGGTTTCATTGTTCGCCTGAGCGGCGAGCGGAAGGCTGGCCAGAGTGGCGGCCAGAAGCAGTGAAGTATGAATCGGTCGCATCGTAGTTCTCTTGTGGTATGAGTCGAGTGACAATCACGCCCTACGGGTGACGGACGAACCGCCAGGCATGAGCTGCCGTGCCATTGGCCGCGCAGTGAAACGCGGCTGGAACACGCGGCGGGAAGATAGCTAGCGATCGGTGTCCCGCGCTCTCCGGCCGATCACCAGGGCTCGGGTTCCTTTCGGCCCAGGAAACCACCCGTCGGGCCGTCATCGGGCAGCAGCGCGGCCAGTACCGAAGCCTCCGCCCCTTCTTCCACGGTCTGGGCTCCCGGGCCACCGCCGTTCAAATCGGTCGCGGTGAAGCCGGGCGCCACCGAGTTCACCTTGATGCCGGTACTCTTAAGTTCCTTGGCCAGAAGAACGGTTGCCATGTTGAGGGCCGCTTTCGCGCTGTTGTAGCCGGTCAACTGGATCGCGCCGTACTCCCAATCCGGATCGCTATTCAGGGCAAGCGAGCCAAGGCCGCTCGACACGTTGACGATCCGCGCCGAAGGCGCTTTCTTCAGAAGTGGCAACAGCGCCTGAGTGACCTCCAGCGTGCCGAAAAAGTTGGTCTCGAAGAGACGGCGCACTTCGGCGAGATCCGCTTTGCCGAGGGGGCCGTCCAATGGCGAGCTCACCCCCGCGTTGTTGACCAAAATATCGAGCCTGCCGAAGCGCCTTTCGATATCCCGGGCGGCAGCAAGGATCGTGGCGCGATTCGCGACGTCCAGATGAACGAAATGGGCGTCGATCCCCTCCTCCTTGAGGGTCGTGGCGGCCGCCTCGCCGCGCGCGGGATCACGCGCCCCCAGCAAGACGACATGTCCGTGCCGGCCGATCCGGCGCGCCGTTTCGAATCCGATGCCCTTGTTTGCCCCGGTAATCAGGGCGATACGGCTACTGTGGTCTGTCATGACTTTCTCCTATCGCTGATGCCCGCCAGCCGGCGCGCCAGCAGAGGATCAGTGCCAATTGCATGCCTTCATTGCCTGCGACCGACTACCGTCGCGCCGCCGAACATCAGCTGCTGCGCCATTGGCCGCGCAATGAAGCGCGCCGGGAAGATCGGCGCCAGGGTGCTGGCCTGATCGAGCCGGGCAATCTGTGCGTCGGTGAAGCTGACCTCCAGCGCGCCGAAGTTGTCCTCGGCCTGCGCGAGCGTGCGCGCACCGACGATCGGCGAGGTCACGGCCGGATTGAGCAGCGTCCAGGCAAGCGCCACCTGCGAGCGGGAGGCACCCAGCTCCTCGGCGATTTCGCCCACTACGTCGGCGATCTCCAGCGCGCGCTCGTTCAAATGTCCGGTGGAGGCGATGACGCCCTTGCGCGTCGGGGAAACCTCGGCTCCGTTCTCGTCGGTCAGGTCCGAACGGCTGTATTTTCCGGTGAGGACGCCGCCGCCGAGCGGAGACCAGGGCAGCACGCCAAGGCCCAGCGCCTGCGCCATCGGGATCAGCTCATGCTCGACGGAGCGCTCGACCAAGCTGTACTCGATCTGCAGCGCAACGAATGGAGACCATCCACGCAGGTCGGCGATCGTCTGCATCTGGGCGACGCGCCAGGCTGGCGTGTTGCAGATCGCGACGTAGAGGATCTTCCCTGCCCGCACCAGATCGTCGAGCGCCCGCATCACCTCCTCGGGCGTGGTGGTGAAGTCCCAGGCGTGGACGTGGAGCAGATCGATGCGATCGGTATCGAGCTGGCGCAGGCTGGCCTCGACAGAGCGGACGAGGTTGGCGCGGTGGTTGCCGCCTGAATTCGGATTGCCCGGCTCGCGCGCCATGGTGAACTTGGTGGAAAGGACGATGCGCTCGCGCTTGTCCTTGATGAAGCCGCCGAGCATCTTCTCGGCGCTGCCATTGGTGTAGTTGACCGCGGTGTCGATGAAATTGCCGCCGCGATCGACGTATGCGTCGAAGATCCGCTTCGCCTCGGCGTCGTCGGCCCCCCAGCCCCAGTCGGAGCCGAAGGTCATGGTGCCGAGCGCGAGGGGTGATACACGAAGACCGGATCGTCCGAGCAAGCGATAGTGGGCGAGTGAGTTCGATGGGGTCATTCGTTGAGATCCTTTCGGTGCCTGCGATGTGTGGCTGACCCGAAGTATCTTCTTCCACCCTCCTCTCGCCGGGATATCCCGCTTGTCCGGCGTGCTTGCACGATCGTCCGAAGCTGGTCATTTGCGCTTTTGCGCTGTTCGGCCGCCGGCGTAACATGGCAGTCATGAACAGACTCGATAAGCTCGTCGATCTCATCGGCCGCCATGCGCCAGCCGATGGCAGCCATGAGACCCCGATGCCGGGGGTGAAACTGCTTCGCGCGTCTTCGCCGACGATGCCGATGCCGGTGATCTACGCGCCCACGCTCTGCCTGATCGCCCAAGGCACCAAGCAAGCGAACCTCGGCGCGACGACCTATCGCTACGACCCGGCCTATTTCCTGGTCGCTTCGGTCGAGCTGCCGGTGATGGGATCGGTCATCGAGGCAAGCGCGAGCCATCCTTATCTGTCGCTACAGCTCGACCTGGATTCGGCCGAACTGTCGGATCTCGCGATCCGCTACTCGGCATCGGCCAAGGATGAGGCCACAAGTCCCGCCGGGCTGACGCTGAACAGAACCACCCCTGCCTTGCTCGATGCCGCGATACGCCTGGTGGGTCTGCTGGATACCCCGCACGACATCGATGCGCTGGCACCGCTCACCATTCGTGAAATCCTCTACCGCCTGCTGACCGGGCCCGACAACAGCGTCGTCCGTCACATGGCCCAGGCAGACAGCCGGCTCAACCAGATCGCCCGCGCGATCGTCTGGATCAGGGCGCACTTCCGCGGTCCCTGCCGCATCGAACATGCCGCAGAGGTCGCAGGAATGAGTCGCTCCACCTTCCACCTTCACTTCAAGGCCGTCACGACCATGAGCCCCATCGAGTTCCGCACTCAACTGCGCATGCAGGAAGCGCGTCGGCTGATGGTGAGCGATGCAGCGGACGCGGCCAGTGCCGGCTTCCAGGTCGGCTATGAAAGCCCTTCGCAGTTCAGCCGCGACTATGCCCGGATATTCGGCATGCCGCCGGCGAGACATGCCAGCCAGACCAGGGGGCAAATCACCCCGCGGCAGGCTGGATATTAGAGGGGCGAGCCTTTTGCGACAGGCTCGTCGAGTACCGCTCACTCATCCGGGGTGTCGCTCAGCCGGCTCCCGTTCGGTCGTCGGAGCGTCCCTTGGTCATTCGACATCCTTCTCCACGGTGGCGCCGGCTCGGACAAGCTCGTCCAGGAACCATTCGGTGTCCATCAGCAGCTCCGGAAAGTAGAGACCTGGAGGGGCCGGCGGCCGGCCTTCCAGACCCAGGACGGTCGATAGCGCCAGCACAATGCTGAGCCCCGTCAACGCAGCCTGCCCTTTCGGGAACTCGATGGTCGAACGGCGTGATCTAGGCATAGCGCCGATTTCGCCGTCGATTTCCACGATCAGCTCGGTGGCGATGTCGCCTCCCCGCAGGCGGCTCGACGACACACCGGTCGCGAGATCGAAGCGCACGTCCTGCGCGCCTGTCACGGCATGGAGGCTGACGATGTCATACGGTGCGAACGCGATGGCCTCGAGCTCCCTGCCATCGATGGCACTGACCATTCTTCGGGCCGCGTCCGCGGACAGCCAAACGCGCCGTCCCCCCTCAAAGGCCAGGGCACCGGAGCCACCTTCCCCTCCCCGCTCCATGTCCGCGATAGCAGCGGGGCCGGTCGGGTCGAGCTCATCCACGATCGCCCCGACCCTGATGGCACGCACGCTGTCCAAGGTCTTTGCGATCAGCTGGGTGAGAAAGACCGCGGGCCCACCGTGCCAATGACTGGCGAGCACGATGGGGGCCGCTCGAGGGCGGCGGATGAAATGCGCCATCTCGGCACCGACTTCGACCAGCCAGTTGCCGATGCTCAGGTAGGGGATCCCCCTCTCCTGCGCGCATGCCAGGCCATGAAGACCCTCGTCAGGCGCCATCATGACCACGGCGGCCAGGCAAACGTCGCGGCCGAGTCCCAGCCCAGGGCTTTCGATGTCGAGCTTCACCGCTTCGGCCGGGCTCACTTCCCGGGCGACCGCCCTCGCCTTCGCCAAATCGCGCCCGCCGATCAGGATCGGCAGATCAGGATGCCGCTGGCGAAAGAACCTGACCGCTTGACGCCCAACGATTCCCGAACCGCCGACGAACAGCACCTGTCCTGTCATCATCTTCTCCATTACCAAAAACCTCATGTTTGAATTCTCGGCCTGCCCACCGGAGCTCGGTGGAACTAGCGCATATCCCCGGTGAGGTTGCGCTGCACAACCCACGCAGGGACCTATGCACGTTCAATGCGATGGATAGCGCCTCTCCAGCCAGGCAATCGCCAGCCGGTTCAATTCCGCCGGCTTCTCTTCGGGCGTCCAATGCCAGCAATCGGCAAGCACATACCTGTCGAGATCCTTCACGTACGCATCCATTGCATCGGTCATGCTTGGCCTGAGAACCACGTCATTGGCCGCGGATACCATCAGCGAAGGCACATGGATGGTCTGGTCGATATCGCGTCCCGCATGCCAGTTGCGCGAAATATTGCGATACCAGTTGATACCCGGCGTGAAGCCGGTGCGCTCGAAGTGTCGGAGGTAGAAATTCAGCTCCTGTGCGTTCAGGACATCCCGCCCCGGAAGACGATCCGGCAGGGGCTGCCCGTAGTACGCCATGTGCCCCAGCTCAGGCGGCAGTTCGTCCCAATCGGCGCTGGTGATCAGGTCCTTGCGCAGCGCGCTTCGCAATGTGCCGCGCACGTCCTGGTTCATCACCTCGTCGGCCGCATTCCCGTCCTGGAACATCAGCACGTACATCTCGGGACGGTAGATTTCGCGCATTTGCGCGATCGGATCGACATTCGGATCGGCGACGAAGGTTCGCCCCTTCGGCAACACGGCGTTGACCAGCACCGGGTGCAGCCAGAGCATCCAGTGGGGAATGTGTGGTGTATTGAGCGCAATCACTCCGGCGACCCGCTCCTGGTAGAAAAGCGGCATCTGCCAGGCGAGCAGACCGCCCCAGTCATGGCCCATCAATACCGCCCGCTCCACCCCAAGCGCGTCGAGCAGGCCGACGAGATCCGCTGTCAGCTGGGCAACGTCATAGTCCTCGACCGCTTCTGGCCTGTCGCTCAGCCCATAGCCGCGCAGGTCGGGGACGATGATGCGATAGCCCGCGGCAGCGAGCGCGGGTATCTGATGGCGCCAGGTGTAGGCCAGCCCTGGGAAGCCGTGCAGCAAGACGATGGCCGGACCTGAACCGGCCTCATACACCGCCAGGTCGACCCCATTGGTTCTGACCATGCGAACCGGCGGCATGGTCGCCTGCAGGGCAAAAGCAGGCATGGCCGTGATCATCGCCGCCGCACCGAAACCTGCGAGCAGCGCCCTGCGAGAAAGATTGATCATGATTTTTCCTTGGAAATTACTCCGCAGCGGATGCGCAACGTCGTTCGCACCTGGTGCGAGCGCGGCGGTCGCGTTACGAAGGTGCTCGACGCAGGCACAAGGATCTCCATCACCGGACTAGATGCCCAGCGCGGCTCGGTCAGCAAAGTCTACCTTTGGTAAGTTACCATAGGTAGTATTAACTTTGAGCCGATGTTGTCAAGCGGGGAGTTCATTCGATGGAAAAACCGCCGAGGGCCAACGGAGCAGCGCAGCTGCTCGACGCGACCCTAGCGATGGCGCAGAGCGATGATGCATGAGGAGGCTACCGGCGCGTTGGCCGAGAGGGCCGGGGGGCGCGAACCAGCTCGCCTACGGCCGTTTAGAGCCGCAAGCGGCTCGAAAAGCGCTGCAAGCAGTCATTCGATCCAGCTTGGGGCATGGGCAAGCGTTGCGCTCTGCGCGATGTCATGGTTGATCCACAGCTTGGCGCCTTCCGCACGCAGCAGCGCGTCCACTTTTTCCATCGACGCAACGGTGGCGAAGCTGTCCACGTTGAACGAAGGGACGCAGCGGCAGCGGTAGTTGCCGCAGTCGTGCGCGATATCGCCGCTGAGCAGCACGGGGCCGGTTTTGGGCAGCCGGACCAGCAGCGAGCAGTGGCCCGGCGTGTGTCCGGGCGTTGCGATCATCCGTACCGTACCGTCGCCGAAGATGTCGTGGTCGCCTTCGACGAGCTCGGTGGGGTTGTCATCCAGCATCGAGTACAGCTCGGGCAGGTAGCCGAAGCGATCCGGTGCGGGCCCGAACATCGCCTCGTACTCGGCCTTCTGCACGATCCACTTCGCCTTGCGAAACAGGCGGCAATTGCCCACATGGTCGTAATGGGCATGGGAGATGACGAGGGTGCCGATTTCATCCGGCCTCACGCCGATGTCGGCGAGCTGCGACGCAATGGTCTTGTGAACCTTCGCGCGAATGCCGTGCGCCATGATCCGGCCATCCGGCTCGGCGACCAGATCGTCCTGCGTGCCCGTATCCCACAAAAGCCAGCCGCTGCGATGACGGATGAGATAGGCGTTGCAGCTAAGCCTCATGGGAACGCCCACATTGACGCCCGGCGAGTAGATCGACGCGTCATCGACCTCGGCAATCCCGCCGTCGAGGATGTAGATGCGCTCGATGTTGCCTGGTTCGTTCATGAAGCCTCCTGACACCGGTGGGTCGACGCAGCGTGATGCGTGATTTGCCCAGCCCTTCGATCAATCTTTCGATCAGTCTCTCAATCAGCTCAAGGGCTTAAAGGAGAATCCCTGTTCAGCTCTGGTGACGGAGCCGATGCCGGGAAAGTCGAGATGCGCTCCGGCGATGAGGTAGTCCGGCTGCGCGACCCGTTCGAGTATCGCCATTCTCGCCTCGCGCGCTCTCGACTGGTCGCCATCGAACTGCCATGTGATCTCTGGCCGTTCGAATTGAATGAAGGGGACGTGGACGATGTCGCCCCAGACCAGCAGGCGCCCCGCATCGCTTCTGACCTCGTATGCGGTATGCCCCGGTGAGTGCCCCGCAGCCTTGACCGCTGTGATCCGTTCACTGACCGCGAAGCCGTCATCGATGGGCACGAGGCGATCGCGCAGACCGCTCAATCGGCCGCTGAAAGCCGACGCCTCCTCCCTTGGCACGAATATTTGCCTGGCCTGCGGAAACGCTTGCGAACCGTCGGCGGCGATGAGGCCATTGAGGTGATCCGTATGCGTATGGGTCAAGGCGACGTGGGTGATGCTTTCGCTGTCGATTCCCGCCTCCCTCAACGCCTCCGGCAACCTGCCCATCGTCGGCTCCCAGCTATTCGATGCCCCGGTGTCGATCAGCACCGCACGCTGCTCATCGATGATGACGAAGGCGTTGACCGAGAGTCGCAGCTGACCATCCACCAGCGGCAGCCCATCGGGCAGCCTGTCCATCGCCTGGCCGCTCCCCTGGCGCAGTCTCGACGGGGGCATGTCGACATAGCCATCCCGTAGTGCGATGACTTTCAGCCCGCCAAAATCGAAAGACGCATGGTTCTGGCCCGAGGCGAGCAGCCCCATGGCGCCTGCGGATGATGTGGCGAAAACGGGGGGCGCCGCGGCGGTGGCCAGGGCGGCTGCGCAAAATCCAAGTACCTCCCTGCGCCGGGCGTCCATAGCCGGCTGCTTCATGGCGCTCAACCTCTGCTTCCAGTGGTCTGCCGCGTCTTTTCGCCAAAGCCTGTCGCTCATGCTCGTCTCCTTGCACCAGGGCCGTGTCCATTAACCGAGAGAAGAACTTATCTTCTTTAGAAGACAAGAACAACCCGGCCAACCGACCGCCTGCCCCGCAAGCGACCTGTCTTAACTCGACGATGAACTGCGCGGCTCGAGCGCCGCGAACAGCCGCCCTGAGCGCGCGGCGTCCAAGCTTGAACCGTTCTCCCATGGTGGAAGATAATGTCCGTTCATGCGCTCGAGCCGGTGGCCTACAGGGGGAGCCGTTGCACAGACAGCACACCAACGCGACCACGCCGGAAGAAGGCGAAGAACTGTCGCGCGCTTTCGGCGCCCGCGTCCGCAGACTGCGCGATGCCGCCGGGCTTACGTTGGAACAGCTGTCCCAGCGTTCGGGGGTCAGTCGCGCGATGCTGTCGAAGGTCGAGCGGGGAGAAAAGAATCCGACGATCGGCGTTGCGACGAGAATCGCACAGAGTTTGCAGACATCCTTGACCGAGCTGGTCGGGGGGAGCGTGGCCGGCGGGGCCGTAGCACTCCTGCGCAGGGCGGATCGCCCCATTTTTCGCGATCCCGAGACCGGCTTCGAGCGGCATATCGTCTCTCCTGCCACCGGCGGCGGACGCGTCGAGCTCATCTACCACGCCCTTCCCCCTGGCATTTCGACCGGGTTGCTCCCGGCCTATCCGGCAGGGACGGAAAAACAGGTCGTGGTCACCATCGGCAATCTCGTCGTCGAGTTCAAAGACACGAAGCAGTATCTAGGCCCGGGAGATGCGCTCTTCTTCCAGGCAGACGTAGACCACGCCTTCGCCAACCATACGGCTGAGCCGTGCGGCTACTTCATGGTCGTTTCGCGCGATCGGTGAGCAAACAGGGCGCGCTCGGGAAACCAGCGGCTCGTCATGCCTTGAAACCAAAGACGGACACGCAGGCCGATGGGCTGGGTGTCCGTAAAAGACTGCGAATCGGAACAGCACGGGTCAGTATGGCTGCGTTCGCGCCAGCGCTTTCACTCGGCGCTGGACACCGCGTCCAGAATCACACGTGCCACGTCCGCCGGCCGCGATTGCTGCGGCACATGGCTGGTGGGCAGCGAGGTGACCTTGGCGCCGATCTCGTTTGCCATCGTGTGCTGCAGTTCGGGCAGGATCATGCGGTCGTTCTCACCCACGATGTACCACGAAGGCTTGGTCTTCCAGGCCGGCGTCGACACCGCCTCGCCAAAGGCAGAGGCCTTGATCGGCCCTTGGGTGGCCGCCATGACGCGCGCCTGCTCGGCGGGAACGTCCTGGGCGAAATCCTCGGCGACCCCTTGCGGCGTCAGGCGCAGCCAGCCATGATCGTCCGCGACGATACTGGCCAAACCCGGCGGCACCGGCTGGTCATGTGTCAGCGACTCGACCGACTGTCCACCGTCGGGCACGTATGCCGCCACGTATACCAGATTGGAGACCTTAGGATGATTGCCCGCCTCGGTGATCACCACTCCGCCCCAGGAATGGCCGACCAGGACGACGTTGCCGGGCTGATTGTCGATGGCCCGTGTAGTAGCGGCCACGTCGCCGGCCAGCGATTCGAGCGGACTCTGGACCGCCTGCACCTGCACCCCTTCGTCCTGCAGCAACGAAATCACCTTGGCCCAGTCGGAACCGTCGGCGAAGGCACCGTGCGTGATCACGACCGAAGGCTGGGCGGCCAGCGCCGGTGCGGAAAAGCCCGTCACCAGGCTGAGGGTCAGGAAGGCGGTTGCGATACTATAGCGTTTCATGGAAAGACTCCTTTTACTGCGTTCTCAAGCATCGGAAGCCGTGCTTGTGGAGTTGCAGTATTCCGGGCCGGCGCTTCGACCGGCATCGGTCGATCAACCGATACCCGCCCGATGAGCGGTGCCGCTATAGTCCATCCCGCATCCGTTCCCTCCCCCATCACACCATCCATCTCACCACTGGCCTTATGGAACTGACCGATGCCGTTCTAGCGCTGGCTTTCGTCGGCGACCTCAGCATGGGGCGCGCAACCGACCATTCGCGCCGCACGGCCTGCCTGGCAGGCCTGCTCGCCGCAGCCGAAGGCGCTGGTCCCGCCGAGCAGAACCATGCTCGCGCGGTCGCGCTGCTGCGCTGGTCGGGCTGCACCGCCAATGCCAGCGGCTTCGCCGAACTGCTGGGCGACGACATTGCCTCGCGCGAAGCGATGATGGCGCAAACCCTGCCGCCATTGGATGCGCACACCCGCTCGCTGATCGTGCCGCTGGCCGTCATTCATTGCGAGATATCCGGCGATGTGGCGGCGAACCTGGGCCTGCCGCCTGAGGTGGAGGCAGGATTGCGCCACGCCTTCGAACGCCACGATGGCCTGGGGTCGCCGCAGGGTCTCGGCGCAGACGCGGTACCGCGCGCGACCTACCGGGTCAACGTGGCGAGCGACCTGGAGATACTCGCGCGCGCCCATGGGCGCGAACAGGCGCTGAAGTTCCTGCAAGCCGAGGCAGGCGCGAAGTACCCAGCCGACCTCACTATGCTTGCGATCGAACATGGCCTGCGCTGGCTCGACGACATGGAACTCATGCCCCCTCGCGTCTCGGACTGGGACCTCCGCGCCGGGGGAACCCAGACGCCTCCCCAGCTTACGCTGCTGGCGGACGTCGTGGAGCTCAAGCTGCCCTGGCTGGCCGGGCACTCCCGGCGAGTCGCGCACCTGGCCTGCCAGTGCGCCGAGCTCATCGGCATGGAGAAAGCCGAACGGGAGCTGCTGCAAGACGCCGCGCTGCTGCATGGCATCGGGCGGGCGGCGCTGCCCAACCAGCTCTGGAACACGCCGCCCGACCAGCTCTCTAGCCATCAGTGGGAGCAGGTCCGGCTGATGCCTTACTGGACCTCGCGAGCGGCACGCCAGATCCCTGGCCTGGGTCCCGCGACGGAACTCGCTTCCTACGCTTATGAACGATTGGACGGCAGCGGCTACTTTCGCGGCGTGGGGGGCGCGGCGCTGGCGACGTCGCATCGGGTGCTGGCCACGGCCGTCGAACTGCAAACGCTGGTCGAGGCGCGTCCATGGCGGCCCGCGCACACGCACCGGGAAGCGGCACGGATTCTCCGGGAAGAGGCAAGCTCCGGGCGCTTCGACGTCGACATCGTGGAAACCGCGATCATGGTGGCATCGGGCATCGCCCCTACGCGACCGGCGCCCGGCACCGGCACTGTGCTATCGCAACGCGAACTCGAGGTCCTGCGGCAGATCAGCCTCGGCGCGAGCAACAAGGAGGCCGCCCGCACGCTGGGTATCAGCCCCAGCACCGTAGGCACTCATGTCGAGAGCATCTTTCGAAAACTAGACTGCGCCACCCGGGCGGCGGCCACGCTCAAGGCGCTCACCGCGGGCCTGCTTTGACAGACTGCCGAAGTCCCCGACCGCCTGCCAAACCACTTGCCATGCCAGCCAGCGACCGCTGCGAAGCACCGCGTCGACGCGGCGACCGCCGCCATGTTCGCCAGCGCATCCAATGCGGACCTCGCTGATCTGCCGACTGTGAATCTCACGCTCCTGGCTACGATCTTCGGCACGGTCCGCAGTGTATTCGAGCGCAACCTCTCCTCCACCGAATGCGACAACGTGCTTGGCCAACTGATCTCGATGTGTACCACCTACTTGGCGGTCGTCAGGGTGCCTCAGCGCTGCGGCTGAACGAGGCTGATTCGGGGTAGCGCCCGAGCATGAGGATCAGCGCGTTCGCGAAGACGATCAGGCCGATGGATGCGACGAGAATGGGGTCGTAGTTCCCGGTCCAATCGACCAGGAACCCCCAGGCTGAAGCCGCAATGCCGACACCGACAGCGAAGAAGACGTAAACGCCGCCAAATATCTCGGAGTAGTGCTTGGAACCGAAGTACCTTCGGGTGATGTAGGCGATGATGTCCAGCTCCGCCCCAAGCGCGAGGCCGGCCATCACCGCGGCGAAGCCGACTGTTCCGAGCGACAGCGGCGCGGGCATCAGCAGGCAGGCGATGCCGACGACCGAGCCGGAGAAGTAGATGGCGCAGACGAGCGGCGCCCACATGCGGTCCATGAAGTAGCCCGCCGACAGTCGACCGACGATGATGGCGACCCCAAGCAGGCTGACGACCGTTCCGGTATCGGAGGCCGCGATGCCTTTTTCAGCGAGCAGCGGCGCGAAATTGGGAACCAGCCCGCCAACGGCGAGCGAGATCACGAAGACCGCCAGGTTGATGAACCAGAAGCGGTAGCTGCGGTAGGCCTGTCGCGGGGAAAGGCCATCCAGGACCGCTGGCGGGGGCGGCCTGCGCGTTTGCGCAGGCCCGGAGCTGCGGATGAAGGACAACACCACGATGCTCGCCAGAACCCACGCGATAAGTCCGAGGCTTGCATAGGTCCAGCGCCATCCGAAGGTGTCCAGTCCGAAGCGCACGTAAAGCGGCGCCAAGGCTGCCGCGACACCCGTTCCGCTCATGGTGATGCCGATGGCGAGCCCAAGGCGCACCCTGAAATACTGGCTCACCAATGCGGTCCAGGTGATCGGCAGGGAACCCGCGGCCAGAATCGACAAGGCGGCATAGCTCAGATACCAAAGGACGAGCGAGCCGGGGTTCAACGCCAAGAGCAGGTAGCCCAGGAAATGTCCGAACAGACCGAACAGGCCGACACGAAGCACGCCGAATCGCGACACCAGTTTTCCGGCCAGCGGTCCGGTGACGACACCCAGCAGCATGAGGATCATGTAGCTGGTGAAGAACTCGGCGCGCGTCCAGCCGAACTCGGCCGTCACTGGCTGGAAAAACAGGCCCTGGGTATAGAAGGTGATGGATAACAGGCCGCAGCCCGTACCAATCATCGCGGCCAGCAGAATGCGCCAGTAGCTCCTGACTTCCGAGGTGGTTGTTCCTGTGCTCATGGCTGCTGTCGTTCTCTTGGTGTGTTGGCAGTAGCGATGTTGGCGTCATCCATCAGCCGCCCAATGCGGTCAACGAACGCGCGGGGGGAAACCAGTACCGGAGATCTCCTCGGTGATCGTCCACAGCCGAGCGGCCGCTTCGGCATCCCCTGCAGCGGAAGGCACTGTGGCCAAGCCGAGCGGTCCACGCTGCTCGTTCTCACCGGTCGGCCCGTAGTAGGCACCGGCCTGCGCGTCGGGGGCGGTCGCGGCATACAGCGTGGGCAATGCCCCTTGAGCGGCGGAGTGATAGCTTTCGCGGTCCTCGGACCAGTTGCGTCCGAACTCGCTGTCGAAGCCTGGGCCACGCTCGATCAGCTCGGTCACCGCGACGCCGGGATGGGCGGCCATGCTCTGGATCCCCCAGCCCTCGGACTCGCTTCGCCGCTGAAGCTCGAACGCGAACATCAGGCCGGCCAGCTTGGACTGGGCGTAGGCCGCATAGGGGTCATAGGCCTGCGTCGATTGAAGGTCGTCGAAATTGATGCTGCCGCGATGGACAGCGATGCTGGATAAGGTCACGACGCGGGGAGCATCGCTTTCGCGCAACAGCGGCAGCAGCTCGGCGGTCAGGACGAAATGCCCCACGTAGTTGGTGGCGAACTGCATCTCGAGGCCATCCGCCGAGGTGGCACGCTCGGCAGGCGCCATGATGGCCGCGTTGTTGACCAGCCCATCGAGCCGGGGCAGCGTTGCGTTGAGGCGCTCTCCCAGTGCGCGCACCGAGTCCAGGTTGGCAAGGTCGAGCGCCTCGAACTGCAGCTGGGCTTCGGGTACTTCCTGCTTGATCCGAGCGATCGCTTCCTCGCCCCGCTGCGGATTACGGGCCGCGATCACCACCTGAGCACCCGCAGCGGCCAGGGCCTTGGCATCCTCGTACCCCATGCCGCTGGTTCCGCCGGTGACGAGGAAAATGCGCCCGTTCTGCGCAGGCATGTCGGCCAGGCTCCAGTCGGGGTCGGGCGCGCTTTGCGCAAGCGCACCGCCCGCGGCGAACGCGCAGCTCACCAGCACGCCAAGCGCGGCGAAACGGCTTAGCCATCCGCGACGGCGGCCGGGGGTGTCATCCATTCGCAACGTGTCGATCATTGTGTAGTCCTCACAGCGGGTTGGTTTTTCTACCTTTGGATTGCGGTAATGCTTTGGATTGCGCTGATGCGACGTGCGCCTCGGGGCCGGTTCATCCAGCGCGCGCACCGTCGGGGGATGCAGGCTCGGGCGAGCGCCGCGCCTGCGCGCGGCCCAGCCACAGCGCAAGCGCCGCCCACACCAGCGCCAGCGGCACCACCACGCTGACCAGTCCACCCATCGCAAACCCGAGACGCCCGAGCGCTCCTTCGGTCTGCGCACCGGCGACGTCACCGGCGCGGTAGACGAAGGTGTCGACGAAGGCCTTGGCCTTGTACTTCTCCTCGCGGCCCACCACGGTGAACAGCGCCTCACGCGCCGGTCGGGTGATGCCGCGCTGCACGGCGCGGTTGGTGGCCTCGAGCAGCACCAGCACCACGAACGAGCCGTAGATCGCAAGGCCGATGAAACCGAGCGCAGTGGCCACCGGCAGGATCGCCAGCGCCACGCCCAGGCCGAAGCGCTGGATGATCTTCCCGGTCAGGGTGAGCTGCAGCGCCAGCACCGCGACCTGCGTCCACATGTCGATGTTGCCGAGAAGCGCCGCGCGCGCATCCATGTCGTCCGCGACCTGCGCGACCATCTGCAGGCGGGTGAAGTAGACAAACGTCGCGAGGATGGTCATCAGCAGGATGTAGCCGGCAATGCCGGTCAGATAGGGCGAGCGGAACACCGCGCGCAGGCCCGCCCAGGCGCTGCCGCCGATGCGCTCGGACTCGTCGGCGGGTGCGGCCGTGGCGGCGGACGCATCGGTGCCCGCCCGGTCCGGCGCCACGTGCACCAGGAGCCAGGCCATGGCCAGCGCCAGCAGCAGGAACCCGCCGGCGACCAGCAGCAGGCTGGGGGTACCCAGCGGCTCGGCCAGCCGCGAGGTGAGCCAGGGGCCGAAGATCGCCCCGAGCGTGCCGCCGACCGAGATCAGGGCGAACAGGCGCTTGCCCTGGTCGCTGGTGAAGCGGTCGGCCAGCAGCGCCCAGAACACCATGGTGACGAACAGGTTGAACACGCTGAACCAGACGAAGAACACCTGGCCGCTGCGCTCGCCGATCGCGCCGGGCGCGAACATCAAAAGGCCCCAGAAGCCGGCAAGGCTCAGCACGAAGAAGCCATAGGTCGCGCTGATGAACTGCAGCCGCCGCAGGCGGCTGACCAGCCAGCCGAACAGCGGGTTCACCGCCAGCGTCACCAACGCGGTGCCGATGAACAGCCAACGGATGCTCTCGATGCCGCGCTCCATGCCCAGTGCATCGCGCGCGGGCCGCAGCAGCATCAGCGCGGTCAGTACGCAGAAGAAGAACAGCGCCGCGATCAGTACCGGCCCGATCTCCTCGCGGCGCAGGTTGAACAGGGTTTGCAGCGCGTGCGGCCGGCGTGCGTCGGGGATTGCAGGTCGGGTCATGGCGAGGGACTCCTGGCCGGAGCACGCCGGTATCCGGGACGAATTCGCCACCGGGAACATGCGAGGCGCGCTTTGGAAGACGAGGTCGCAGCATTCATGCTCAAGCGACCTTGAGCACTTGGCGCGGGATGAAGTGCGAGACCCAGGCCGCAATCGAGCCGAGCGTCGTGGCGCCGGCCAGGTGGACGACGCTCTCGAGAGCCGGCTCGAGATGCGCGGCGAACCAGGTCACGAGGCCGAGAAAGTAGCTCGGCAGGTTGTTCAGGACCGGCATGCCGCGGAGCGAGACCACGACCAAGGCGACCACGAACACGACCAGAGGCAGCGCCAGCGACACGCCCAGCGCCGGGGCCAGTGCGCCGCTGGCAAGCGCCGATAGCGCACCGATGCCCAGCCCGAGCCAGACGCACCCCAGGTTCTCGAACGTCGACCGGGTGGTCAGGCCGCGGGTGAAGAACGCGATCCAGCCGATGAACATCGCCCAGACCGGCAGCGAAAGCGCGAGCGCGCCAGCGGCGGCAAGAGCGGCGGTGACGGCGGCGGCGACGGTCACCGTGAGATAGCCGCGCGGTGAATCCTGGGAATGACTCATTCGTTTCTCCTAGAGCACTCGAGGTTTGAGATCGACCAGTGCGTCGGACTTACGCCGCTGCGCTGGGCCTTCACTCGCTGATGCACGGGTGAAGCAGGTTCTCCAGGCCGATGAGGCGCACTTCCATGTGCACGGTCGGCTGGGCGGGCGAAGATCAGTTCATGCCGCCATTCACGAAGATCGTCTGACCATTGATCCAGCGGGCGGGACCGGCGAGAAACGAGATCACCTCGGCAATCTCGGGCGGCTGCCCGATCCGATTGAACGGGTTGAGGCTTGCGATCCGCTCGATGAGCGCCTCGTCCTTGCCTGTGAGGAACAGCTCGGTGGCCACGGGACCGGGGCCGACCGCATTGACGGTGATGTCACGACCCTTGAGCTCGCGGGCGAGTACCAGGCTCAGGCCCTCGACCGCGCCCTTCGACATCGCATAGGGGCCATAGGCCGGCAGGGCTTGGCGCTCGGCCGCGGTCGAGATGTTGATGATCGCGCCTCCCGCACGCATCCGTCGTGCCGCCTCGCGCGAGACCAGGAAGGTTCCGCGTACGTTGATCGCGTGCATGCGGTCGAACTCTTCGACGGTGAAATCGATGACCGGCTTGGTGGTCATGATGCCTGCGCAGTTCACAGTGACGTCCACGCCGCCGAACTCCTGTGCGGTGAAGTCGAACAGCGCTTCGACCTGCGCCTCGTCCGCGACGTCCGCCTTGAAAGGCCTGGCCTCGCCGCCGGCCGCCGTGATGGCATCGACCGTCTGCTTGGCTGCGGCCTCGTTGCCGGCGTAGTTGATGATGACGGCAAGCCCGTCCTTGGCCAGCCGCTCGGCCGCGGCTCGGCCGAGGCCCCGCGAGGAGCCAGTGACGATGGCGACACGACGATTGATGGTGGACATGATTCCTTCTCCTGTTCTTCAGTTGGCGATATTGCGGGGGGCGGCCTTGAGCAGATCGCCGAGGTCGACACGGCGCAGGAACTCGGCGCGCACACGTTCCATGACCGCGTCGACGACCTCGCAACCGTCCTCGGACAGATCGACGTAGACACGAAACGGCCGAGCCCCGGCGGGCGAAGCGAGCAGCCCTGCGATCGCGTCGGCGACCAGCTGCGGATCGTTGTCGTCCGGCTCGAGGCGCTCGATCCCCTTCATGACGACGTCGGGAACGACGGCGTAAGGCCCTCGTGCATACTCAGCTGCGACCGCGTAGTCGGCCGGCTGGCCGGCATGGTCGAAGTGGCTTGTCCCGCTGGTGAACACCCCGGGCATCACGATGGTGGACCCGATGCCCCAACGAGCGAGCTCATAAGCGTAGGTGACGGCGAGCGAATCCATCCCCGCCTTGGCGGCAAAATAGGGGCCGAGGAACGGCGGAATGCCGCCACGCACGCTCGAAGACGACACCCAGACCAGGTAGCCGGTGCCGCGTTCGCGCATGTGCGGGAGTACCGCGCGATTGACGCGCTGCGTGCCGAGCACGTTGACGTCATAAAGCTGCGCGAGCTGCTCGGCGGTGAAGGCCTCGGTAGGACCGAAGGTCATATGCCCGGCGTTATGGACCACGACGTCGATCGCCCCCTGCTCGGCGATGATCGTCTCGATCGCCTGGTCGACCACCGGTTGAAGCTGGATGTCGAGCTCGATGGGATTGAGCACGACGCCGTTGTCAGCCGCGAACTTCGCCGCCTCCGCCACCTTCGAGGCGTTGCGCCGTGCGATGTCTCGCATGCCGGCGTAGACGATGTGCCCCTGACGGGCCAGCGTTTGCGCAATCAGCGAGCCGAAACCGCTCGACGCTCCAGTGATGAGAATTACTTGAGACAATGTGTTTCTCCACAGTCAGGGGGAATCCGCCTGAGTCGGTCGCCGGCAGCGAACATCGATGCGAGACGCCGAACCGTTGGATTAGAGGAGCTGCTGTTTCCGCTTAGCATGATGATGGAATATGTTCCGTACGATAAGACGTACTAATCCGAACGACATGTACGAAATAACGCACAATTAGCTCGAGGGCTTGCCAGTGGCCAGGCATTCAGCCGGCGCTGAATGGATGTCGATGCGACGCTCGATATCTCAGCGGGAAAGGGGTCAGCTCTTCTGAGGGGTCTTCTTGCATGGCCAGAGCTTGGTGGGTCGGGGCCAAACGAGAGCGCCGCGGCTGAAGGCCGCGGCGCATTGCATAGAAGCGATCACAAGCCGCAAGGCTGGCCTGCTCGAACATCACCGCCCGTCGGTCGCGGGGCTGCAGGCCGGCGGATGCCGAGCGACAGGGGCCGGGCGCAGTCGGGGCCAGCTCGGTTTAGGAGGCAGGCGGAGTAGTGCGCTCTTTCGGCGCTCCCTCCTCCTGTATGGCCTGGGCATAGCGCAGGCCATCGACCAGCAATTCGACCATCTTGCTCAGGTGGCCGGGCTCCTCGTCATGGCCGCCTCGGCCCAAGGCAGCGACCGCCTGGAGCAGTTCGCTCGCCTTGTAGCCCCGACGGATGGCCTCGGACTCGATGGCGGCGTCCAGCAGCATCTGGAGCGCAGGTCCGAGACGGGAAAAGAAATAGCCAGGCAAGGCGCTATAGGCCGGGTCGCTGGAGTTGAGCCCTCTTGCCAGGCCGCGCTTGGTCGAGATGAAATCCGCGAAACGCCGCATCCAGCCGGCGAGCGCCTCGAAGGGCTGGTACTGCTCCGCGAGAATCTCGGCCGCATCCGCGCACTCATCCACCTGGCTGCGATAGACCGCAACGATCAGATCCGAGCGCTGCGGAAAATGACGGTAAACCGTTCCAAGTCCAACGCCAGCCCGCTGCGCGATCTCACGAACCGGCGCATCGACGCCTGACTCGGTGAAGACCTCCAACGCCGCCTTCACCAGAGCGGCCTTCTTTCTCTGCGCATCGGCGCGCTTGGGGCGAGGCGTGCCCTCGCCCTGCTCCTGCCGGCTTGCCGCCATTATCGCTGGTCCTATCGTTCATCTGGGACCTCGAGCATACACCGATCAAGCAGCCGCCCGCTCGGACACCGGGCGGCGGCGAAGCTCGGGCTGCTTGATTGCGGGCGGCACGTAGGCCGAGCCTTCCAGCGGTGCGATGTCCGCTCCGGGCGGGACGATCTCGTCGATCCGATCGAGCAGCGCGTCATCGAGCGCAACGCCCGCCCCAGCCAGCAGGTCGTCGAACTGCTCCATCGTGCGCGGACCGATGATGGCCGAGGTGATACCAGGGTGGGATAGCACGAAGGCGATCGCCATGTGGATCAACGGCACGCCGGCATCCTGCGCCAGCGCGACGAGCTGCTCGACGGCTTCCAGACTGTGGGCGTCCGACATCAATTTCGGGAAGTACTTCGCCCGCAGCGTGTCGGGCGTCGGTTGGCCCTTGCGATATTTCCCCGAAAGCATACCCTTGGCCAGCGGGCTCCAAGCCGACACCCCCATCCCGTAGCGTTGGCACGTCTGCAGGATAGCATTTTCGATCCCGCGGTTGAGGATCGAGTACGGCTGCTGCTCGATTCGAAAGCGAGAGAGGCCGCGCCGCTCGGCCACCCATTGTGCCTCGACGATGTCGGCGGCGGGAAAAGTGGAGGTGCCGATCGCACGGACCTTGCCCGCGCGCATCAGGTCGTCGAGGACGAACAGTGTTTCCTCGATGTCGGTATCGGGCACCGGACGATGGAGCTGGTAGATGTCGATGTAGTCCGTCTGCAGCCGGCGCAGGGAATCCTCCACCGCGCGGGTGACCCAGCGGCGCGAGCCGCCCTGCTGGTTCGGGTCTTTCCCCATCGGATGATAGAACTTGGTAGAGAGCACGACGCTGTCGCGCCGCCCCTGCAGCGCCTTGCCGACCACCTCCTCCGAGCCCCCTTGGCTGTACGCATCGGCGGTGTCGATGAAGTTGATTCCGGCATCGAGCGCCTTATGGATGATCCGGGTGGTCTCATCGTCATTGGAGTTTCCCATGGCGCCGAACATCATGGCGCCGAGGCAGTAGGGGCTGACCTTGATACCGGTGCGGCCTAGCGGACGATATTGCATCTTCACCTCCTCCTCTCGCGTTTGGACCATCGACCTCTTGGCCCAGGGCACAAGAGGAACATCGTTCCAGTTTTATATGGAACAATGTTCCGACTGTCAAGCCGGGGCGTTGCCGCTTTCAGGCAGGCGTGCGACCACCTTGATCTCGAAATGGAAGCCATACAGCCAGGTGACGCCGACCCCTGTAAGGGTTGGGTGAGGCGCGTCGCCCCAATAGTCCGGCAGCACCTTCCAGACGGTGTCGAGCGTGGACTGGGGATCGACGAGAAACACGGTGACATCGACCACGTCATCGAAGGTGCAGCCACCCGCTTCGAGCACCGAGTTCAGGTTATCGAAGGCCCGGCGGATCTGCGCCTCCAGCTCTGGCTCCGGCGAGCCATCATCGCGGCTACCGACCTGGCCCGAAACGAAAAGGAAACCGTTCGAGCGGACTGCGGGGGAATAGCGATTACGTTCGTACAGGGCTTGGCGCCCGGCTGGAAAAACAGCATCACGGGATACGGTCATGGCGGGAGCTCTCGCTTGGCGGCGGGTAGCCGTCGGTTTCAGTGCAAACGAAGTGATCACTGTAGGCCGCGCACCCATGCCGATAAATCCTCGCGCCCACCCAACAGTATTCATAAAATACGAACAATCAGAGCCTACAATTGGAAACAAAAGATGGATCGGTTCGATGCCATGCAAGTGTTCGCCCGGGTCGTGGAGACCGGCAGCTTCACCAAAGCGGCGCAAACGATGCACATCAGCCGGGCGACCGCGACACAGCTGGTACAGAAGCTGGAGGCACGTCTGCAGGTGAAGCTGTTCAGCCGGACCACCCGCAAGGTCAAGGTCACCGACACCGGCGCGGCCTTCTATCAGCGGGTGATACGGCTGCTCGCGGACCTGGAAGAGGCGGAAAACGGCGTCTCGCAGGCCCACGGGCTGGTCGAGGGCCGGCTACGCGTCGACGTGCCGAGCCCACTGGCGAGGATGATCCTGGTGCCGGCCTTGCCAGCGTTTCACCAACGCTATCCCGGCATCCAGATCGACATGCGCGTCAGCGACCGCGCGGTCGATCTTCTGGACGAGAACATCGACTGTGTCATCCGCGGCGGCCCTGTTTCCGATCAGTCATTGGTCGCCAAGCGCTTGGGAGAACTTCAGCTGCGCACCTATGCGGCCCCCGCGTACGTGCGTCACGCCGGCGAACCGGCTCATCCCAAGGAGCTGGAAGGACCGCTCCACCGGGTCGTGGGCTATTTATGGGCACACAAGAACCTGCACTTCCCCTATGCCATGCGTCGAGGCGCGGAGTTGGTCAACATCCGCGGCAGCTATGCGCTGGCGGTAGATGACGGCAATGCCTATCTGGCTGCAGGTTTGGCAGGCCTGGGCATCGTCTGGCTACCGGATTATATGGCCCGGGAACAGGTGGCACGGGGCGCACTCACCCGATTGCTGGCGGACTGGCGGCTCGATCCCATGCCGCTGCATGCGGCGTTTCATCCCAGCCGACGCAGGAGCGCCAAGCTGCATGCATTCATCGATTGGGTGAGCGAGATCGTCTCCACCGTCAGTTGAGTCCCGTGAGTGCGGCCAGCGCGGAGCCAGCCGCATGGCTCGACCGCCAGGCTTGGAAGCCAGTACCTGACTCACCCAAGTGCGAACCGCAGCAGCTGACCTCACGGGAGGTCGTCGCGCACCTCCTGTGCGGGGCAACCGAGCTGCACACCCGCTATAGCGGCCCGCCCTACGGTCAGAGACCCGTTTCGGGAGCGCGTCGGCGCAAGCGATAGACCGCCGCGGGGGGAATGTTGGCAAGCGTTCCGCCGATGCGCTCCGCCTCGAGCCCGAGGCGGTCCAGCAACCTGCGCGGAACCGGGCAGCTTGGGCCATAGGTGAACTGATAGAAAGCACCATCCACTCTCATCTTACGGAACGCACCGGCCAGGATCGCGATTATCTTGCGCGGCGGCATCGACAGCAGAGGTAGCCCGCTGACGACGGCACCGGCGAGCCTGCCATCGAAGAGATCGACGGTACGCAGACGAGTAGCGTCCATCCACAGCGTGCGCGCTTGCGGATAGCGGAAATGGAGCGCGGCGGCGAACTCGGATCCGAACTCTATCAGCGCGAGGTCTTCCTGCCTGACACCGCCGGCGATCAAGGCCCGAGTGAACGAGCCAGAGCCCGGCCCCAGCTCGATGACCGGTCCGGTATCGTGCGAGATTTCGGAGGTGATGAGACTGGAGAGTGCGCGCCCGGACGGTGCGATGGCGGCGACGCGCAGAGGGCTCTTGAGCCAGGCCTGGAAGAAGCCGAGCGCCTCGGTCAAATTCTGGTGCTTCATGGAAAATTACCTCGAACACGTTTTGCGAGGGGACGACGACGGCGTGACCGATCGCTTGTCATTACGGGGTGCCACCAGGACAACGCACAGAGCGACATCCCGACTTGCGCCGAGCTCGAATCCATCGTGCGATCCAGAGCAGAGCCACTTCCGCGACGAGCAGGCAGCCAAGGGCGGCCAGGGCCAGAACCGTCGTATTCGACGCCTCGATCGAGCGCGAGGCTTGATATCCGATGCCGATGAACAGGCCGTTCCAGATCGCGATACCGGCGGTCGAGGCGACCAGGAAGCTGCGCGAGTTCCCTCGCAGAAGGGCGGCGAAGGCCGGGGCGAAAAGCCTGACGGTTGGCACGAGTTGGAGCGAGAAAGCCAGCACGGTCTGATTTCGACGCACGGACACGATTCCGTTCTCGATGCGCTCGGCGGACAAGCCGAAGAGCCTGCCAGCCTTGATCAGAAAGCGCGTGGATCGCGCCTCGTCCAGCTGCCTGACGGCGTAGAAGCAGGCCGCGCAGCCGAAGACGCTACCCACGAAGGTTGTAAGGAACGCGGTCGAAAGCGACCAGACGCCCTCCGCAGCGGCGATGCCGACAGCCAGCAGTAGCCCGTATGAAGGCACCAGGGGAATGAAGCGCTCCAACAGTGCGATGGCGAAGAGACCGATCAGGCCGTAAGCGCTGATCCACACCATCACCGTATCCACCGGGTCGAAATCCATAAGCCGTCTCTCTGTGTCGAACGCTCTTGTATCGAACGTTGCCGCCGCGGATGGGAGCAGCCACCGAACACGCCTGTGCGCGAGAAGGGGTTTTCTGTGACCTTCGGGCTGGCAGTCGACAGGGGGCACGTGGTCACTCCCTTCGAAGCAGCGAAAGGGGCAGCCCCCTAATTCGATCTCAGACTGTGGTGGACGAACCTGCGCTCAGCGGCGGCGACGGTGCCTTTGCCGATATGGAGGGAGTTCGCTCCATCGCCCGTGGCCACAAGAGGAACGATGCTCCGTTCTTATATGGAACATTGTTCCGTAAGTCAAGGTAAGGAATCGCCCAGTATCCCAGGCCCCCGGTCGTCGACCGAAGCGCAGGCGGAGCATTGCCGACATCGGGGATCTTCGCCCATCACGTACCAGCGAAGGACAAGCGCTTTCGTAGTCCTACACCTCTTCCTCGGCTCGATGAGATCCGGTTTTGCCCAGGCCAGACCGAAGATAGGCGCTGTCGATAGCGCGATCCATGCTGGATAGTCCGGTTTATATCCGCGATCGTCCGGCGCCCCTTTCTTCCACTCCCCCGCTGAAGACCCGCCGGCAGCCTGGCCGTGCCCTGCTGGTAACGAAAACGGCCGCCACGCAGCGACGTTGCGTGCTCTCCCCCACAGCGCCTTGCCATCCTCGAATGCTGAAGCCCCGCTAAGCACCGGAGGAAAAGTCGACTTCGGTAAGTCGCTGCGACTCCATCCATAACCTTGCAGCGTCGCCCGTATCCAATGCCTGCGGCGGTACTTTGGCGAAGGCGGGATAGCCTCGAATCTCGTGTAACTTGTCAGGCCCGTAGTAAGCGCCGCCCTGAGCCTGCGGCGAGGTCGCGGCGAAGAGCGTCGGCAACGCGCCCTGCTCCGCCGGCTGGAACAGGAACCACAGGAAACGACGCAGCACGCCCGCAGCGCTCCTTGCGCCGGAGCCATTGGGGATCAGCTCGGTGCGAGAAACGCCCGAATGGGCGGCAATGCTCTGGATGCCCCAGCCGCCGGCATCGCTGCGACGTTGCAATTCCAAAGCGAACATCAGGCAGGCCAATTTCGATTAGCTGTAGGCGAGCATCGGCCTGTAGCTGCGCTGCGACTGGAGGTCGTCGAAGTGGATGGCGCCCTGTCGAGCGGCGATGCTCGAGAGACTGACGACGCGGGGCGTGTCGCCTTTGCGCAGCAGCGGCAGAAGCCGGGCGGTCAAGGCAAAGTGGCCCAGGTAGTTCGTGCCCAACTGCAGCTCGAATCCGTCGGACGTCACCTGACGCGCCGGTGGCGTCATCACCGCCGCGTTGTTGATCAGCAGGTCGAGGCCACCGATCGAGGAGCGCAGCCGCTCGCCGAATGTCACGATGGAATCGAGGCTGGCGAGATCCACTGCTTCGAAACTCACATTCGCGTTGACAACGCTCTGGCGAATCCGATCGACCGCACACGCCCCCTTCGACGGGTTCCGGCCAGCGATGATGACGTTGGCGCCGGCGCGGGCCAGAACCAACGCATCTTCGAACCCAAGGCCGCCAGTGCCAGTGACGATGGCGGTGCGGCCGCGTTGGGAAGGGATATCGGAAGCCGTCCAGTTGGACATGGTCTTTGCCTTGGGTGAAATGGGAAAGCGATCCAAACGAAAATAAATGCATCAGGTGCAACTTATAATGCACTTAGTGCAAAAACACAACGGCCATCCGAACATCCTCGGACTGAATGATTGGATGCCGGCGCCGAAAGAGGACGCGGCCGACGTAGCCCAGCTGGGCGATGCGATCAACGTAGGTGTCAGGGGAAACGCGTGCCGGTGATCTCTTCACTGATCGTCCACAGACGAGCCGCCGCCGCCGAGTCGCTGGCTGCAGCGGGAACGCTCGCCAGACCGAGCGGCCCACGGATTTCCTGCTCGCCCGTCGGGCCGTAGTAGGCCCCGCCCTGTGCCTCCGGCGCGGTCGCGGCGTACAGCGTGGGCACGGCTCCCTGGGCCGCGGTCTGGAGGTGCTCGCGGTTGCTGGACCACTGGCGTCCCTGTTCGCTGTCCAGGCCGGGACCGCGCGCGACCAGTTCGGTCACCGCGACGCCGGGATGGGCGGCCATGCTCTGGATCCCCCAACCCTCGGCCTCGCTTCGCCGCTGAAGCTCGAATGCGAACATCAGGCATGCCAGCTTGGACTGGGCATAGACCACCATCGGGTCATAGCCCTGAGTGGACTGAAGGTCATCGAAATTGATGCCACCCCGGTGAACGGCAATGCTGGACAGGGTGACCACCCGGGGAGCATCGCTTTCGCGCAACAGTGGTAACAGCTCGGCGGTCAGCACGAAGTGCCCCAGGTAGTTGGTGGCGAATTGCATCTCGAAGCCGTCCGCCGAGGTGCCACGCTCGGGAGGCGCCATGATGGCCGCGTTGTTGATCAAGCCATCGAGCCGGGGCAGCGTTGAGCCGAGACGTTGGGCCAGTGCACGGACCGAGGACAGATCAGCCAGGTCGACGGCTTCGAACCGCACCTGGGCGCCAGGCACTTCCTGTTCGATCCGATCGATCGCCTCCTGGCCCCGCTGAGGGTTGCGCGCCACGATCACCACCTGGGCACCTGCGGCCGCCAGGGCCTTGGCATCCTCATAGCCCATCCCACTGGTTCCGCCGGTGACGACGAAAGTTCGCCCTGCCTGCGACGGCATGTCCAGCGCGTTCCAGTCGGCTTTGGGCTGCTCCTGGGCGAAGGCGCTCCCGGCCATGACGGTGAAAAGCAGTGTCAGACCAAAAGCCACGAGGCGTTTCAGCCGGGCAGAGAAATTCGTCCGCATGACCTTGAATGACCGATATGCCAGCGTTGGATTTTCGTCATTGCCCGAGTCCGAGGAATGGCGATTTCCACTCCGATGTCCGGTGAACGGCGTGAGATGAGGATGGCTTTTGTTCATCATATTGATTTTCACTGCGCGGCCTCTTTATTTGTGCACTGAGTGACTAATTTAAATGCACCTGGTGCAAAATTCAATGAGCGCACAGCTGCCTGACCCTCTCCCAGGCTGAAGGCTTGCACTGCGCAAATCCAAGCGCCATAGGACACGTCAACGCATCGTCGAAGCCGGCCGCGCTCGCTCCTCGCACACGACGGCGAGAGCACGCCGTTGGCCTTAAAGCCCGGCGGCGTCAGCGCCGCGCCTGCGCGCGGCCCAGCCACAGCGCCAGCGCCGCCCACACCAGCGCCAGCGGCACCACCACGCTGACCAGTCCACCCATCGCAAACCCGAGACGCCCGAGCGCTCCTTCGGTCTGCGCACCGGCGACGTCACCGGCGCGGTAGACGAAGGTGTCGACGAAGGCCTTGGCCTTGTACTTCTCCTCGCGGCCCACCACGGTGAACAGCGCCTCACGCGCCGGTCGGGTGATGCCGCGCTGCACGGCGCGGTTGGTGGCCTCGAGCAGCACCAGCACCACGAACGAGCCGTAGATCGCAAGGCCGATGAAACCGAGCGCGGTGGCCACCGGCAGGATCGCCAGCGCCACGCCCAGGCCGAAGCGCTGGATGATCTTCCCGGTCAGGGTGAGCTGCAGCGCCAGCACCGCGACCTGCGTCCACATGTCGATGTTGCCGAGAAGCGCCGCGCGCGCATCCATGTCGTCCGCGACCTGCGCGACCATCTGCAGGCGGGTGAAGTAGACGAACGTCGCGAGGATGGTCATCAGCAGGATGTAGCCGGCAATGCCGGTCAGATAGGGCGAGCGGAACACCGCGCGCAGGCCCGCCCAGGCGCTGCCGCCGATGCGCTCGGACTCGTCGGCGGGTGCGGCCGTGGCGGCGGACGCATCGGTGCCCGCCCGGTCCGGCGCCACGTGCACCAGGAGCCAGGCCATGGCCAGCGCCAGCAGCAAGAACCCGCCGGCGACCAGCAGCAGGCTGGGGGTGCCCAGCGGCTCGGCCAGCCGCGAGGTGAGCCAGGGGCCGAAGATCGCCCCGAGCGTGCCGCCGACCGAGATCAGGGCGAACAGGCGCTTGCCCTGGTCGCTGGTGAAGCGGTCGGCCAGCAGCGCCCAGAACACCATGGTGACGAACAGGTTGAACACGCTGAACCAGACGAAGAACACCTGGCCGCTGCGCTCGCCGATCGCGCCGGGCGCGAACATCAAAAGGCCCCAGAAGCCGGCAAGGCTCAGCACGAAGAAGCCATAGGTCGCGCTGATGAACTGCAGCCGCCGCAGGCGGCTGACCAGCCAGCCGAACAGCGGGTTCACCGCCAGCGTCACCAACGCGGTGCCGATGAACAGCCAACGGATGCTCTCGATGCCGCGCTCCATGCCCAGCGCATCGCGCGCGGGCCGCAGCAGCATCAGCGCGGTGAGTACGCAGAAGAAGAACAGCGCCGCGATCAGTACCGGCCCGATCTCCTCGCGGCGCAGGTTGAACAGGGTTTGCAGCGCGTGCGGCCGGTGCGGCTCGGGTGTCGTGGTTCGGCTCATGGGTAGGCTCCTGGCCCGGAGCACGCCATAGAGACGCGCATTGACGTTTGGTTGGCGTGGTACGTCTGCCACTGCGTGGCGCTGAGCTCTCCGCCGCCCGCCCATAGGCGAGCGGGCGTGCATCGGAGACGGCCCACTGACCATGGTCTTTACCTTGCACCGGAAACGAAGGTAAGCTGGAACTCAGCAGGGTGCACAAATAATAGCACTCAGTGCGAACATTAATGCACTAAGTGCAAGTGCACAATAGGCCATTCAAGAATGTCGAAAACCCTCTCCTCCGCGGACACGGTACCTGTAGAAGGCTTGCGGGAACGCAAGCGCCGAGAAACACGTCAACGCATCGCCGATGCCGGGTGGCGCTTGTTCCTCGCCAACGGTTACGAAGGCACGACGCTGGATGTCATCGCGGCAGAAGCCGGCATCTCGCGGCGCACCTTTTTCTCCTACTTCAAGTCGAAAGACGACATCATCTTGTTCAGGCAAGACGCCAATTGGGCCGGCCTGTATGCCGACCTGCTGAAGGTATCGCCCGACGTACGGCCACTCGATGCCGTTCGCGATGTGATGGTGAAGCACGTCGCGCGCTATCCAACCGAGCAGATGACGGCCATCGACAAAGTCATGCGATCGAGCGAATCGCTTCTTGCGCGCAAGCAGACGTACTACGCAGAACAGGAGCAGGCGCTCTTCAACACGCTCTGTGAGGTCTGGCGGCAGCCCGAGCGCCGTACGGCACTTCGAATGGTGGCAATCGTAGCTATCGGCGCTGCGAGACTGACGACTCAGACATGGCATAGCCAAACGGGTCAGCGAAAACCGATGGCCAAGGTTCTCCGAGATGCCTTCGACAGTCTGAGATCCGAGCTTTGAGTAAGAGCTGTATCCTGGCAAGCACGTCCCGGACCATTTTTCGACGCGGTATCCGGCAACAGGCAGTTTTCAGCCAGAGCCCAGGAGTTCCACGCCAATGCCCTCTCCCCTCTGGAGATCCCAGAAGCGAATCGCCTTGATCGCCCCCGCCGGCGCAGTCGATGGCGCAGCCCTGGATGAGTGCCTGTCGCGCCTCGATTCGCTCGGTATCGAAGCACTGCCCAGTGACAATGTCAGCGCGCGCCACCGCTATCTCGCAGGTCACGTCGACGCCCGCCTCGATGATCTCTACCAGGCCTATGGACGTCCGGACGTCGATGCGGTCTGGTGCCTGCGCGGTGGCTATGGCTGCGCGCAGCTGCTCGACCGGATCGACTGGTCCCGCATCGATGCCGCGACACGGCGCCCGCTGATCGGCTACTCCGACATCAGCGCACTGCTGGTCGCTTTCGCCGCCCGGGGATTGGCCGCCATTCATGGGCCGGTCGCGTGCGAGGTCAACAAGCTCGAGCTCGAAGATCCTGAGCTATCGGCGAGGTCACCTCGCTGGCAGGCGATGACGTCGATCGCAGCGGTCATCGATGAATCCCAAGGAGCCCTTGCAGTCACGCCCTGGGGCAATGTCTCGCCGGCGAGCGGCCGCTTGCTGGGCGGCAACCTCACCGTCCTCGCCAGCCTCTGCGGCACCGCGGCGGCACTGCGCCTGGAAGCTCCCAGCCTGCTGCTGCTGGAAGACGTCGGCGAGCCGCTCTATCGGTTGGAGCGCAGTTTCTTCCAACTGCTCGAGAGCCTCGACAAGCGCTGGCTCAACGCTGTCTGCCTGGGCGAATTCCAGGACTGTCCCGTCCCTGGCAGTGCCTCATCGATCGCCGAGGTATTCACCGAATGGCTCGCCCCATACGACATAGCGCTCTACACCGGGCTGCCGATCGGCCACGGAGAGCGTAATCTGGCCTGGCCCTTCGGCGCTCAAGGTCGAATCGACGGTGCTAGGCTAAGCTTCACTCGAGCGCCCTGCCGAATGATTGAGTGATGGTCACGGACGGAGAATGCCGTCTGGTGATGACACGGCGGGCGAAGTATCATACTAAAGTATAACTTCTCTTCACTTCGATCGAACGCCAAGCTTCCTCCCAGCGCCGAGACGACATACGCGATGCCACTACTGCCGCCCCTCCGCGACCCGTTTTTCACCTATCGGCATCGCCAGCTGATCCACACCTTCCGTGCCGTTCTCGCCCTGGCGATCATCTTCGGTCTGCTGGCGCTGTTTCAGCTGCCCCATGGCAGCTGGGCACTGGTCAGCGCGCTGATGGTGATGGGGGGGCTGCCCCATGTCGGCGGCGTGCTCGACAAGGGGCTGCAGAGGCTGGCCGGCACCATTCTCGGCGGCCTGTTGGGGATTGCGCTCCTGCTTCTGCCGCTACCCTCCGCCATCTTCGCCAACGGCCTGACGCTCGCGGCGATCGGCGTCGCCACCTATGCCACCTTCACTTCACGCTACGGCTACAGCGCGCTGATGTTCGGCATCACCCTGCTGATGGTGGTCGGCGACGGCGACCCGGAAATATCCACCGCGCTGTGGCGCGCCGCCAATGTGGTGATCGGCACCAGCATCGCTATTCTCGTCACCCTCCTGGTACTGCCGCAGAAAGCCACCGATGTGCTGCGCTTCCTGCTCGCCGACAATCTCGACAAGCTCGCCCGGCTCTATCATTCGCATACCGCATCCAAGCGCCTCGACATCGAGCTCAGCGCCAAGCTGATGAAGACCGCCACCGCCCAGCTGGTCAAGCAGCGAGGCCTGATCGATGGGGTCCACCAGGAGGGCCGTATCAAGCGCGGGGCCCTGAACGATATCCTCTCGCTCGAACGGCGGATGATGTCGACCGTCGAGCTGCTGCTGGAGACCCATTGGGACACCCGCGACGGCCATGACCTGATCGAAGGACTGGAAGGGCTGCGCGAGGAGCAGCATCGCTTGGCGCGCGCGCTGGGCACGCTGGCGTTCCAGATCCGTACCGGCCAGTTGATCGACGTCAAGGTCGCGCCGTTCAGCCTGCAGCGCTACGCCGAGCGCGCGCTCGGCGCGAGCACCGAGAATGGCCGGCAGCTGTTCAGCCCGAGCGGCTATCTATGGCTCAATCGCGAACTTGCGCGCCAGACCAGCGCACTGGCCGCCAATCTCGGCAACATCCAGCGCCTGCCCAGCCAACGGCTCCAGCGGCGCGCCAACCATGACTACATGATCCACGACAAGCAGCGAATCCCTCACGAGACCAGCGGCATCTGAACGTAGACCCTCCCCCCAGGCTCAATGCTCGCTGCGCTGCCTGAGCCGTCTCCTCAGCCGCCAGAGCGTCTCCCCATCCGCGCTGTCGGGCCACAGCCAAAACACCCGTCCGTCGATCTTCAGCCCGATCACCAGCGGCGCGAGCCGAAAAGCGACGATGTCCACTTCCCGCTCGCGTTCGTCCTGCCAGCATGACCGTAAGGTCGACCAGCGCAGCGCAGGCGGCACTCTGCGTGTTTCGTACCAGCCCAGCCAGCAGAGCCCTGACCATGCAAGCAGGCCGAGGCGCCAATCAAGCCAAAACCACAGCGCCAGCGCGATCAAGGAGGCAATCCCCAGATGAGCGGCCAGCGCCAGCCTAGATGGGACGAACGTTGACCTCATCGCGCTCCCGGGCGTAAGCGACGATATCGTCGATGATCGGCTGCAGGCTCGCGTCGTCGCACAGCTCGCGACGCATCAGCCAGACGAACAGCTCCTGGTCTTCGCGAGCGAGCAGTCGCTGGAAGTCGAGCTGGCGCTGCGGGTCGAGGCTATCGAAACAGGCGTCGAAGAAGGGCCTCAGCATCATGTCGAGCTCCCACATGCCGCGCCGTGAGTGCCATTGGAGTCGTTTTCGAGATGCTTCGTCGAACAAGGGAATCTCTCCTGGAAGGGCCGCTTTCAGGCGGCCGTGGGTATAGCATCGGCAGCAGTATAAGGTGCCTGAACACCGTTGTCGGCGGGCCTGCCTAATGTCTTGTTTTTTCAGAATTGTTTTTCCCGGAGCTGGCCGCTATGCTGAGTCCGGAGGAATTGCCCCACGCAAACAAAAACAACCCTTAACCCCGAGGGATACCGAAGCTTGGAGAGCATCCGATGACCAAATCCGAATTGATCGAGCAGATTGCGGCGCAGCACGCCAATTTGTCGCTCAAGGAGGTTGAAACCGCCGTCCGCTTGATCCTCGATGACATCACCGAAACCCTTGCCAAGGGCGGTCGAGTGGAGATTCGCGGCTTCGGCAGCTTCTCGCTGCACTATCGCGAGCCCCGCGTCGGTCGCAATCCCAAGACCGGCGACGCGGTGCCCCTCGATGGTAAGTACGTTCCCCACTTCAAGCCCGGTAAAGAGCTCCGCGAGCAAGTCAACGCGAGCCGCGCGCTCGGCTACTGAACCCGCCGACCTCGAGCCCCGGTACACCCTTGGCGCTGCTAGAATGGTCGCTCAGGCCGTAGAGCGGCCATTCTCATCCCCTTCGCACAAAGGAATCGATCTCTCATGCGCTGGCTCAAAGGGCTGCTCCTGGCCATCATCTCCTTGGTCGTCGTGCTCTTCGGCATTCTCTTCGCGGTGCGCAACCAGCAGGCCATCCCGCTCGATGTGATCTGGATCGAACTGCCCCCCGCTTCGCTCGCGCTCTGGCTCCTCGCGACCCTGCTGCTCGGCGTGATACTCGGCATGGCGGCGATGACCGGACTCTACGTGAGGCTGCGCTCCGCATTAGCCCGCAGCCGGCGTGAGAACCGCCAGCAGCAGCTCGAGCTCGATCGCCTGCGTACCCAGGGGCTGAAGGAATCCCACTAGATGCGCGATATTCTCCTCTTCGTCGTCCTGCTCACCGCCCTGATGATCGGTTGGTGGCTCGGACGCCGGGGTTCGACGAAAAGGGGAAGGCGCATCGAGCAGCAAGGCACGGTCACGCTCTCGCGTGACTATTTCGTTGGACTCAACTTCCTTCTCACCGAACAGCCGGACCGCGCGATCGAGACCTTCGTACAGGCATTGGAGGTCAACAGCGAGACGATCGACACCCACATCACCCTCGGCAACCTGTTTCGCAGCAGGGGTGAAGCCGACCGCGCGGTGAAGATCCATCAGAACCTGCTCGCCCGCCCGGCGCTCAGTTCGCGCCAGAGCGACCAGGTCCAGCTGGAGCTCGCGCGTGACTTCATGCGCCTCGGGGTGCTCGATCGTGCCGAAGGGCTGCTCGATTCGCTGATCAAGCGCTGCCACGACGAGCAGATCCTCAACGCCGCGCGGCGGCTACTGATCGAACTGTTCGAACAGGAGAAGGAGTGGCAAGCGGCACTCGACGTGGCCAGCACCCAGCGATTACGCGACGATCCGCCTCTGCAGCGCGCGGCGGCGAACTGGCTTTGCGAACTGGCATTGGAAGAGTTCGAACGAGGACACATCGCGTCGGGACAGAAAAAGCTCAAGCAAGCGTTATCCACCTGTCCCAGCTCTGTACGCAGTCACTGGATCCAGGCGGAGCGTTTTCATGCCTTGGGCCGCTATCGCGATGAGATCAAAGCGTTGTCGAAAATTCCGCAGCAGGACCGAGAATTTTCTCCGATCATCCTCGAGCGCCTGGGCCGCTCCTACGACATGCTCGACGACGAACCCGGCCTGCTCGCGCACCTCGATCGGGCGCTGGAGCAGACCCCGAGCATCTCGGCGCTACTGATGAGGGCGCAGCGTGGCCTGCCACGCGAAGGGTTGGAGGCCACGGCGAAAAAACTCAGCGAGCGGCTCGAGCGGTTTCCCAACCTCCGCGGCGTCGTCTATCTCGCGGCACTCGACGTTGAGCGCATCGATCCGCAGCACCAGGCGGAGCGCCTGCTGATGCAGACCCTGCATCATCACCTGGAGCGCCTGGTCCAACGAGACCCGCGATTCGTCTGCCGCCACTGTGGTTTTCAGATCGAACGACTCTACTGGCACTGCCCTCAATGCCACGACTGGGAAACGATCAAGCCAATCGACGAGTTCCCGCCCCGAAGCGAAGCGCCCCACGCCGCGCATTGAGCGCAGCCGGGCTCACGACCGGGCTCAATGCCCCTCGATTTCGCGCAGTACTTCCGCCAGTGCCTTGGAAGGGTCGTCAGCCTGAGTGACCGGGCGCCCGATCACCAGGTGCGTACTGCCATCATCCAGCGCCTGCGCCGGCGTGGTGATGCGCTGCTGGTCGTTGGCGGCCGCGAACCAGGGGCGGATCCCAGGCGTCACCTTGAGGAAATCGTCTCCGCAGCACTGGCGCACCCTGCGCGCCTCGCGCGCCGAGCAGACCACGCCATCGAGCCCGGAGGCCTGGGCCAGCTGCGCCAGGCGCTCGACCTGCTCATCGATCGTCGAGGTGATACCGACCTCGGCCAGCTCGCTCCCGGCCAGGCTGGTCAACACGGTGACCGCGGTCAGCAGGGTCTTCATCGAGTGCTTCTCGAGGATGTCAGCCGCCGCTTCCATCATCCGCCGCCCTCCCGAGGCGTGGACGTTGACCATCCATACGCCCTGGTCCGCCGCCGCGAGCACCGCCTTGGCGACGGTGTTCGGGATGTCATGGAATTTCAGATCGAGGAATACCTCGAAACCACGGTTGCGCAACGCGCGCAGGACCAGCGGTCCCTCCGCAGTGAAGAGCTCCTTGCCGACCTTGACCCGACACGTCGCGGGGTCGAGCAGATCGGCGATTGCCAGCGCATCGTCCAGCTTTGCGTAGTCGAGGGCGATGATCAGGGGTGATTGCATGGGGAATCCTTCGTTGAAGAGAGACGGAGGGCGTCCCGGCGTCGGTGTTCCTGGCTGGGATCCACAACGCTCGTCGGCGTCGTTTATACCCTTCGCTTGGCGAGTTGGAAAGTGATCGCCATTGAGCCGGGCAGGTCATCCTTTCGTCCAAGGTCAAAAACCGACGAGTCGGGTCGATAGCTCTCATCGAGGGCATTTCCCTCCAACCGACATTTCCGCTTTCGGAGACCGACCATGAGCACCTATCTTCTGTCCCCCCTGCTCGCTGTGCTGCTGACGCTGGCCCAACCCGCCACGGCGCTCGAACCAGAACCGATCGATGTCAACACCGCCACCATCGAACAGCTAGTGCACCTGCCTGGCATCGGTCCGGCCAAGGCCCAGGCAATCATCGCCGAGCGAGAAGCGAATGGCCCCTTCCTCGATGCCATGGACCTGACTCGCACGGAAGGCATCGGTGCGGCGACCGTCAGTCTCCTCGAACAGCACCTGAGCTTCTGAGCCATTGCGGCGCGGCCTGCCGCGCCGCTTCACATCTGGATCACCCAGCACCATTGAAATCCGGCCAAGGAGCGCCCACTAGTAAGATCATTCCTTTACCTCCTTGGAACGCTCCATGCCGATTTTCATCTTCATCGCGCTTTACTTCCTCGCCGACCTGATCGCACTGATCCTGCTTGGCGGCCAGATCGGAGTGCTCGCCACGCTACTGCTGATCATCGGCACGGCGGTACTCGGCATCCAACTGATTCGCCGTGAAGGCATGCAGGCATTGCGCAACGCGCAGCTCAGCCTGCTTCAAGGACGAGCCAACCCTTCGGAATTGATCCGTGGCAGCACCCTGGTCATCGCCGGCTTCATGCTGCTGCTGCCGGGTCCGCTCAGCGACCTGGTCGGGCTCTGCTGCCTGGTGCCGCTGCTGATCCGGCGCTTGCGCGGCAACCCACCGGTGGAGCCCTATCACCCGGGACGGGACCGCACCGGAGGAGACACCTTCCACGGTCAAGCGCCCTCCCACGACGAGCGTACAGCCCAAAGCAATCAAACCAACCAAGGCCAGACCATTGAAGGGGAGTACATCGAGCACAAGCATCGCGATTGACTTTCACCAAGGTATGCTCCGGGCCGAAAAATTTGCCGAGCGCCCCTTGAAATGCAAAACCGCGACCACATTAATAGCCCGACATCGAGACGAGACGTTTGAGTTTTGGTCCGGGATACCGGCCAAGCCCCGCCGAGCCAGTGATGGCGAGGCGTCCGACATTCGAGTGACAGGTAACTTCAGGAGAACTTGAGCAATGAAAATTCGTCCCTTGCATGAGCGCGTCGTCGTTCGTCGCCTGGAAGAAGAGCAGAAGACCGCTGGCGGCATCGTGCTGCCGGGCAACGCGCAAGAAAAGCCGACTCGCGGTGAAATCCTGGCCATCGGCAAGGGTCGTATCCTCGAAAACGGCGAGGTTCGCCCGCTCGACGTCAAGGTCGGTGACAAAGTGATCTTCAAGGAAGGTTTCGGAGTCGAGAAACAGAAGATCGACGGTGAAGAAGTCCTGATCATGAGTGAGTCCGACATTCTTGGCGTGCTCGAGGCCTGATCGGCCATCTCGAACACCCGGTCGCCTTAGCGGCGACAAATGACACCTTCATCATTATTCGCCTACTGAATTAATTGAGGTAGACAGAGACATGGCAGCTAAGCAGATCAAGTTCGGTGATGACGCTCGCAAGCGGATGGCACGCGGTGTCAATGTTCTGGCCGACGCAGTCAAGACCACTCTCGGGCCAAAAGGACGTAACGTCGTTCTTGAGAAATCGTTCGGCGCGCCGACCGTGACCAAGGACGGTGTTTCCGTCGCGAAGGAAATCGAGCTCAAAGACAAGTTCGAGAACATGGGCGCGCAGATGGTCAAGGAAGTCGCTTCCAAGACCTCCGACGTCGCCGGCGACGGTACCACCACCGCCACCGTGCTGGCCCAGGCCATCGTCAACGAAGGCCTGAAAGGCGTCATCGCTGGCATGAACCCGATGGACCTCAAGCGCGGTATCGACAAGGCGATCATCGCCGCCGTCGCCGAGGTCAAGAAGCTCTCCGTCCCGTGCAAGGACTCCAAGGCCATCGCCCAGGTCGGTACCATCTCCGCCAATGGCGACGCCACCATCGGCCAGATCATCGCTGATGCGATGGAAAAGGTCGGCAAGGAAGGCGTCATCACCGTTGATGAAGGCCGTGGCTTCGAAGACGAGCTCGAAGTCGTCGAAGGCATGCAGTTCGATCGCGGTTACCTGTCGCCCTACTTCGTCACCAACCAGGAAACCATGGCGGTCGAGCTCGAAGACCCCTACATCCTGCTGGTCGACAAGAAAATCTCCAACATCCGCGAGCTGCTGCCGGTCCTCGAGGCAGTCGCCAAAGCCGGCAAGCCGCTGATGATCATCGCCGAAGACATCGAAGGCGAAGCGCTGGCCACCCTGGTGGTCAACAACATGCGCGGCATCGTCAAGGTCGCTGCCGCCAAGGCGCCGGGCTTCGGTGATCGCCGCAAGGCCATGCTGCAGGACATCGCGATCCTGACCGGCGGCACTGTGATCTCCGAGGAAGTCGGCCTAACCCTCGAACAGGCGACCGTCGAGCACCTGGGCAACGCGCGCCGCGTGACCATGTCCAAGGAAAACACCACCATCATCGATGGTGCTGGCGCCGAAGCGGACATCGAAGCACGTGTCGGCCAGATCCGTGCCCAGATCGAAGAGACCTCCTCCGACTACGATCGTGAGAAGCTTCAGGAGCGTGTCGCCAAACTGGCCGGCGGCGTCGCGGTCATCCGCGTTGGCGCAGCCACCGAAGTGGAGATGAAGGAGAAGAAGGCCCGCGTCGAAGACGCGCTTCACTCCACCCGCGCTGCGGTCGAAGAAGGTGTGGTTCCTGGCGGCGGCACCGCGCTGATCCGCGCGCTGACCAACCTCAAGGATCTCAAAGGCGACAACGAAGATCAGACCCACGGCATCCAGCTGGCGCTGCGCGCCTTCGAGGCACCGCTGCGTCAGATCGTCACCAACGCCGGTGAAGAAGCATCCGTCGTCGTCAACCGCGTCAAGGAAGGCGAAGGCAACTTCGGCTACAACGCGGCGACCGGCGAATACGGCGACCTGGCCGAAATGGGCGTTCTCGACCCGGCCAAGGTAACCCGTAGCGCGCTGCAGTCCGCAGGCTCCGTCGGTGGTCTGATGATCACCACCGAGGCGATGATCGCCGAGGATCCGGAAGAAAAAGCCTCGTCCGCGCCTGACATGGGCGGCATGGGTGGCATGGGCGGCATGATGTAAGTCACGCCCTCCCCGGCCAATCCAACGGCCGGTTAATGAAAGCCTCGCGCCCGCGCGAGGCTTTTTTATGGGCGCTACGCTGCGGCTCGTGCCGGTGCCCACTCCCTGGGGAGGCGCGGCGGGATGTAGCTAACAGCATCCCGGGGTGAAGATTGCCCGGTGCACTATTCCAATGGCGGGGCAGCGCCTTCGGCGAGCATCCTGCGCAAGCGCACGCGGCGACGTTCGAGATCGGCGATTTGCCGCTCCACCGAAGCCAGCCGCTTGCGCTGGACCTCGGAGGTTTCGGGGCAGGCCGCCGCGCCTTCGATCATGAGCATGCAGTCGGGAAACCCGCGAATCTCGGTCAGGCTGAAGCCGGCCGCGATCAGACGCTGAATCTGCCTGACCTGCACGATCGCCGTGGCCGAGAACGTACGGTAGCCGTTGCTGGCACGGCCGGAGGAGAGCAGACCGTGCTCGTCATAGTGGCGGAGCGAGCGCACGCTCGCTCCGGTTTCGCGGGCGAGCATGCCGATCGACATGGGATGCTTGGAAGTGGTCTGGTTCATGGAGCATAAGCGTAACACTCGGCGCTTGACCCTCACACCGGTGTGAGAGTTGAAACTGTCTCCATCTTCACTTTCAGGAGCCCTCTCATCATGCTTCACCCTAAGCTTGTTCGTGGTTTCCAAATAGTGATGGTGACCGTAATGATGGCCGTATCGGTCGTCGCGCTGGCGAGCACCAAGCACTACACCGTGACCGCGCCGGATGGGGTCACGCTCGCCGTCCAGGAATCAGGCGACCCCCACGGTCCCGCGGTCGTCTTCGTCCACGGGCTGCTCGGCAGCCATCTGAGCTGGGACGCACAGATGAGCAGCCCAGAGCTCCAGCGCTACCGGCTGATCACCTATGACCTGCGCGGTCACGGCCTATCAGGCAAGCCGACGAACGCCGATGCCTATACCGACGGGCGCCACTGGGCGGACGACCTAGCGGCAGTGATCGCAGCGTCGGATGCGCGTGGTCCCGTGCTGGTGGGATGGTCGCTGGGCGCCGCCGTAATCACGAACTACCTGGCCGCCTACGGCGACGAGCGCATCGCTGGTGCCGTCTATGTCGGCGGCGTTATCGAACTGCGCCCGGAGTTGATCGCGCCCCACCCCGACGTTTACCGCGATCTGGCATCGCCCGACTTGAAGACTCACCTCGATGCCGAGCGCACCTTCCTCACCCTATGCTTCGAGATTCAGCCCGACCCTATCACCTTCCAGCGCCTGCTCGCCAACGCGGCCCTGGCATCGCCGCAGATGCAGACCGCGGTGCTTTCGATGACCGTTGCCTCCGCCGAAGGCCTGGGCTCGACCCATAAGCCACTGATGCTGCTCTATGGCGCACGCGATTCGCTAGTGAACGCAGAGCACTCCATCGCCCGCGCCACGGCCCTGAACCCGCGCATCCGCAGCAAGCTCTATGCGCAGGCGGGCCACGCACCGTTCATCGAGGAGTCCGACCGCTTCGATCGCGATCTGTCGGATTTCATCGATGCAGCCAACCCCCGCTGATCAAGAATCGATGACCGCGCCCGGCGCGATGGCACCGGGCGCCGGCTCGCGGTGAACGATGTAGGGGCGGGACTCGGATACTCCGCTAACGCTGCCATCGATATAATGGCGCCTCGCCCTACGTCCGGACGCCACATCCTCCATGCCGATTACCACCAACGATCATCTGCTCGCCAATCTACGCGTCGTGCTGGTGCAGACCTACCATCCCGGCAACATCGGTGCCGCCGCTCGGGCAATGCGCACCATGGGTATAACGGCGTTGCACCTGATCAATCCCCGCGATTTTCCCGCCGAAGAAGCGAGCCGAATGGCGGCAGGGGCCGGCGAACTGCTAAAGCGGGCCCAGGTGCATGATTCACTTCAGGCAGCGGTCGGCGATTGCACGATGGTGATCGGTGCCAGCGCGCGCCTGAGGGAGCGGGCATTGCCTTGCTTCGAGGAGGGAGACGAGATGGGCCAAGCGGCAATGCACGCGGCACTGCATGGCCCAGTAGCGCTGGTCTTCGGCAGAGAGCGATTCGGCCTCACCAATGAGGAGCTGGATCACTGCACCCATCAGCTACGGCTACCCACCGACCCCAGCTACGGGATTCTCAATCTCGCCCAGGCGGTGCAGATCGCCTGCTATGAGCTGCGCAATGCCTGGCGTCGCGGCAACGGTGATAGGGATCCAGAGCGCATGGGGGAAATGCAGGGAGGGGAACCGCGGCCAAGCCGTGCCCAGCTTCAGTACTTCGATGAACTGCTGGTAGAGCTGCTTCGACCGACCGGATTTCTCAATCAGCCCCACGCCAAGACGCAGGAGAAGCTGCGCGCGATCATCCGTCGCAGCGAACCCAGCAAACGTGAGCTTTCGATGCTCACCGGGATGATCAAGGCACTGGCGGGAAAGTGACCCGGCGCACCGGGAAACGCTAACGGCCCTATCTCGTCGTGAACATCTGGACATGAAAAAACAGTGCCCCGGCGACATCGCACGGGGCACTGTTTCGATATCCGGCCTGATACGGCCGGACGATCATTGACCGATCAGTGATCAGTCCTGGCCGAGCTTCTGCTTGATCAGGTCGCCGATGGTGGTCGGACCCGCAGTCTCGGTCTCTTCGTCACGCAGCTTGCTCATCGCGCGGCGAGTATCCGCCTGGTCTTTAGCACGAACCGACAGGTTGATCATACGGTTCTTGCGGTCGACACCCACGATACGCGCTTCGACGCTGTCTCCAACGTTCATCACGGTACGAGCATCTTCGATGCGCTCCTCGGAGATCTCGGAGACCTTGAGAACCGCGACGACATCGGTCGCCAGCTCGACCAGCACTTCCTTGGCGTCGACTTCGGTCACGCGGCCGTTGACCAGCGCACCCTTGTCGTTGACGGCAAGGTATTCGGAGACCGGATCGCTTTCGAGCTGCTTGACACCCAGCGAGATGCGCTCACGCTCGGGATCGATCGACAGGATGACCGCCTCGGCTTCGTCACCCTTGCGGTAGCGACGAACGGCTTCTTCGCCCGCTTCCGACCAGGAGATGTCGGAGAGGTGGACCAGACCGTCGATGCCGCCGTTCAGGCCGATGAAGATACCGAAATCGGTGATCGACTTGATCGTGCCGGAAACCCGGTCGCCCTTGTTGAAGCGCGAGCTGAAGTCTTCCCACGGATTCGAGGTGCACTGCTTGATGCCAAGCGAGATGCGACGACGGTCTTCGTCGATATCGAGCACCATGACGTCTACTTCATCGCCAACCTGGACGACTTTCGACGGATGGATGTTCTTGTTGGTCCAGTCCATTTCGGACACGTGGACCAGACCTTCGACGCCCTCTTCCAGCTCGGCGAAGCAGCCGTAGTCGGTGAGGTTGGTGACCCGGGCGCGAACCTTGGTGTTTTCCGGGTAGCGAGCCTTGATGTTGACCCAAGGATCTTCGCCCAGCTGCTTGAGACCGAGGGAGACACGGTTGCGCTCGCGGTCGAACTTCAGCACCTTGACGTTGATCTCGTCGCCGACGGCGACGATTTCGGACGGATGCTTGATCCGCTTCCACGCCATGTCGGTGATGTGCAGCAGGCCATCGACGCCGCCGAGGTCGACGAAAGCGCCGTAATCGGTGAGGTTCTTGACGATACCCTTGATCTGCTGGCCTTCCTGCAGGGTGGCCAGCAGCGCTTCACGCTCGGCGCTGTTCTCGGCTTCGAGCACGGCACGGCGCGAGACGACGACGTTGTTGCGCTTGGCGTCGAGCTTGATGACCTTGAAATCGAGTTCTTTGTTCTCGAGATGGGCGGTGTCGCGGACCGGACGCACATCGACCAGCGAACCCGGCAGGAACGCACGGATCGAGTTGACGTCGACGGTGAAGCCACCCTTGACCTTGCCGTTGATCACGCCTTTGACGATCTGGTCGTCTTCGAAGGCCGCTTCGAGCTCTTTCCAAGCTTCGGCGCGTTTGGCCTTCTCGCGCGACAGGCGGGTTTCGCCGAAACCGTCCTCGACGGCTTCCAGCGCGACGCGAACTTCATCACCGACCTTGACGGTCAGCTGGCCGTTCTCGTCCTTGAACTGAGCGGCCGGAATCTGGCCTTCGGACTTCAGGCCGGCATTGACGGTGATCCAGTCACCATCGATGTCGACGATCGAAGCCAGAACGATGGCGCCCGGCTCCATGTTGATGTCGTTGAGAGACTGTTCAAACAGCTCGGCAAAGCTTTCGCTCATGTTATTCCTACGTGATCAACGTTAAGGCGGCAAAATCGCCGCGATCTCCACACCACCAGCGAGTGTGGGCCAGTGTGACGCTCCCCATGGACGTTAGCGCTGGTTAGAAGTGACGTACCTTTCAGACTGCGATTTCGGTATCGTCACCCCATGACGTCTTGATGGGGCATCCCAGAAGGGCTTTCCAGCCCGACTCAGTGGCTCAAAGCCCCCGTTCGGCGAGCAGTGCCCTGATGCGGGCGACTACTTCTGGAATCTCGAGTTCGGTGCTGTCGATCGTTATCGCATCCGCCGCCGGCTTGAGCGGAGAAACGGCGCGATTCCGATCACGTTCGTCCCGAACCCTGATCTCTTCCAAAAGGCTCTGAAGCGTAGCAGAACCACCATTTTCCCGCAACTGACCATACCGGCGACGGGCCCGCTCCTCGGCTGAGGCGGTCAGGAAAACCTTCAGCGGCGCATCGGGGAACACCACCGTGCCCATGTCGCGCCCATCGGCGACCAGCCCCGGCGCCCGACGAAATGCCCGCTGCCTCGCCAGCAGCGCGGTGCGCACGCTCGGCAGCGCGGCGATCACCGAGGCATCGGCACCGACCTGCTCGTTGCGGATCGTCTGACTCACTTCAACCCCGGCGAGCTCGATACGCGCCCCTCCCTCGGCGGCGATGAACGCCACCGGCAGCGATTCGGCGAGTGCCGCCACCGCAGGCTCATCATCCAACGCCACGCCTTTACGATTCGCGGCCAGCGCGGTCAAGCGATAGAGCGCGCCGGAGTCGAGCAGGTGCCAGCCCAACGCCTCGCTGATCAACGCAGAGACGGTGCCTTTGCCCGCGCCGCCCGGCCCGTCGATGGTGATCACCGGCGCATCGCTCATGCCCGCTCGACCTCGACCTGAAGGCGCATGCCGACCTGCTTGGTCAACGCCTCGAAGTTCGGAAACGAGGTCGCCACATTGGCGCAGTCGTCGATCACGATGTCGCCAGTGGCACGCAGCGCGGCCACGGTGAACGCCATCGCGATCCGGTGATCGCCGAGGCTGTCGACGCTACCGCCGCCGTAGGGGCCACCGACCACGTCGATACCGTCCTCCAGCACGCGATTAACGACGCCGAGGGCAGTGAGGCCGTCGGCCATCGCCTGGATCCGGTCGGACTCCTTGACCCGCAGCTCCTCTGCGCCCCGCAGCCGGGTGGTGCCCTGCGCATTGGCGGCGGCGACGAATAGCACGGGAAATTCGTCGATCGCCAGCGGCACCTGGTCCTGCGGGATATCGATCCCGTGCAGCTCGGCGTGGCGCACATGAATGTCGGCGACCGGCTCGCCGCCCACTTCGCGTTCGTCGAGCAGCGTGATGTCGGCACCCATCTCGCGCAGGATGTTGATCACCCCGATCCGGGTGGGGTTGATGCCGACGTGCTCGAGCACCAGGTCGGCTCCCGGGGTGATCGAAGCGGCCACGAGGAAGAAGGCCGCGGAAGAGATATCAGCGGGGACGTCGATCTTTCCACCGCTCAGGCGTCCGCCGCCCCGGATCGAGGCCACGGCGCCTTCGCGCGAAACCGGATAGCCGAAACCTTGGAGCATCCGCTCGGTGTGATCCCGCGTAGGTGCAGGCTCGCGCACCCGCGTCTCGCCTTCGGCATACATGCCAGCAAGCAGCAGGCAGGACTTCACCTGGGCGCTGGCCATCGGCATGTCATAGTCGACGCCGTGCAGCCGCTGACCGCCTTTGATCCTGAGCGGCGGGCGGCCGCCATCGCCGGTCTCGATCACCGCCCCCATCAGCCGCAGCGGATCGGCGACGCGATTCATCGGGCGCTTGCTCAGGGAAGCGTCGCCCGTGAGTTCGGTATCGAAGGCCTGGCCGGCCAGCAGGCCGGAAAAGAGCCGCATGCCGGTGCCTGAATTGCCCAGGTAGAGCGGCCCGGCCGGTTTGCGCAGGCCATGCAGGCCGACGCCGTGGATCCGCACCCGCCCCTGCTCGGGCCCCTCGATCACCACGCCCATGTCGCGAAATGCCTGTAGCGTAGCGAGACTGTCCTCGCCTTCGAGGAAGCCCTCGACGCTGGTTTCGCCCTCGGCGAGGGCACCGAGCATGATCGAGCGATGCGACATCGACTTGTCGCCAGGGACTCGGATGCGGCCTTCGACACGACCGCCGGCGGCAGCGCGATAGCGCACGTTGCGTTGTTCCATGTGGTGATAGCTCGCTTGGTAACTCGACTGATTCAACAAAGTCTGGAAATAGTGCCGCGCATGGTTCGCGCGAGTAAAGATGCCCAGCATCTCCTCACCGTCGCCGGCCTCGACCGCGTGGCGCAATCGCGCCACGCCCGCCTCGAACTCGTCGAGCGCATGCAGCACCGCGTCACGATTGCCGATGAAAATGTCGCGCCACATCACCGGATCGGAACCTGCGATACGGGTGAAATCGCGAAAGCCGCCGGCCGCGTAGCGGAATATCTCGAGCCGCTCGTCCTGCAGTGCCAGGGTATCGACCAGCGAGAAGGCGAGCAGATGCGGCAGATGGCTGGTGCGCGCGAGCACTTCGTCATGGCGCTCGACGCTCATCTCGAGCAGCTCGCCACCGAGCTTTTGCCACATTGCCCGCACCAGCGCCAGCGCCTCGGGTGAGGTATCCGCCTCGGGAGTGAGAATGATCCGGTGCTGGCGGTAAAGCGCGGGATTGGCCGCGGCCACGCCGCTGCGTTCGGCACCAGCGATCGGGTGGCCAAGCACCAGCCAGCCCGGCATGCTCCCGCATACCGCCACCACCGCCTCGCGCACCCGGCGCTTGACGCTGCCGACATCCGTCACCACGGGGGGAGACTGGCGCTTCGCCAGCAGCGGCGCGAGTCGTTCGAGCACCCGGTGGATCGACAGTACCGGCACCGCGAGCACGATCAGGTCGGCATCGCGCGCGACGGTCTCGAGACTCGCCTGGCGATCGATCACCCCCAGCGCCAATCCTTGCGCAAGCTCGCTGGGATCGAGATCGCAACCGAGCACCTCGCCGCCCCACCCTGCCTGCTTGAGCCCCGCGGCGATCGAGCCTCCGATCATCCCCAGCCCGACCACCGCGGTGCAGCGCGGCGCCTGTACCTTCGAGGTCATCTCAGAGTACGCCCACCGGATAGGAGCCGAGCACCTTGAGTTCGGCGGCGCGCAGTTGCACTTCCTCGAGCGCCGCCGCGACGACGGGATCCTCGCGATGCCCCTTGAGGTCGATGAAGAACACGTAGTTCCACACCCCGGTACGCGAAGGGCGGGTCTCCAGCCGGGTCATGTCGATCCCGTGGCGCTGGAAAGGCTCGATCAGCGCATGCAACGCGCCGGGCTGGTTGCGCATCGCCACTACCAGCGAGGTCTTGTCGTTGCCGCATGGCGGCACGTCATCGGTGGAGATGATCAAAAAGCGGGTCGAGTTGTCCGGACGGTCCTCGATCTTCTCAGCGATGATCTCCAGCCCATAGCGCCGAGCCGCCATGTCGCCGGCGATCGCAGCGCTGTGCCACTCGGTCTTGACCAGCCGCGCCGCCTCGGCATTGGAGGAGACCGCGACCCGTTCGGCCATCGGGTAGTGGGCGTCGAGCCATTTCCGACACTGGGCCAGCGACTGAGGGTGAGAGTAGATCCGAGAAATCTTCTGGCGCTGGGTATTCTGGCCGACCATCAGGTGATGGTGGATCCGCAGCACCACCTCGCCACATATCTTGAGCGCGGAACCGATGAAGGTATCCAGGGTGTGGTTGACCACCCCTTCGGTGGAGTTCTCCACCGGCACGACTCCGTAGTTGACCGCGCCCGCCTCCACCTCGCGGAACACGTCATCGATCGACGGCATCGGCTGGGTACTGGCCGAATCGCCGAAGTGCTTGAGCGCGGCCTGCTGGGTGAAGGTGCCCTCCGGCCCCAGGTAGGCGACCTGGATCGGCCGCTCCAGGGCGAGGCAGGCGGACATCACCTCGCGAAACAGCCGCGCCATCTCCTCGGCGGCCAACGGCCCGGGGTTGAGCGCCATGATCCGGCGCAGCACCTGGGCCTCACGCTCGGGCCGATAGAACACCGCATTGGCATCGTCGCTGAGCTTGACCCGCGCGACCTGCTGGGCGCAGCGCGCCCGAGCGCTGATCAGACCGAGCAGCTCGGTATCGATCTGGTCGATGCGCTGTCGCAGTTCGTCGAGACTCTCCAGCTGCTCGATGTCTCGACCGAGATCGTGCGGCGAAACGCCAGGGGCACAACGCTCTTCTGACATGGTTTGGTCCGTATGTGCGATAGCCTTCGAACACGGCGCGGCGTTTCCGTCGCGCCGCTCGGTCACCCGTGGCGACGGGCGAAGCCGTCCATGAAATCGATCAGCGCCTCGACGCCCTCTTCGGGCATGGCATTGTAGATACTCGCTCGCATCCCACCGACACTACGGTGTCCCTGGAGATAAAGCAGCCCAGCGGCCTCGGCATCGGCGAGGAAGCGCTGGTCGAGCGATTCGTCACGAAGCCGGAAAGGTACGTTCATCACCGAGCGGCTGCCCGCTTCGATCGGATTGGAGTAGAACTCGCTCTGGTCGATCGCCGCATAGAGCCTGGCCGCCTTGCGCCGGTTCACCTCAGCGATCGCGGCGACGCCGCCACGAGCCTTCAACCACTCGAACACCAGGCCGCACAGGTACCAGGCATAGGTCGGCGGCGTATTGAGCATCGAACCGTGGTCCGCGGCCTGCCGATAGCTGAGCATCTGCGGGGTCTCGGGCCGCGCGCGATCGAGCAGGTCATCACGCACGATCACCACGGTCAGCCCGGCTGGACCGATGTTCTTCTGCGCGCCGGCGTAGATCACGCCAAAACGCGAGACATCGATCTCACGGCCAAGGATCGACGAGGACATGTCGCAGACAAGCGGCACGTCGCCGGCCTCCGGCAGGTAGTCGTAGGCCACGCCACCGATGGTCTCGTTATCGGTGTAGTGCAGGAAGGCCGCATCCGGGGAGAGCACGATCTCGCCCTGGGCGGGCGCACGACGATAGCCAAGGTCAGCAGTGCTCGCGGCCACGTGGGCCCCACCCAGGTGCCGCGCCTCCGCCAGCGCCTTCTTCGCCCATACGCCGCTGTCGAGATAGTTGCCGGTGCCGCCGCCGCCGAGCAGGTTGAGCGGCACGCAGGAGAACTGGGTCGACGCGCCGCCCTGCACGAACAGCACGCGATAGCCCTCGGGGATCGAGAGCAGCTCGCGCAGGTTGCGCTCGGCACGCGCTGCGATCTCGATGAAATCATCCCCGCGATGGCTCATCTCCATCACCGAGAGGCCGCGCCCCTGGTAGTCGACGAGCTCCTCGCGCGCCCGCTCGAGCACCTCGAGCGGCAGCGTGGCGGGACCGGAACAGAAGTTGAAATGTCGGCTCATGATCTTCGCTGATGTCAGGCGTTGGGCTCGTCACCGGGAGCCGCCCCGCTCTCCGGTGCATCCTCGTCGACATCAGCATCCTCGGCGTCGACGTCGGTCTCGTCGTCGAGGCGCACGGTGGCGACCAGGCTTTCGTTTTCGGCGGTGCGGATCAGGGTAACACCCTGAGTGTTACGGGAACTGCGCGATATCTCCACCACCCGAGTGCGCACCAGGGTGCCTCGATCGGTGATCAGCATCATCTCGTCGTTCTCGCCGACCTGGATCGCCGCGACCAGAGCACCGTTGCGCTCGCTGGTCTGCATCGCGATCACGCCCTGGCCGCCGCGCCCGCGCAGCGGGAACTCCTCGAGCCGGGTGCGCTTGCCGAAGCCGTTCTCGGAGGCGGTGAGGATGTAGACCTGGTCCGCACCGGTGCCGTCCGCGGGTTCGCCGGTTTCGAGATCGCTATCGGCGGACTCATCGATCTCGGTGGTGCTGGGGATGATCAGGCTAATCACCTTGGCGCCATCGAGCAGGCGCATGCCGCGCACCCCGCGTGCGGTCCGACCCATCGCGCGGACGTCGTTCTCATCGAAGCGGATCGCCTTGCCATTGGAGGAGAACAGCATCGCGTGGTCGTGCCCGGTGGTGATCGCAGCGCCGACCAGGCGATCACCCTCGTCGAGATCCAGCGCGATAAGGCCGGCGGAGCGCGGCCGCGAGAACTGGTCGAGAGAAGTGCGCTTGACCGTACCGTTGGCGGTGGCGAAGAAGATGTAGCTGTCCGCACGGTACTCGCGCACCGGCAGGATCGCAGTGATCCACTCCCCTTCGTCGAGGGAAAGCAGGTTGACCAGCGGCCGGCCACGCGATCCGCGGCTCGCCTGGGGAACCTCGTAGACCTTGAGCCAATAGACCTTGCCACGGTCGGAGAAGAGCAGGACGGTATCGTGGGTCGAGGCGACCAGCAGATGCTCGATCACATCCTCGTCCTTCATCGCCGTCGCCGACTTGCCCCGCCCACCGCGCTTCTGCGCCTGGTAGTCGGAGAGCGGCTGGGTCTTGGCGTAGCCGGAGCGCGAGATGGTGACCACCATGTCTTCCTGGTTGATCAGGTCCTCGATGGTCAGGTCGCGCCGGCTGACCTGGATCTCGGTGCGCCGGGCATCGCCGTACTGGTCGCGAATCGCCGTCAGCTCCTCGCGGATCACTTCCATCAGCCGGTCGGGCGAGGCGAGGATACGAGTCAGCTCGGCGATCTTCTCCAGTACCGACTTGTACTCCTCGAGCAGCTTCTCGGTCTCGAGCCCGGTCAGTCGATGCAGCCGCAGATCGAGGATCGCCTGGGCCTGGGTCTCGGTGAGACGGTACTCGCCGCGATCCTTGGAGAGACCGAAGGAGTCATCGAGCCCTTCCGGCTGACAACTGACGCTGCCGGCGCGCTCGAGCATGTCGAGCACCTGGCCGGGCGGCCAGCTGCGCGCCACCAAGCGTTCGCGCGCCTCCTGAGCGGAGCTCGAGGCGCGGATCAGCTCGATCACCTGGTCGATGTTGGAGATCGCAACGGTCAGGCCCTCGAGCACGTGACCGCGCTCCTTGGCCTTGTTGAGTTCATACAGGGTGCGCCGGGTAACCACCTCGCGCCGGTGGCGCAGGAAGGCTTCGAGCACCTGCTTGAGGTTGAGCGTACGCGGCTGACCGTTGTCGAGCGCGACGATGTTGATCCCGAACACGCTCTCCAGCTGGGTCAGCGAGAAGAGGTTGTTGACCACTACGTCGCCGGATTCCCCGCGCTTGGTCTCGATCACGACCCGCAGACCGTCCTTGTCGGACTCGTCGCGCAGCTCGGCAATCCCCTCGACCCGCTTCTCCTTGACCAGCTCGGCGATCTTCTCGATCAGCCGCGCCTTGTTCACCTGGTAGGGCAGCTCGGTGACGATGATGTGATCGCGCCCGGTCTTCTCGTCGTGCTCGACGGTGTGGCGCGCCCGCACGTAGATTCGCCCGCGGCCGGTGCGGTAGGCGTCGAGGATACCGGCACGGCCGTTGATGATCCCCGCGGTGGGGAAATCGGGGCCGGGGATGAACTCCATCAGTTCGTCGATCGACAGGTGGCGATCTTCGATCAGTGCGAGGCAGGCGTCGATGACCTCGCCCATGTTGTGCGGCGGCACGTTGGTCGCCATACCCACCGCAATGCCGGTGGCGCCGTTGACCAGCAGGTTCGGCACCCGGGTCGGCAGCACTTCGGGAATACGCTGGGAGCCATCGTAGTTATCGACCCAGTCGACGGTGTCCTTGTCCAGATCCGCCAGCAGCTCGTGGGCGAGCCGGGACATCCGCACTTCGGTGTAACGCATCGCCGCCGCGCTGTCGCCGTCGATCGAGCCGAAGTTGCCCTGGCCGTCGACCAGCATATAGCGCATCGAGAAGCTTTGCGCGAGGCGCACGATGGTATCGTAGACCGCACTGTCGCCGTGCGGGTGATACTTACCGATCACGTCGCCGACCACGCGGGCCGACTTGAGATAGGGGCGGTTCCAGTCGTTCTTGAGCTCGTGCATGGCATAGAGCACGCGCCTATGCACCGGTTTGAGACCATCACGCACATCGGGAAGAGCACGACCGATGATGACGCTCATCGCGTAATCGAGATACGACTGCTTGAGCTCGTCCTCGATGTTGACTGGCAGAATCTCTCTGGCGATCTCACCCATGGGTCGTTCAATCCTGATTTGACTTTTACGAGCGCCCGAAGCGACCTCGCTGGCAGGCAAACGCAGCCCGCGCGGGACTCTCGCGCCCACGGCAACGAGGTGTCTTCGGAATCCGTCGAGTGTACCACAATCGTGCCACGCCGCCCGCCTCGCCAGACGCCGCAGTGCGGCTCCGCGGCGCTCCTCGCCGGGCTGCGCGCCAGGCCCCTGCGATCGGCGCCGGCGCGCATCCGGTGCGATGGTCAATTACCCCGCCGCCCTAGCACCACCAAGCGGGTTTCGACATAATGGCCGGATTAAAAGGATGGACACCCCATGTGGTTCAAGCATTTACACCTTTACCGAGTGCATGATCAGGCATCGTTGAGCCAGCAGGCCCTCGAAGACGCCCTGGCGGTCTTGGCTTTCCGTCCGGTCGGCCGATTCGAGGCCAAGCGCATCGGTTTCGGCGCCCCCGCGGGCCGCGCAAGCGAGCGGCTGGTTCACGAACTGGAAGGACACCGCCTGCTGAGGCTGCGCCGCCAGGAGCGCCTGCTGCCCAACGCGGTGGTCGCCGAAGAGCTCGAGGAGCGCTGCGAAGCGTTCGAGGCCGCCAACGGCTTCGCACCGCCCCGGCGCGAGAAGCAGGCGCTGAAGGAAAAGGTGGTCGAGGAACTGCTGCCCCGTGCGTTCACCCGCAGCGGACACATCGATCTGTGGTGGGACACCCGGCGCTCGTTGATCGGGATCGACTGCGCCAGCCGCAAGCGTGGCGAAGAGATGATCGACCTGCTGCGTCAAGCGCTGGGCTCGCTCAAGGTCACCCCGCTGTCGGTCAAGCGACCGCCGGCGAAGACCCTCACCGAATGGCTGCGAAAGCCAGCGAGCAGGCCTCAGGATTTGCTGCTGGGTGATGCCGTCGAGCTGCGCGGCGATGACGATGGCGTGCTGCGCGCGCGCGCCATCGACCTCGACGGCGAAGAGATCCAGACCGCGCTGGCGGCCGGGCGCCAGGTCAGCCGCCTGGCGCTGAGCCTGGAGGGCCAGCTCTCGTTCACGCTGCAGGATGACCTTGCGCTGAAAAGCCTGAAGTTCGACGATCAGCTGCTCGACCAGGCCGATGACGAGGTACGGGGCGACGATCCGGTCGAACGTCTGGAGACCGAGTTCGCGCTGATGGCCAGCACCCTGGCGGCACTCTCCGAACGGCTGATCGAGTGGCTCGGGGGCGAGGTGGAAACCGGCCCCGCACCCTGGCATCAGGACGAGGCCGTCGAGGCTTGATGCATCCAAATGAACATATCAATCACCGTGATTTTCAATCAATGACACCCGTCACGCCCGCGGATACGGTCACCGACCGTTTTTCGGCGCTGCGCCCCTACCAAGACGATGAGGTGGCGAGCGTCCTCAGCCGGCTCTCTCACGACGATGAATTCCAAGCCGCGATCGCTCGCTTCAGGCTCCCACGCCTGGACGCCGTCGCTCCTTGGCTGACCCGGGCGCTGATCGGCTACGGTCTGCGCCGGCGCATGCGCGGCATACACTCGATCACCGAGTTCCAGCGCCACATCGCCGACTACATGGAGCACATGATCGAGCGCACGGTGGATCGCCTGGAGATCCATGGCCTCGAAGCGCTGGACGACGACCAGGCCTATCTGTTCATCGGCAACCACCGTGACATCTCGCTCGACCCGGCCTTCGTCAACTTCGCCCTCTATCTGCACAACCGCAACACGGTGCGGATCGCGATCGGCGACAACCTGCTCGAAAAGCCCTATGTCTCCGACCTGATGCGGCTCAACAAGAGCTTCATCGTGCCACGTTCGTCCACCGGCAAACGTGAGATGATCAAGGCGTTCCAGCTGCTGTCCGAGTACATCCAACACTCGATCGAGATCGACAACCACTCGGTGTGGATGGCCCAGCGGCAGGGCCGTGCCAAGAACGGCATCGACCGCACCGACCCGGCGATCATCAAGATGCTGTGCATGGCCAAGCGCGCCGAGAATCGCGATGCGCCACTGGCGCAGATCATCGCCGGACTGCACGTCGTGCCGGTATCGATCAGCTACGAGTACGACCCCTGCGACGTACAGAAGGCCCGCGAGCTGGCCGCCACCGAAAGCGACGGCCGCTACCAGAAGCTGGCCTTCGAGGACATGCGCTCGATCGCCGCCGGCATCGTCGGCGACAAGGGGCGGGTCAACCTGCGTTTCGGTACCGCGCTCAACGGCGGTGACTTCGACAGCATCGAAGCACTCACCGAGGAGATCGACCGCCAGGTGCTCGAGGGCTACCAGCTCTATCCCTCGCACTTCCTTGCGCTCGAGAAGCTAGGCGAGCATCCCGAGCTGCTCGAGCTCGACGACGTCACTTCGGCGGATCGCAACCGCTTCGAGGCACGCCTTGCCGAGGTCCCCGAGGAGCTCCGCCCCTGGTGGCTGCGTCAGTATGCCAATCCAGTGATCAACTGCCGCGCTCCCATCCTGCTCGACGCCTGACCCCTACGCCCTCGAGCCTTCGAGGGCGCATTTCCTTCCTCTGCGATTGCCCCGCGACCAAGTCACTTGCGCCAGAAGGCCGGCGTGAGCAGCACCAGTACGGTGAGTATCTCGAGCCGCCCGAGCAGCATGGCGAAGCTGAGCAGCCACTTCGCGGCCTCGGGCATCCCGGCGTAGTTGCCCGCGGGCCCGATCAGCTCCCCAAGGCCCGGCCCGGTATTACCGAGCATCGAGACCGAGGCGCTGAGCGAGGTGACCATGTCGAGGCCGAGGGACGAAAGCGCCACCGACAGCGCCGATACGGTGAAGAAGAAAAACGAGGAGAAGGCCACCACCGCGCGGACGATGTCGTCGGTCAACGGCCTGCCGTTGTAGCGTTGGACGAACACGCCCTGGGCGTGGACCAGGTGACGCAGCTGATTGACCAGCATCACCAATCCGACCTGGAAGCGAAACACCTTCATCCCGCCGGTGGTCGACCCCGAGCAGCCGCCGATGAACAGCAGGTAGAAGAACACGCTCACCGCGAAGGTGCCCCAGTGGTTGTAATCCGAGGTGGCGTACCCAGTCGTGGTGATCACCGAAACGACATTGAAGGTGATCTCGGTCAGGGCCGGCCAGAAAGGCCCGGGGCGATGGAGCATCCGCTCCAGCGTCATCATCGCGATCACCACCAGCAGGATGGTGAAGAATCCACGCACCTGCTGGTCGCGCCAGATCGCCATTGAACGCTGGGTGATGAAGCGCACGTAGAGTACGAATGGCAACGCGCCGCTGAGCATGAAAAGCACCGTCACCCAGAGGATCGCCGGGCGCGAAGCGTAGATGCCGAAAGACTCGTCGTAGTTGGCGAAGCCCCCCGTCGATACCGAGGTCATGCCGTGGACGACGGCATCGAACGGGCGCATCCCCAGGAGCCAATAGGAGAGCATCGCCAGCGCGCTCAGGCCCAGATAGACCATCGAGATCGACTTCGCCATGCCCCCCGCACGCGGCACGATATGCTCGGTCCAGGCCGAGGATTCGGTCTGGAACAAGCGCATGCCGCCAACTTTGAGAAACGGCAGGATCGCGATCGCCATGACGATGATCCCGACCCCGCCGATCCACTGCAAAAGCCCCCGCCAGAGCTTGATTCCATCCGAGGTGGTATCGAGATCGACGATCACCGTGGCACCGGTGCTGGTAACCCCGGAGACTGCCTCGAACACCGCATCGGCGATCGACAGCTGAGGGGAGCCGAGCATCATCGGCAGGCTGGCGAAGCCGGCGAACACCACCCAGCTCATCACCGTGAGGATGAACATCTGCCTCGGGCGCAGCTCGAAACCGGAGTCCCGGGTCAGCACCAGCAGCAGCCCGGATACGCCGAGGGTAATCAGGATCGAGGTGGCGAAGGCGCGAATGTCGGGGTCGCGCTCGAGGGCGAGCACCGCCAGCGGCAGCGCCATCATCACCACCAGTACCAATAGCAGTACCGCAATGATACGCAGCACCGGTCCGAATCCGGCCTGGTGGGTCAAGGGATTGGAGAGATTGCGTAGCCACGAAAAGGGGGACATCACGGCGTGAACGTTTCCTTCGACACCATATGCGACACCATAGGGACGCCGTATCGCACGCACGGCGCGCGCGACAACGCGGCTGCGACGAACCGGATCATGCTGCGAAGTCTACAAGGGGCGGCGGTGCTTTTCGAACAGGATCGATCCGCCCCCGGATAAAAAGCGATAAGCCTTCGACCAGCGGGCCACCGAGGGGCGTTTGCCTTCATCACGCCATCCGCACAGAATTCCAGTCGAGCCCGCCAATCAGCGATCCCCATGCCCTCTCAATCCTCGAGCAGCACAGCATCAGCGCAACGTCGCGAGGCACAGCGCGTCAACCTGACTACCGTCCTCATCGACGCGGGGCTGGCCGCGCTGAAGATCATCGTCGGCACGCTCACCCTGTCGAGCGCGCTGGTCGCGGACGGCATCCACTCCCTTGCGGATCTGCTCACCGACCTGATAGTGCTGATCGCTACACACTTCGGCCGACGCGCGCCAGACCGGGGCCATCCCTATGGACATGGCCGGATCGAGACGATGGCGAGTCTCTGGCTCGGCATCGTGCTGCTGGTCGTCGCCGGCGCAGTCTCATGGGAAAGCGTGCTGCGGCTGTTCTCGGTCGAGGCACTGAACGCCGGACACTGGGCGATCGGCGTCACCCTGCTGGCAATGCTGGTCAAGGAGGCGCTGTTTCGCTGGACGCTGCGCGTGGCTCGACGCCAGCGTTCACCGCTGCTGGAGGCGAGCGCTTGGCACTCACGCAGCGACTCGCTCTCTTCGCTGATCGTGCTGATCGGGCTCGCCGGTGCCCAATTCGGCTTCTACTGGCTCGACCCACTCGCCGCCATAGCGGTTTCCATCCTGGTCGGCAAGATCGGCTTCGACACGCTCCGCGGCGCAAGCCGAGAACTGATCGACACCGCCCTGCCGGAAGAGGAGACCGAGCGCCTGCGCCGCTGCGCGCTGGAGATTCCAGAACTGCGCGACCTTCACGATCTTCGCGCCAGGCGCATCGGCGCCGATACAGCGCTAGACGTGCACTTGCTGGTGGCACCGCGGCTCACGGTTTCTGAAGCCCATGAAATCGGCAACACCGTCACCCGCCACCTGCGCCAGCGTTTCGCTACCCTGCGCGATGTCACCTTTCACATCGACCCCGAGAACGATGGCGATGAGCGCCTTAGACGCCAAGCAAGGCCCCTTCCGCTTCGAGGCGAGGTGGAGCGACTGCTCGACGCGCACTGGCAGGGCATCGAGGCGTGGTCCCGCCGCCTGGACATGGCGCTTCACTATCGCACATCGCCCTGCGACGGCCTGCGGCGCATCGATATCGAGCTCTATCTGTGCCGCGAGATGTCACCGTCGGACGTCGCTCGACTGGCGTCGCTGGCTGACGATCTCGACTGGCTGGGCGAGATCAGATGCTGGCGTGCGTCGGACTAGGATGTTTTGACCGCCCAAACCGACCATAATCGCCCCATTGCACCCTTTCCCCACTCGCGGCGCTTCGTCTTCATTTCACGCCTTGGCCGCCGCCGGACATGCCACAGGAGCACCCCATGACGACATCCAGCGAAATGCAGCAGGCCCGGGTCATCAAGGAGCTGCGCGGTTTCATCAAGAAGCTCCTCTACGATCCCTCGATCCTGCCCACCGCCCTGGAGATCGCAAGACGCCACAGCGGAGAAAAAGACGCAGCGGAGCGGATCGCCGAGGAGATCTCCTCCACCACCAGCGTCAAGATTCCAACTCGGGAGTCCCAGCATTCTCCCGCCGACAAACTGTTCCTCGCCCTGCTCAAGGAGGTGATCGAGGAGGAGCGCGCACTGTACTAGCCGCCGCTGGAAAGCGAACAACCGGGAGGCAGCAGCGTCGGCTCCAGCGCAGCCGACGCCAGGCAGCGCCACCCCTCGAGACCAGCGCCCGGCTGCAGTTGCAGCCATTGCTCCACCCCCTCACCGGCGAGCAGCGGTGAGGCGCCAGTACCGAATCGGTAGCGCAACGTGCCATCCGCCTCGACGCTCCAGCTGCCATGGGCATGGACGACCGAGTCGCCCGAATAGCCCAGCGCCGCCAGATCCACCTCCTGGCCGCGTAGCAGCAGATCCTCCACGCCCACCTGCTGGGCCCTCAGCAGCATGTTCGCGGAGGAGACCTGGGAGCGTGCGACATAGAGCTGGTAGCGAGGGATCGCCACCGCCGCCAGCACCCCGACGATCGCCACCACCGCCATCATCTCGAGCAGCGTGAATCCGCCCTGCGCATGCGCTCGCGGAGCGCCTCGCGCCACATTCATCGCCTCAGCCGGTTTCTCGTCCATCCTGCCTCCGTCCCGATCCAAGCGAGCGGCGCTCGCCCCTCTCAGCGCATAACGTCCACTTGCACCGGCGACTTGACCCCCTATAAAGCCGTCGGCCGCGGCCGATAGCTTCGGTGCCGTGGTATTCGACACGGTGAGCATTGACGATCACCTGGAGCATCCAGCGATGAACGAAAAAGCCTGTCCGGCAGCGCCGGCCGAACTTCTCGAGCCGGTCGATCTCGATGGCATCGAGATATCCAGCCTGCCCTGCGCCGGCCTGCCGATCCGGCTGTTAGCCCGTATCGGCGTCCTTCCGTTGCATGAAGAGGCAGGCAGGCTCAGTGTCGCCGTGGCCAGCGCCGCCTGCCTCGACCAGCTCGATGAGCTACGCTTCGCCTGCGCGCGCGTGATCGTGCCGCGCCTCGCCGAACCGCGGCAGCTGGCGAAGCTGCTGGAAGCCTATCTGGCTCACGCGGACCAACGCCCGGCACCATCGAACAGCGATACCTCGGCCGATGCTTGCCTGCGACGCCTCGCCCAGGCCTGCGTGCGCCTGCGCGGCTCCGACCTGCACTTCGAGCCCGAAGGCGAGCGCTTCACGGTGAGAATCCGCGTCGATGGCGAACTGCGCACGCTCGAGCGGCTCCCTGCGGCACTGGGCGAGCGCTGCATGATGCGACTCAAGCTGCTCGCCGGCCTCGATGTCGGCGAGCAGCGGCTACCCCAGGACGGCAGCCTGAGCATCTCGTTGGAGGATCGCTACACCCTCTCCTTCCGGCTTGCCACGCTGCCTACCGTACGAGGGGAGAAGGCATCCCTGCGCCTGGTGGATGCGCCCTACCAGGCGCTCTCCCTCGACGAACTCGGCCTCGATCCGCTGCCGTTGGCAGCGTTGAAACGCGCCTTGGAAGCCGCCCGCGGGCTGATCCTGGTCTGCGGGCCGACGGGAAGCGGCAAAACGATCACTCTCTACAGCGCACTGATGCACATCGATCGGCAGCGGCGCCATGTGGTCAGCGCCGAGCAGCCAGTCGAGCACCGCCTGCCCGGCGTGCAGCAGTTGCAGATAGAGCCGCGCATAGGGCTGGACTTCGCCGTTGCACTGCGCGCGTTCCTGCGCCAGGACCCCGACGTGATGATGATCGGTGAGATTCGCGACCCCCAGAGTGCCGAGATCACGCTCAAGGCCGCCCGCACCGGCCATCTGGTTCTCGCCACCGTGCACGCCGCCAGCGCCAGAGCGAGCCTTGCCCGGCTGGGGCATCTAGGCGCCGACGAACGCGATCTCGCCGAGTGCGTGACCCTGGTGATCGCGCAGCGCCTCGTACCCACGCTCTGTCCCGCCTGTCGCGTCCCTGCGCCATCGGCGCAGAAAGCCACCCTGGCGATGGAACTAGGTCTCGCCGCGGATACGCTCTCCCCCCACGTCGCCCGAGGCTGTCGACATTGCCACAATGGACATGCGGGCCGTATCGCCATCTTCGAAGTCCTCTCGCGCCCGATCGACCGCTCGGACGCGGAGGACGTCGATGGCCTGCGCCGTGCCGGGCTTTACAAGGTGGCGCAGGGATTGATCTCGAGGCAGGCGCTGGAACGTGCGCTCTGAGCAGCGACTGTGGCAATGGCAGGCGACGGATGAGGACGGAAATCACCGCACCGGCCGGCTCTATGCCCCTACCAAGCACCAGGCCCACACCGAGCTCGCGGCGCGAGGACTGATCGTTCGACGGCTGCGACGCTTACGCATGAGGACGAAACGCCTGGGTCCCGAGCACCTGGCGCTGCGCCTGATGCAGCTATCCGGCCTGTTGCAGGCGGGCATCGGCCTGCTCGACGCCCTGGAGCAGCTTGCCGAAAATGCCGAGACCGCGGAGGAACACCACTACTGGTCGACGCTTCGCCTTGCGATCACCGAGGGGCACTCCCTCTCGGCCGCGCTCGGCACCACCACCTTGCCGCTCCACGCGCCGCTCGGCACCGCGCTGATCGGCCTGGGTGAACATAGTGGCAAACTGGCGACGGTGCTGGCCCGCCTCGCGGAACATCTCAACGCACGCGCCCGACTCGGCCGCCGACTCGCGGCGCCTCTGCGCTACCCAGCGATGGTGACCGTGCTCGCGGCAGGCTTGATGGCGGTAATGCTGATCAAGATCGTGCCGACTTTCGCCGCGCTCTATGCCGACGATGCAGCGCACCTCCCCTTGCCCACCGAGGTGCTGTTCGCCCTCTCCGCAGGACTCAGTGCACGGCTCGAAGCGTGCCTCATCGCCGTGCTCGCACTCATCGCGAGCTGGATCGCCGCACGACGACATAGTGCGCGGCTTGCCCGCTGGCTACCGCTGCTGGGACCGCTGCTTCAATCGAGCGACAAAGTCGGTATCCTGGAGGCCCTGGCACTCGCCCAGGGCAGCGGGCTGGCCCTGGACGTAGCGCTGGAGCTGATCGCGACCCCGCAGGGGACGCTGCCGTTGAAGAGAGTCGCCTCTAGAGTCGCCGAGGGCGAACCGTTGAGCGTGGCGATGCGCGCTGAGCGCGCCTTCGGTGCGCTGCTCGCGGCCCTGGTCGCCAACGGAGAGCGCTCCGGCCGCTTGGCCGAGGCGTTCGGTCACGCGGCAGACCTCGAGCGGGAAAGGCTCGAGCGACGCTTGGAGCGGCTGGAACTGCTGCTCGAGCCAATCGTCATGACCCTGCTCACCCTGGTCATCGGCCTCCTGGTGGTCGCACTGTACTTGCCAGTCTTCGACCTCGGCGGCGAGTATTGAACTTTTTCGTCATCCACGCCCCGGCACGGAGCGCTATCATGCTGACCATCGGCCTAACCGGCGGCATCGCCTCGGGCAAGAGCACCGTCACTCGACTTTTCGCTGAGCGCGGCATTGCATCGGTCGACGCCGACCAGATCGCCCGGGAGGTGGTCGAGCCAGGAGAACCGATGCTCGACGCCCTGGTGGAACGCTATGGTGAACGGATTCTCGACCGCCAGGGCCGGCTCGATCGCGCCGCACTGCGCCAGCGAATCTTCGCCGCGCCCGAGGAACGGCGCTGGGTGGAGTCCCGGATGCATCCGCTGATCCATGCGCGCATGCTCGAACGGCTCGAGACGCTCGAGGGCCCTTACCGCCTGCTGGTGGTACCGCTGCTACTCGAGTCCGATCGCTACGCCAAGGTGGTCGATCGGATACTGGTGGTGGACGTCCCCGAAGCGCTGCAGCTGCAGCGCGTGCTGGCACGCGATGGCGGCGAGCTCGCCCAGGCCGAAGCGATTCTACGCGCGCAGATGCCGCGTGCCGAACGCCTGGCTCGCAGTGATGAGATGATCGACAATTCCCTCGACAAGGTATCGACCGAGCGGCGAGTCGCCGAACTGGACGCCTTCTATCGACAGCTTGCACACCAACGCGCCGCCTGCGGGAATTGACCACCGCCGTCTTCGCCCCAATATCGAGAGTCCGCCCGCGGCTCGCGCCTCGATCGATCCACCCCAATCGCGATACATGCGCAAAGGAGTCATTCCATGTCAGAACCTCGCGACTCCCTCAAGGTCGCCTGCCCCCAGTGCGCCACCCAGGTTCCCTGGAACGAACAGAGCCCCTACCGCCCCTTCTGCTCCAAGCGCTGCAAGCTGCTGGACCTGGGTGCCTGGGCGAGTGAAAGTCATCGTATCCCTGGGGAGATGGCGCTGGACGAGACCGACATCGACGCGATGCTGGAGCAACTCGAACGCGAGCAGGAGCGACGCTAGCGCGGCGTCGGGAAACCCTCACCGCGAACGAAGAAGGCGGCGCCATCGATCGGCGCCGCCTTCTTCGAACGATCCCACGTGAATGGAAACTGCGCTCTAGCGCTCGAAAGCCGAGATAGCCGCCACCCCCTGGGCGCCTACCCCTCGGGCGTGGTCGATATCCTCGAGCCCCAAGCCCCCCAGAGCGAACACCGGCAACCGAACGTGTTCGATCATCTGCTGCAGACCATGCCACCCCAGCGGCTGCGCGTCCGGATGGGAGCCAGTGGCACGCACCGGGGAAAGCACCGCGAAATCGCAGTCGAGGCGCTCGGCCTGCGCAAGGCCAGCTGCATCGTGCACCGACGCTCCAAGCCAGCGCGAACCCTCCAGCGGTCGGCGCTCCAGCACGCCGAGCTGATCGCTGCCCAAGTGCAGTCCGCCGGCGTCCAAACGCTCGACCAGCGCGACCATCGCCTCCACGTCGCTTCCCCTATGCCCGAGCATCAGCTGAGCGCCGGCCCGACGGCAGATATCCACCGCCCGCTCGGCACGAGCGGCGTAGGCCTCGGCGTCGAGCGCGGTATCGCGCAGCCGCACCAACTTTGGCCGATGGCGCTCGAGCGCGGCCGCTAGATCGGTCTCGAAGCGCGTCTCGTCGGCCTGGTCGGCGGTGATCATGTAGGCATGCGGCAGCGCTACCGCCTTGATGATCGGCAGGTTGGCGGCGGGAAAGTTGTAGCGTCCGAGCTCGGCCACCGGCACCCAGCGCACGACCTGCCCCTCTCGCCCGTAAGGTTCGCCCTCGAAATCGCGAACGCCCCAGACGTCCAGCAGGATGTGCTTGTCGGTGTACTCGTGATGCACCCGGATCAGCGGCTGCGCGCGCTTGACGTGGATGCCCAACTCTTCGTTGAGCTCGCGCTTCAGCGCTTCGAGACCGGTCTCGTGCGGATGCAATTTACCGCCGGGAAATTCCCACAGCCCGCCCTGGTCGACGTAGGAGGGGCGACGGGAGAGGAACACCCGCTCATCGCCGTTGTAGATCGCGGCGGCGACGACGTGCACCCGTCGTTTCGGCAGCTGCTCGTCGCCGTGATCGCTGTGCCCACGCTTCATCGCTCTCTCTCCCTCTCTACTCGGCGAGCGCGCCACGCTCCCCTTGCCTTCTGATAGCCTCAAACTGCTCTCCTCCAACACCCAGCCGGGTCGCTCTGTCAGCTGCGATAGTCAGCGTTGATACTCACGTACTCGTGGGACAGATCCGACGTCCAGACCCGCTCCCGCCACTCACCCCGGCCAAGCCGAATGACGATCTCGATCTCCTCACGCGCCAGCGCGGCGCTGCCGGCCTCTTCGCTGTACGCCGGCGCACGCGCGCCCGCCTCGACGATCGACACGCCGTTGAGTTCGATCGCCACCCGGGCGACGTCGAATTGCTCGATAGGGGTCTTGCCGACGGCCATCAGCAGGCGCCCCCAGTTGGCGTCACTGGCATAGAGCGCGGTCTTGACCAGCGGTGAATGCGCGACGCTATAGGCGATCTCGAGCGCTTCAGCCTGGCTGCTCGCCTCGCGCACATCGACGGTGATGAACTTGGTCGCACCCTCGCCGTCACGCACGATCAGCTGGGCCAGCTCGAGCATCAGCGAGAACAGGGCGCTGGAAAAAGCGGCGACCGCGGCCTCGCCCTCGATCGCCACGCCAGCGCCGGTGGCGACCAGCGCACAGGCGTCGTTGGTCGAGGTATCCGAGTCGACGGTGATCCGGTTGAAGGAGCGCTCGGTGGCGTCAGCCAACAGCCGCTGCAGCAGAGCGGGCTCGATCTTCGCATCGGTGGCGACGAAGGCCAGCATGGTCGCCATGTTCGGGCAGATCATCCCCGACCCCTTGCTGATGCCGTTGAGCACCACGCGCCGCCCGTCGATCTCGATGCTGCGAGTCACCCCTTTCGGCCGGGTATCGGTGGTCAGGATACCGTGACCGGCGGCCTCCCAATTGTCCTCATCGAGGTTCTCCACCGCGGCACCCAACGCCGCCTCGATCCGCTCCACGGGCAGCGGCTCGCCGATCACGCCGGTGGAAAACGGCAGCACGCTCTCGGCGCTCCCACCGACTCGCGAGGCGAGCCCTCGGCAGCAGGCCTCGGCCGCTTCCAGGCCCGCGTCACCGGTGCCCGCGTTGGCATTGCCGGTATTGACCAGCCAGTAACGAACGTCGCCAGCGCCGAGATGGCGCTTTGCCACCGTGACCGGTGCCGCGCAGAAAGCGTTCTTGGTGAAGGTAGCGGCAACGCTCGCGCCCTCGGCAAGCTCGAAGACCACCAGGTCACGGCGACCCGGCTTCTTGATCCCTGCGCTCGCGACACCGATGCGAACTCCCGCGATCACCGGCATCCGGGGAAACACCGACTCACCTACGGCCATCGTCACGCTCCTAAGCCTAGCGGCGCCCTGCGGCGCCGCTTCGATCGTCACACGGGCCTGGCGGCCCGACTTTTGGGTCCCCGACGGCTCAACTGAGCCGGCCGTGGCACTGCTTGTACTTCTTGCCCGAACCGCAGGGGCAGGGGTCATTGCGGCCGACCTTGGGCTGCTCGCGCTTGACCGTGGTGGAGGCATCGCTGCTGGTCACGGCTCCGGCGACGGCAGCGGCGCTGGCCACCGCCTCGTCGCTGAGCGTAGCGGCCTCGAGTGCTTCATCCTCGCGGGTAGGCTCGCTCGCGGCCTGCTCGCGCTCGATCGCCGCGCGGCGCTCGCGTTCGAACTGGTCGACCTCTTCCTGGCGGCGTACCTGCACATGGCTGAGCACGCGCACTACGTCGGACTTGATGTTGGCGAGCAGGCTCTGGAACAGACCGAACGCTTCACGCTTGTACTCCTGCTTCGGGTTCTTCTGCGCATAGCCGCGCAGGTGAATGCCGCGACGCAGGTGATCCATCGATTGCAGGTGTTCCTTCCAGCGGGTGTCGAGAATCTGCAGCATCACCTGCTTCTCGAAACGCTTCATCATTTCGTCGCCGATAGCCTCGCGCTTGGCGGCATAGAGCGCGGCATGCTGCTCCTGCAGGCGCTGGCGCAGGCCCTCGGCGTCGAGATTCGGCTCCTGTTCGAACCACTCGGTGATCGGCACCTCGAGATTGAAGTTCTCCTTGAGCTCGACCTCGAGACCCTCGACATCCCACTGCTCGGGCAGGCTCTGCGGCGGTACGTGCTCGGCGAAGGTGGTGTCCAGCACCTCTTCGCGGATACCGCGAATGTTATCGGAGACGTCGGGGCTGCCGAGAATCTCATCGCGCTGCTCGTAGACCACACGGCGCTGGTCGTTGGCGACGTCGTCGTACTCGAGCAGCTGCTTGCGGATGTCGAAGTTGCGCCCCTCGACCTTCTTCTGCGCCCGCTCGACCGCATTGGTGACCATCTTGTGCTCGATCGCCTCGCCGCGTTCGAGGCCGAGCGCGGACATCAGCCGCTGCACTCGCTCCGACCCGAACAGCCGCATCAGGCTGTCCTCCAACGAGAGGAAGAAGCGCGTCGAGCCCGGGTCGCCCTGGCGCCCGGCACGGCCGCGCAGCTGGTTGTCGATACGCCGCGACTCGTGGCGTTCAGAACCGATCACATGCAGGCCACCGGCCTCGATCACCGCCTCGTGACGCAGTTTCCAGTTCGCCTTGATCTCGTCGATCTGCTCCTGCGAGGGCGATTCGAGCGCTGCGATCTCCGCCTCCCAGTTGCCGCCGAGCAGGATGTCGGTGCCGCGACCGGCCATGTTGGTCGCGATGGTGATCGCGCCGGGCTGTCCGGCCTGGGCGATGATATGCGCTTCGCTGGCGTGCTGCTTGGCGTTGAGCACGTTGTGGGGAATCTTCTGCTCGCGCAGCATCATCGACAGCTGTTCGGAGCTCTCGATCGAGGCGGTACCGACCAGCACCGGGCGCTTGGCCGCGACCTTGTCCTTGATGTCCTCGATGATCGCTTCGTACTTCTCGAGCGTGGTCATGTAGACCAGGTCGTTGAGGTCCTTGCGCGCGAGCGGGCGGTTGGTCGGGATCACCAGCACGTCGAGCTCGTATATCTGGCGGAACTCGTAGGCCTCGGTGTCAGCGGTACCGGTCATCCCACCTAGCTTGTCGTAGAGGCGGAAGTAGTTCTGGAAGGTGGTCGAAGCGAGCGTCTGGCTCTCCTTCTGGATATCCACGCCCTCCTTGGCCTCGATCGCCTGGTGCAACCCTTCCGACCAGCGCCGCCCCGGCATCGTACGGCCAGTATGTTCGTCGACGATCACCACTTCATTGTTGGCGACGATGTAGTCGACGTCGCGCTGGTAGAGGTGGCGGGCTCGCAGCGCCGCATTGATGTGATGCAGCAGGCCCAGGTTCTGAGCCGCATAGAGGGAGTCATCCTCGTCCAGCAGCTTGGCCTCGCGCATCAACTGCTCGACTTTCTGGTGGCCCTGCTCGGTCACCTCGACCTGCTTTTGCTTCTCGTCGATGACGAAGTCGCCGCTTTCGTGGTCTTCGGGATCGGAACAAGGCACCAGGCCGCTCGCCATCCGGTTGATCACCTTGTAAAGATCGGTGTTTTCCTCGACCGGTCCCGAAATGATCAGCGGCGTACGCGCCTCGTCGATGAGGATCGAGTCGACTTCGTCGATCAGCGCGAAATGCAGCCCCCGCTGCACCTTGTCCTCGAGCGAGAACGCCATGTTGTCGCGCAGGTAGTCGAAGCCATACTCGTTGTTGGTGCCGTAGGTGATGTCGGCCCGGTAGGCCTCGCGCTTCTCGTGCGGCAGCTGGCCGGCGAAGATGATGCCGACGCTCATGCCGAGGAACTCGTAGAGCGGGCGCATCGTCGCGGCATCCCGGCTGGCCAGGTAGTCGTTGACCGTGACCACGTGGACGCCTTTGCCGGTCAAGGCGTTGAGATAGGTTGGCAGGGTACCGACCAGGGTCTTGCCCTCCCCGGTCTTCATCTCCCCGATGCGCCCCTCGTGCAGCGCCATCCCCCCCACCAGCTGGACATCGAAGTGGCGCATGCCCAGCACTCGCTTACTCGCCTCGCGCACGGTGGCGAACGCCTCGGGCAGCAGCTCATCGAGCTTTTCGCCATTCTCCAGACGCTTGCGGAACTCCGCGGTCTTGGCCTTCAACGCCTCGTCATCGAGCGCCGCAAGCCCCTCCTCGAGCGCGTTGATCTTCGTTACCGCTTTGCGCATGCGCTTGAGATCACGCTCGTTCTTGCTGCCGAGCACTTTGCGTACCAAGGTATTGAACATCGAACCGTCCTATTGATCCCCATCGCCATGGCATATGGCCACGGGCGATGGGGCTTGCTTGACTTGTGACCTGCTGGATATCGGCGGCGGCTTCATCGAGAAAACGCGGGCGCCCTGTTCGCTGGCGATGTGGGGCACGGCGAGATGATCAGAGCTCGCGCGCCGCCGGAACATCAATCGCACAGGCAGGCGGGCCGCGCCGCGACAGAACGTCGCAGCCGCTGGTCATGGGGATGAACGGGACACGAGGTAGCGCGGTTGCGCGCACACGCACACGTCGCCTCGGCGGCCGCGGACAGCGCCGTGGCCTGACGCTGCGACGGCGGGAAACGGCACGAATCGTCTCGGGCACCTGAAAGGCAATCCGCACCAGCCGCTCGGTCATCAGGTCGAGCCGGTACTGGAGCATCGCCGAGGAGATCGCCATCGGCAGCAGACAGCCGACGAGGAGCCCCGTCAGCCACCAAGGGTGGCGACGGCGGGCGACACGATGATCGTGCTGCGAACTGTGTGTGGCTGACTCGGTCATGTTAGATTGCTGCTTTCCCCTCGTCGTCGGTACGGCGAGCGAGATCCTTCGTAATCTTCGGTTACGGTCGCAAGGCGATGAGTATAAAGGCTAAGAAAGGGTACGCACAGCCCATTGCCGGGCTACTCTCCACCTCCTCCCACGGAGTGCGGCGAGATAGCACGCTGGCGCCGCTGCTGGGCAAGGCACAGGCGATAGAGCGGGCCCAGCGCCAGCTCGATGGCCACCTGCCGTCGGAACTGCTCGGCCACGTGCTGGTCGGGGGCTATACCGACGGTCAGCTCACCCTGCTCACCGACCGCGCGGTATGGTTGACCTGGCTGCGCTTCGAGCGCGCGCGCCTGCTCGCGCTGCTGCGCTACCTGCCGGAGTTCGCCCAGATCGAGGGACTGACCTTCAAAGTCCGCCCGCTGCGCCCGATCAAGACCGCCCCACGCCAGCTGCGCAAACTCTCGGCCGATGCCGCCGAACGGCTCAACGAATGCGCGAATGAGGTCGATGACCCTCGCCTCAAGGCGGCGCTGGCGCGACTCGCCTCCCACGCCTCGAGCGAGCCCGAGCAGCCGGGCTGAGCATAAATCCGAACCCCAAAATGCAGCGACGCCGCCCCGAAGGGCGGCGTCGCAGTCTTCAACGACCCAATTCAAGCCAGGCCCTAGGCCATCGCCGGGGCCGCGTAGGAGATCGGTGCGACCTCGCCATCGGCGAAAGTGACGATTTCCCAGCACTCGGGGTGCTTGAGCAGTTCACGCACCAGCTGGTTGTTGAGCCCGTGCCCGGACTTGTAGCCGTGGAACTCACCGATCAGGCTGTGGCCGAGCTGGTAGAGATCGCCGATCGCGTCGAGCACCTTGTGGCGAACGAACTCGTCTTCGTAGCGCAGGCCATCCTCGTTGAGGATGCGGTAATCGTCGACCACGATGGCATTGTCGAGACTGCCACCGAGCGCCAGGTTGCTGGAGCGAAGCCGCTCCAGGTCGCGCATGAAGCCGAACGTACGCGCCCGGCTCACTTCCTTGACGAAGGAGGTGGTGGAGAAGTCGACGGTGACTTCCTGGCGCTGGTTGGCGAACACCGGATGGTCGAAGTCGATCCCGAAGCTGACCTTGAAGCCGTCGTAGGGGGCGAAGGCAGCGCGCTTGTCGCCGTCTTCCACGGTGATCGGCTTGATCACGCGGATGAATTTCTTCGCCGCATCCTGCTCGACGATGCCCGCCGACTGGATCAGGAAGACGAAAGGCCCGGCGCTGCCGTCCATGATCGGCACCTCGGGAGCGCTGACCTCGACATAGGCGTTGTCGATGCCGAGCCCCGCGAAGGCGGACATCAAATGTTCCACCGTGGCGACACGGGCGGAACCGACGGCCACGACGGTGCACATCATGGTGTCAGAGACATTTTCGGGATGCGCGGGTATCTCGACCGCCGGAGACAAATCCGTACGGACGAATACGATGCCTTTGTCGACCGGCGCCGGTCGAAGGGTCAGGTAAACTTTCTTACCCGAGTGCAGACCCACTCCGGTCGCACGAATGGTGTTTTGTAACGTTCTTTGTCGAATCATAGGAGGCTGCCACACACGGGACGCAAGAGCGAATTGTGAAAATGATAACAGTTAGGACTAAGCGCGACAACGAACGCTGTTCGCAAAAGAAAACTTGCACGCTATTTGCGCTTTCCACTCCGCCAGAACTATTCGAATTCAATCGTCAAAACGCCGATGAATGCCAGAGCATCCATCGGCGCAAACAGCTCAGGCCCTCTGCGACCACCCCTCTCAATCGGCCTGACGGCGAAGGAAGGCGGGAATGTCGAGGTAATCGTCGAGCTCGCGGGACTTGCCGCTCGCACTACCGCGGCGTTCACGCGCGCTCTCCTCGCGCTCGCGCTCCTTGGCGGCCTGCTGGCGCATCACCGTCGGCTGCTGGAGCTTGCGGTAATCGCTCGACTCCGGACGCGCGTGGCGAGTCTCGGCGGCGACCGCCTTCTCCTTGCGCAGCCCGTCGAGGCCGGCGGCGACCACGGTGACCCGCAGCTCGTCGGACATGTTCATGTCGATCGCGGTGCCGACGACGATGGTCGCATCCTGCGAGGCGAACTCCTGCACCGTGGCCCCCACGTCGTTGAACTCACCGATCGAGAGATCGGGGCCAGCGGTGATGTTGACCAGGATGCCGCGGGCACCGTTCAGGTTGACGTCCTCGAGCAGCGGCGAGCGAATCGCTTTCTCCGCCGCCTCGCGGGCGCGGTTCTCGCCCGTCGCCGCACCGGTTCCCATCATCGCCATGCCCATCTCGGACATCACGGTGCGCACGTCGGCGAAGTCGACGTTGATGATCCCAGGGCTGGTGATCAGTTCGGCGATCCCCTGCACCGCACCGAGCAGCACGTCGTTGGCGGCGCTGAATGCGGTCAGCAGGCTCGCGTTCTTGCCCAGCACGGTCAGAAGCTTCTCGTTGGGGATGGTGATCAACGAGTCGACGTGCTCGGAGAGCTCCTTCATCCCCTCTTCCGCCGCACGCTGACGCTTCGGCCCTTCGAACGGGAAGGGACGAGTCACCACCGCGACGGTGAGGATACCGAGCTCCTTGGCCACCTGCGCCACCACCGGTGCACCGCCCGTACCGGTGCCACCGCCCATACCGGCGGTGATGAACACCATGTCCGCACCTTGGAGCAGCTCGGCGATGCGCTCACGGTCCTCCATCGCCGCCTGACGCCCGACCTCCGGATTGGCCCCGGCGCCGAGCCCCTTGGTGATTTCGGTACCAAGCTGCAGCACGGTCTTGGCTGCAACTCGCTTGAGGGCCTGCGCATCGGTATTCGCGCAGATGAACTCGACCCCCTCGATACTGTTCTCGACCATATGGTTGACGGCGTTGCCGCCACCACCGCCAACACCGATCACCTTGATGACCGCATTGTTGGATGGCGCGTTGTCTACTAGCTCGAACATAAGCCCCGTCTCCCGTAACCGCTCTGCGGTCTTGTCAGAAATTACCTTTGAACCAGCCTCGGATGCGCTCGATGGCGGATGGCAGTGAATCGCCCAAGGATCGCGAAGAGCTACGCTCCGAGAGACCTCGGCGAGCATGCTCCTCACGCCGGGGCTGGACCTTATCGAACGATTCGGTGCCATAGGCCTGGTGCGAGTGGCGCATGCCGTAGAGTAGCAAACCAACCCCTGTCGAATAAATCGGGTTGCGCACCACGTCAGCAAGGCCGCGGACGTTCTGAGGTGATGCGATCCTGACTGGCATGTGGAAAATCTCCTCGGCCAGCTCCGTCACCCCTTCCATCCGCGATGTACCGCCGGTGAGCACGACGCCGGCGGCGATCAGATCCTCGAAACCACTACGTCTGAGTTCCTCGCGCACCAGGGTGAAGAGCTCCTCGTAGCGAGGCTCCACCACTTGGGCGAGTTCTTGCCGGGAAAGTTCACGAGACGGCCGGTCGCCGACCCCTGGTACCCGGATGATGTCGTCGCTCGACGCCAGCTGAGTGAGCGCGCAAGCGTATTTGACCTTGATGTCCTCGGCGTACTGCGTCGGCGTGCGCAGCGCCATGGCGATATCGTTGGTCACCTGGTCGCCCGCGATCGGAATCACCGCGGTATGCCGGATGGCGCCTTCGGTGAATACCGCGATGTCGGTGGTCCCGCCGCCGATATCGACCATGCAGACCCCGAGCTCCCGCTCGTCCTCGGTGAGCACGGCGTGGCTGGAAGCCAGCTGCTCGAGGATGATGTCATCGACCTCGAGCCCGCAGCGGCGCACGCACTTCTCGATGTTCTGCACCGCGTTGAGCGCGGCGGTGACCAGGTGGACCCTCGCCTCCAACCGCACGCCGGACATCCCCAGCGGCTCGCGAATGCCCTCCTGGGCATCGATAGCGTACTCCTGCGGCAGGACGTGGAGGATGCGCTGCCCCTCCGACACCGCCCTGGCGCGGGCCGAGTCGATCACCCGATCGATGTCGTAGGGCGTCACCTCGCGCTCCTTGATCGCCACTACGCCATCGGAGTTCATCGAACTGATATGGCTCCCAGCGATACCCACGAACACCGAGTGGATATCGCAACCCGCCATCAATTCCGCTTCTTCGATCGCGCGCTGAATCGATTGCACCGTCGACTCGATGTTGATCACCACGCCCTTCTTCATTCCGCGTGAAGGGTGCGAGCCAATACCTGCGATTTCGATGCCACCATCGTCGGTCGGTTGACCAACGATGGCCACGACTTTGGATGTTCCGATATCCAGCCCGACCACCATATTGGAAGCGTTGGATTGTCCAGCCATAGGTCGGGCCTACTCCCTGATAATCATCACGATGAATCCAAACTCTCCGCTGTTCCTTCCTGGCCACATCACGAAGTGTAAGCCACTTTGCCATTTCTGACATTCGAAGGAACGATGGCGAAAAGCAACGCCGGCAACAACTGCCACATTCCACGAATACCAGCCCACAGCAATTCTATCGACTGTGAAAGTACTTCGAGAATACGGTTATTCGCAGCCGAAAGAAATACCCGGCCAAGGTTTAACGGAAACTCGTAACGTATAAAAACAGCTCGTTTACCCAAAGGTCCACAGTCTAAAAAAAGCCGCTGGAACTGAACTCCGGACATATTGCACCGAATTCACTGCCGAGAGACTTCGGCCGCCGCGCTCTCGCCGTGCCAGCCAACCGCGAGGCCATTCGGATAACGCAGGTCGATATAGCGGATCCGATCGGCTCGTTCAGACAAGGAACGATGCCAGGCGGCGAGAAAACGCTCCAGCCTGATATCCAGCCCGGTGCGTCCCAAAATCACCCAGAACGTATCGTTGACTTGGAAGCGCCATGCCCCGCGCGCCTCAAGGCGCACTTGAGTGAGCTCGAGACCGAGCGGCGCAAGACGCGCCTCCAACACATGATAATAAGCCAATACATCGGCGGATCGATCTCCGGGACCCGCCAGATTGGGCATCCGCTCGAGGGTATCACTCGGCCCGGGAGAGAAGGGATGACCTTCAGCGTTGATCAGGAAGGCATCGTTCCACCACGCAACCGGACGCTGCTCCTCCAGTTCGAAGGTCAGCGCATTGGGCCAGTGCCGGGAAACCCTCGCTTCGTGGATCCAAGGGATCAGCTTGGCCCGCTCGCGCAGCTGATCCAGGTCCACCGACAGCCAGTGCTGGCCGCTGACCAAGGGACTGAGCTGGCCGCTGAGGAAGCTGGCATCGATATAGCGGAAGTCGCCCTCGACCGCGACCGACTCGATCGGCTGGTCGAGCCATACCCATAGCGAACGCCCACCGGCACCTAGCAGTACCGCGATCAATACCAGGCCTAGCAAGCGGTTGAAGAAGCTACTGGACATCAGCGCACTCGCAAGCGGATGAAAGACGACTCACGTGCTTCAGAGCTCCAATCCGTCGAGTTCGAGCCCGCAACGGGCCAACGCCACACTGATGGCCCCGATGTCGCCCGCGCCCTGGGTGATCAGGATGTCGCCGTCGCGCAGCACATTGCCGAGCAGCTTGGGCAGCGCCTGCTTGCTCTCGACGAACAGCGGGTCGACCTGGCCGCGCTGGCGGATCGAGCCGGCCAGCGAGCGCCCGTCAGCACCGCTGATCACCGCCTCGCCGGCGGAGTAGACATCGAGCAGCAGCAGCATGTCGACATCCGAAAGCACCCGCACGAACTCCTCGTAGAGTTCGAAGGTGCGAGTATAGCGGTGCGGCTGGTAGACCATCACCAGACGCCGCTGCGGCCAGCCCTGGCGTATACCCCGGATCACCGCCTCGACCTCGCGCGGATGATGGCCGTAGTCGTCGACCAGCATCACTTCTCCGTCGCGCCGTCCCGGCACCGGGAAATCACCATGCACCTGGAAGCGCCGCCCGACCCCAGCGAAGCCGGCGAGGGCACGGATGATCGCTGCGTCGTCGACGCCTGCGTCGCTGGCCACCGCGATCGCCGCCAGCGCGTTGAGCGCGTTGTGCTGCCCCGGCATCGACAAACTGACCTCGAGCGGCGCGAGCCCGCCAGGGCGCAGAGCGGTGAAGCTGATCCGCCGCTCGGACTGCCGGAAGCCCTCGATCCGATAGTCGGCGTCGGCGTCGAAACCGTAGGTGACGAACTGGCGCTGGATCCTCGGCAGCAGCGCGCGCACCACCGGATCGTCGATGCACAGCACCGCCTGACCGTAGAACGGCAGGTTGTGGAGAAACTCGATGAAGGTCTCCTGCAGCCGTCCGAAGTCGCCGTCATAGGTGCTCATGTGGTCGGCGTCGATATTGGTGACGATCGCAGTCATCGGCTGCAGGTGCAGGAAGGAGGCGTCCGATTCGTCGGCCTCGGCGACCAGATACTCACCCTCCCCCAGCCTGGCGTTGGTGCCCGCACTGTTGAGCAGCCCGCCGATCACGAAGGTCGGATCGAGCCCGCCCTCGGCGAGCAGGGTCGCGGTAAGGCTGGTGGTCGTGGTCTTGCCGTGGGTCCCGGCCACCGCGATGCCGTTGCGAAAGCGCATCAGTTCGGCGAGCATCTCGGCGCGCCGCACCACAGGTACCCGGTGCTCACGCGCATAGCGAATCTCGGGATTGCTGACATCGATCGCGGTCGAGACCACCACCACGTCGGCATCCACCGCGTTCTCCTCGCGATGGCCGATCATCACCCGCACACCGATCGACGCCAGGTGGGCAGTGACGCTGGAAGCGCGCAGGTCGCTGCCGCTGACCTCGAAGCGCTGGTTATGCAGCACTTCGGCGATGCCGCACATCCCAGAGCCACCGATACCGACGAAATGGATCCGGCGGATGCGTCCCATGCTGCTGCGCGAACCGAGCTGCGGCCGGACGCCGGGCTGGCGAGTCATCGCTTCAAAATCATCGGCGCTGTTCAAAACCTATCTCCATGCAACCATTGGCCATGATCTCCATCGCCTCGAGCTGAGCGCGGGAGCGCGCAGCCTGGGCCATGGTGGCGAGTGTTTCGGGCTCGAGCAAGCGCGCGATCGCCTCGCTCAGCCGTTGGGCATCGAGCTGGCGCTGGGGAATCAGCTCGGCGGCGCCAAAATCACTGAGCACCCGCGCGTTGACGCTCTGGTGGTCATCCACCGCATGGGGGAACGGCACCAGGATCGAAGGCTTGGCGCTGGCGGCGAGCTCAGCGACGGTGAGCGCTCCCGAGCGGCAGACGATCAGGTCCGCCCAATCATAGGCGCCGGCCATGTCATCGATGAATTCGCTGCACTCAGCCTCCACCCCAGCCTGGGCATAGGCTTCCTCGGTCGCTTCCAGCTTGCCGCGACCGGCCTGGTGACGCACCAGCGGACGCCGCTCGGGGGCGAGCTCGGCAAGCGCCACCGGTACCTGTTGATTGAGCGCCACCGCGCCGAGCGACCCACCCATCACCAGCAGCCGCAGGCGCCGAGTGTTCATCTCGCTGGCCTGGCGCGGCCGCTCCCCGAGTGCCGCGATCTCGGCGCGCACCGGGTTACCGATCACCTGAGCCCCTCGCGCCGCGGGAAACGCACCGGGAAAGGCCGCATAGACGCGCTTGGCAAGGCGCGAGAGCGCCTTGTTGGTCATCCCGGCGACGGCGTTCTGCTCGTGGATCACCAGCGGCCGGCGCTCGAGCCAGGCGGCGAGGCCACCCGGTCCGCTGGCGAAGCCGCCGAGCCCGACCACCAGCCCCGGGGCGAGCTCATCGATCACTCGCTTGGCCTGGCGCACCGCGCGCGAGAGGCGCAGCGGCGCCATCAGCCAGCCGGCGGCACCGTTGCCGCGAAGCCCGGCGATCTGGATATGGTGCAGCGGGATGCCCGCCTGCGGCACCAGCACGTTCTCGATACCGCGAGGAGAGCCCAGCCAATGGACCTCGACGCCACGGGCGGCAAGCGCGCGCGCAAGCGTCAGCGCCGGAATCACATGACCGCCCGTTCCACCGGCCATGATCAGCGCGCGCCTGGGGGCGCGCTCAACCGTCGTTCGACTCATGCCTCGCGTCCCTGCAAACCGATCTCCTCGCTCTGCGCTTCGCTGTAACCCTGGCGCCGCGCCCGCTGAGCAGACTGGCGATAGGCACGGGTCTCACCGTCGACGCGCAGCAGCAGGCCGACCATTACGCCCGAGATCAACATGCTCGAACCACCGTAGCTGAGCAGCGGCAGGGTCAGCCCTTTGGTCGGCAGCAGGCCCGTATTGACCGCCAGGTTGATGAACGCCTGGGCACCGAAGATCAGCGCCATGCCATAGCAAACGTAGGCCGAGAACAGCCGCCCGGTGAGTTCCGCGGTGCGCCCGATCTTGAACGCGCGGAAGACCAGCAGCGCGAACAACAGCACGACCCCCACCGCGCCGATCAGACCCAGCTCCTCGGCGAGTACCGAATAGACGAAGTCAGTGTGGGCCTCGGGCAGATAGAAGAGTTTCTGTACGCTGTTGCCGAGCCCCATGCCGCTCCAACCGCCGCGCCCGAAGGCGATCAGCGCCTGGGTCAGCTGGTAGCCGCTATCGAACTGGTTGGCCCAAGGGTCGAGGTAGCTGGTGATACGCTGAATGCGGTAGGGCTCGGCGAGCGCGCCGAACACCCCGAGCGCCACCACGCCGCAGGAGAGCAGCAGGAAGCGCCAGAGCGCCACTCCGGCGAGCAGCAGCATACCCATGCAGGTGGCGAGGATCACCACGGTGGCGCCATAGTCCGGCTCGAGGATCAAAAGCGCCCCCATGCCAGCGACCAGTCCAAGCGGCGCGATGAATCCCCACCAGGTGAAGCGTACGCGCTCGAGATGGCGGACCAAGTAGCCGGCGAGATAGACCACCATGCAGATCTTGGCGACCTCGGAGGCCTGCAGGTTGATCACCCCAAGCGGAATCCAGCGCCGGGCGCCGTTGACCTCGCGCCCGACGATCAGCACCGCCGCGAGCAGGATCAGCGCACCGAGGAACAGCGTCGGGCCGTTGCCGCGCCACCAGGACATCGGCACGCGCATGGTGACCAGCGCGCAAAGCAGTCCCAGCAGCACATAGATACCGTGGCGGATGCTGTAGTAGTAGGGGTTGCCGGTGAGGCTCGAGGCGATCTCACTGGAGGCCGAGGTGACCATGATCCAACCGAGCGAGACCAGCACTGCGGCGGCCAGGATCAGCCAGCCGTCGAGTGCATGCTCACGGGTCGAAAGACGCTTTTCCCAACGCGCGTAGAAGCTCATCACTTCTCCTCCCGGTCGGCGTCGAGACGACGCATGAGCCAGGCGCGGAAGGCGTCGCCGCGCACCTGGTAATTGGCGAACTGGTCGAGACTGGCGCAGGCGGGCGAAAGCAGCACTGCATCGCCCGGCTGAGCCAGCGCCACCGCGCGATCCAAGGCCTGCTCGAGGGTATCGAGCCGCTCACAGGGCAGGCTCGCCTGGAGCGCGGCCTCGAGCAGCGCGGCGTCACGACCGAACAGCAGCGCGCAGCGCGCGTGCGCGGCCAGCGGCGGCGCCAGCGCGGAGAAATCGGCCCCCTTGCCCACTCCGCCGCCCAGCCAGATCAACTTACCATCGAGGGTCGGGCCGATCCCTTCGATCGCCGCCAGGCTAGCGCCGACGTTGGTGCCCTTGGAATCGTTGATGAAGCGCACTCCGGCACGTTCGCCGACGCGCTCCACCCGATGCGCAAGGCCGGGGAAGGCCCGCAGCGCCGCCAGCATCGCCTCGCGTGGCCAGCCCATCCGCTGGCCGATCGCCAGTGCCGCGAGCGCATTGGCGTAATTGTGCAGCCCTTCGACGCGCAGCTCGCTGGCCTCGATCCAGCGTTCGTCTCCCTCGGCGAGCCAGACGCCCGCGCCGTCGCGGATCAGTCCCCACTGCCCTGGCCTAGGGGCCTGGGTAGTGAAGCGCGAGACCGCCACGTCGCCGCTGGGCCAGGTCGCGGCAACTTCATCATTGACCACCCCATGGCTCGCGCCGGCGAAGATCCGCTGCTTGGCCGCGGCATAGCCCTTCATACCATCATGGCGGTCGAGATGGTCCTCACTGAGATTGAGGAAGCAGGCCACCGTCGCCGCCAACCGCCGAGTGGTCTCGAGCTGGAACGAGGAGAGTTCGAGGATGTAAAGCTCGTGCGCGCCATCGAGCAGATCCAGCGCGGGGGTGCCGAGATTGCCGCCGACACCGGCGTCGAGCCCGGCCGCGCGCGCCATCTCGCCGACCAGCGTGGTGACCGTGGACTTGGCGTTGGAGCCGGTGATCGCCACCAGCGCGGCCGACTCGGGGCGCGCGCGCACGAACAGTTCGATCTCGCCGACCAGCCGGTCGCGCACCGCATCGAAGGCCGGCTGGCGCGGATCGACCCCTGGGCTCACCACCACTTCCAGCGCCTGGTCCATCGAAAGCGACTCGAGCGGGCCGAGCAACAGCTCGACGTCCGGATGGGCACGACGGAAATCATCCACCCCGGGCGGCGTTTCGCGACTGTCGGCGACCACGAAGGGCAGCCCCAGTCGAGTCAGATGACGCACGATCGCACGTCCCGAAATACCCAGGCCGACCACCAATCGGTGACCGGAAGGCACACGGTGACGGGGGCCGACAGTGCTCATCATCGTCGTCGTCGCCTCAGCGAATTTTCAAAGTGGCAAGGCCGAGCAGCACCAGCACCACGGTGATGATCCAGAAGCGCACGATCACCCGCGGCTCAGGCCAGCCCTTGAGCTCGAAGTGGTGATGCAGCGGCGCCATGCGAAAGACCCTGCGGCCGGTGAGCTTGTAGGAGCCCACCTGGAGAATCACTGACAGGGTCTCGACGACGAAGATTCCCCCCATGATGAACAGCACGATCTCCTGGCGCACGATCACCGCGATGGTGCCGAGCGCCGCACCCAGTGCCAAGGCACCCACGTCGCCCATGAACACCTGCGCCGGATAAGTGTTGAACCAGAGAAAGCCCAGCCCCGCGCCGACGATCGCCGCGCAGAACACGCCCATCTCGTTGGCACCGCTGACGAATGGGATGTGCAGGTATTCGGCGAACACCGCGTTGCCGCTGGCGTAGGCGAAGATCGCAAGCCCCATCGCCACCAGTACGGTGGGCATGATCGCCAGGCCGTCCAGACCGTCGGTGAGATTGACCGCATTGGAGCTGCCGACGATGACGAAGTAGGTCAGCACCACGTAGAAGATCCCCATCGGGATCACGATGTCCTTGAACAGCGGCACGATCAGACTGGTTTCGACCGGGGTGCGGGCGGTGAAATAGAGCGCGAACGCTGCACCCAGGCCGAGCACCGATTGCCAGAAGTACTTCCAGCGCGCCGGCAGCCCGCGCGGGTTCTTCTCCACCACCTTGCGGTAGTCGTCGACCCAGCCGATCGCACCGAAGCCGAGGGTGACCACCAGCACCAGCCAGATGTAGTGGTTGCCGAGATTGCCCCACAAAAGCGTCGAGATCGAGATCGAGACCAGGATCAGCGCCCCGCCCATGGTCGGCGTGCCGGCCTTGGAGAGGTGTGACTGAGGCCCGTCGCTGCGGACCGCCTGGCCGATCTGCCCTTCGATCAGGCGGCGGATGAAGTGCGGCCCGATCAGCATCGAGAGCCCAAGGGCGGTGAGCGCGCCGAGGATCATCCGCAGGGTGGTGTAGCCGAAGACGTTGAAGGCGCTCGAATACTGCGCCAGCCAGTTGGTCAGAAAAAGAAGCATCTATCTCTTCACGCTCTGTGTGTTGGACGAAGCGAGCAGCAAGGGGCGGCTCACTTCGCGTCGGCGGCGGAGAGACGATCTACCAGCCGCTCCATGCGCATACTGCGCGATCCCTTGATCAATACCGAGGCGCCCGCGGGTAGCTGGGCCTCGACGTAGTCGACGAACGTCTGCCAATCATCGAAGCAAGCACCGCCGAAGGCCTCGGCCGCTGGTGCGGCGTCGGCGCCATAGGCGATGAGCGCATCGATACCGAGGTGCTTGGCGTAGCTGCCGAGCTCGGCGTGGCGCACGGCCGATTCAGCGCCGAGCTCGGCCATCGCCCCCATCAGACACCAACGCGGCGCTGGCTGCAGCGCCAGTGTCTCGAGTGCGGCACGAAAGGCCCCTGGGTTGGCGTTGTAGCTATCGTCGAGCAGCCGCCGCCCCTCGCGCCCATGGCGAAGCGTCATCCGCCCGCCGACGTCGCCCACCCGTTCGAGCCCTTCGATGATCGCCGCCGGCTCCACGCCCAGCGCATCCGCGGCGGCGCTCGCGGCGAGCGCATTGCGTACGTTGTGCAGTCCCACCAGTCCAAGCGCGACTTCGCCAACCCGCTGCCCATCGAGTCGCAGTACGAAGCGGTGGCGACCATCATCGTCGTGGACGATGCGCTCAGCGCCGATCCGCGCCTGCGGGTCGAGCCCGAAGTCCACGAGCATACTCGGCTCACCACGCAAAAGCGCCATTTGACGCCAAAGCGGGTAGAAGCGGTCGTCGCGGTTGAGCACCGCGACCCCGTTCGGGGCGAGACCGAGCAGCACCTCGGCCTTGGCCTGGGCGATGCGGGCAAGCCCGCCGAACTCGCCGGCGTGCGCGCCGGTGACGTTGGTGATCACCGCGACCTGGGGGCGAGCCAGCGGCGCCGTCCAGGCGATCTCACCGACATGGTTGGCGCCGAGCTCGACCACTGCGAAGCGGTGATGGTCGCGCAGCCGACAGAGCGTCTGCGGTACGCCGACGTAGGTATTGAGATTGCCCTGGGTGGCGAGCACTCGCTGGTCGTCGCCCGCAGCGACCTCGAGGATCGACTTGACCAGCTCCTTGACCGTGGTCTTGCCGCTATTGCCGGTGACCGCCACCAACGGCCCGCCCCAGGCCAGCCGCGCGTGGCCGCCGAGCAGGCCGAGCGCGAGCCGGGTATCGGCGACGATCAGCTGGCGCCCCGCTGCCTCGGGCAGCTCGGCGGCGAGGTCGTGCTCGACCACTACCGCCGCGGCCCCCGCGGCGAGCGCGTCGGCGACGAAGCGGTGGCCATCCATCGTCTCCCCGCGCATGGCGAAGAAAAGATCCCCTTCGCCGACCTGGCGACTATCGGTGATCGGGCGCGAGAAGGGCCGGTCATCGCCCTCGAACTCGGCCCCGGTCGCAGCCGAGGCCCGGGCAAGGGTAGCGATCATGATGGCGCTCCTCGTGTACCACGCAGCGCCAGGGCGCTACGCGCGATCTCGAGATCGGAAAAAGGATGGCGCACGCCCTGGATCTCCTGATAGCCCTCGTGCCCCTTGCCGGCGATCAGCACCACATCCTCGGGCGAGGCGGCAGCGATCGTACGCTCGATCGCAACACGCCGGTCACCGCACTCCTCCACTTCGGCACCGGCGGGGACGCCTTCGCGCATCGCGGTGCGAATCGCGGCGGCCGACTCGCTGCGCGGATTGTCGTCGGTGATCACCAGCCGATCGGCGAGCCGGGCGCCGATCCCGGCCATCATCGGCCGCTTGCCGGGATCTCGATCCCCTCCGCAGCCGACCAGGCACCAGAGCCGGCCCTGGGTGTGGCTGCGCAGCGCACTGAGCGCGTTGTCGAGCGCATCCGGGGTGTGAGCGTAGTCGACTACCACCAGCGGCGCTCCAGCTTCGACCACGCGTTCCATCCGCCCAGGCACCGGCGCGAGGCGAGCGGCAGCGGCGAGCACCGCATCGAGCGGCTCACCAAGGCCATAGAGGGTGGCGATCGCGAGCAGCGCATTATCGAGGTTGAACCGCCCGAGCAGCGCGAGACTCAGTCCGCGCTCACCTTCGGGCGTCGCCAGCCGGGCACGCTGACCGGCCGGCTCGGGCGCCCAGTCGAGCACGCGGAAATCGCCCGTCTCAGCACCGACACGCAGCAGCCGTGCGCCTGGGGCGAGCCCGGCGACCATCAGACGGGCGTGGGGATCGTCGGCATTGACCACCGCCAGCTCGAGCTCCGCGCGGCGAAACAGCTGCGCCTTGGCCGCCGCATAGGCAAGCATGGTGTGGTGGTAGTCGAGGTGGTCGCGAGTCAGGTTGGTGAATACCCCGACCCGGATCGACAATGCATCGAGGCGGCGCTGGTCGAGGGCGTGCGATGAAGCCTCGAGCGCAAGACGCACCACTCCCTCGCGCGCGAGGCCGGCGGCCACGGCGGCCACGGTCAGCGGATCGGGGGTGGTGAGCCCGGTATCATGCAGCCCACCCACGCGCCCGACGCCGAGCGTACCCATCAGCCCCGCAGGGGTGCCGAGCGCCTGCGAAAGCGCCGCGATGTAGTGGGTCACCGAGCTTTTGCCATTGGTACCGGTGACCGCGATCGCCAGCAACGACTCGGGAATCCCGGCCAGCTCGGCGACCAGATCGCCGAGCGCATCGTTCAAGCCGTCGAGCACCAGTACGCGCGGGTCGTCACTGGCGAAAGGCGCCTCGGCGAGGACCAGGCTCGCGCCTGCATCCAGCGCCTGAGCGATGAACGCGCGGCCATCGCCACGCACGCCGGGACGCGCGATGAAGACCTCGCCCGAGCGCAGGCGGCGGGCATCGAGGTGCAGCGCGAAGCGCTCCGGAAGCTCGACCAGAGGCTGCCGGGGCAGCGTGGGCCAGCGCTTGACCAGCGTCGTCCAAAGGTCGTCGCGGCCGACGACCAGCAGCGGGCCTCGGCCATCATCCTTGGTGGAGACTTGGTGGCGCATCGGTTTGGAATCAGTCATTGGGGGTCGCCTGTGCCGCCGATACCGCCGCTTCGGGCTGGCGGATGCCGGTCACCCTCATCGCCTGCTCGGCCTCGGCGACCTGCTGCTCCGGCGACTCCGGATTGTACGGCGCCGCGTTCGAGTCCGGCGCCACGTCGAGCATTCGCAGCGCAGGACCGGCCACCTGGGCGAAGATCGGCGCCGCGACCACCCCCCCGTAGTAACCACCACGCTTGGAGTTATCGATCGACACCACCACGATCAGCCGCGGGTCCGAGGCCGGCGCGATGCCGATGAAATTCGAACGATACGCATTGGTTTCGTAGCCCGAAGCGCCCACCTTGCGCACCGTACCGGTCTTGCCGGCTACCCGGTAGCCATCGATCCGCGCTCGTCCACCGCCGCCATAGGGGCCGACCACCGTCTCCATCATCTCCACCACCTGGCGCGCGGTCTGCGCTGAGAGAACCTGGGTACCCTCCGGCGCGCCATCGAGCTTGAGCAGCGAAGGCGGCAAGCGGCGGCCATCGTTGGCCAGCGTGGTGTAGGCGCTGGCAAGCTGCAGCGCGGAGATCGACGAGCCATAGCCGTAGGCGAGCGTCGCCCGCTTGGCCTTGGACCAGGACACCGGCGGCGGCAGGCTGCCATTGGCTTCACCGGGAAAACCAGTGCCGAGGCTATGGCCGATGCCCATCGCGTCGTACATCTTCCAGATCGTGTCGTTCGGCAGTTGCAGCGCCAGTTGGGTCATGCCGATGTTCGACGACTTGGTGATCACGCCGGTCAGGGTCAAGCGGCCGAAGTTACGCACATCGCGAATGGTATAGCCATCGACGCGCATCCATCCCGGCGAAGTCTCGAGCACGGTGTTCGGCGAGAACTGCTTCGATTCGAGGATCGCCGCCATCGCCAGCGGCTTCATCACCGAGCCCGGCTCGAAAGCGTCGGTGATCGCCCGGTTGCGCAGCCCCGCCGCATCCATGTTGGCGCGGTTGTTGGGGTTGTAGGAGGGCACGTTGGCCATCGCCAGCACTTCCCCGGTCTTGGCATTCATCATCACCAGCGAGCCGGCGTCGGCATCATGGGCGGCCACCGCCGCGGCCAGCTCGCGGTAGGCCAGATACTGCAGGCGCAGGTTGATCGAAAGCGTCAGGTCGCCGCCTGGCCTTGCATCGCGGATCAGGTGCAGGTCGCGAACCAGCCGCCCCTTGCGGTCCTTGAGCACCCGGCGCTGGCCGGGCGTGCCGGTCAGCCAGCGGTCGTAGGCGAGCTCAAGCCCCTCTTGGCCGTGGTCGTCGATGTTGGTGACCCCGACCAACTGGGCGGTGACTTCGCTCGCCGGATAGTAGCGTTTGTATTCATGCTGGCCGTAGACCCCGGGCACGTTGAGGTCGAGCACCCGCTGGGCGGGTTCGGGCGTCACCTGGCGGCGCAGGTAGATGAAGCCTCGCGAGCGCAGGCCATCTATCCGCGAGATGAAGGCATCGGGCTCCTCGCCGAGCGCACGGGCGAGAATGGCGAGCTGCCCGCGGTCCTCAGGCAGCTCGCGCGGATTGGCCCACAGCGTGACCACCGGCGTGGATACCGCCAGCGGCTCTCCATCGCGGTCGGTGATCATCCCGCGGTGGGCATCGATCGACTCGACGCGCACGGTACGCGCGTCGCCCTGGCCCTGGAGGAAGTCGTGAGTGACCACCTGAAGATCGATGATCCTCCAGACCAGCGCACCGAGCGCCACCAGGATCACCAGCAGCATCAGACGATAGCGCCATGGCGCCGAGGCGCCGAGAATCTGCCGTTCCACCCGCCGGCCGCGCTGACCGGGCTCGCTGTAGCGACTCATGGCGCCAGCACCTCGGTATCGTTGACCGCGGGCACGTGCATGTCGAGGCGCTGCTGCGAAATGCTCTCGACCCTCGAGGGCGTCGACCAGGTGCTCTCCTCGAGCAGCAGTCGACTCCACACCGCCTGCAGTTCGTCACGCTCGCGCTCGAGCGTCTGCAGCGAGGCGTAGTTGAGGCGGGTCTGGTGAGTCACGGTGACCACCGTGAAAGCGGACACCAGCACGATGCCGGCCAGCACCATGACGCTGACCAGCGAGGCACCGAAGAAGAGCTTGGTCGGCAAACTTCCCATCATCCCGGCCGAGCTCCGTCCATCCTGATCGGTACGCCTTTCCATCATCGCCTCATGCAAGCTTGCGCGCGGCGCGCATTACTGCGCTGCGCGCGCGGGGATTGGCATCGACCTCAACGTCATCGGGCCGTTTCGCCTTGCCAAGCAGCTCCAGGCGCCGATTGAGCTGCGCGTCGCGAATCGGCAAGTGCTTGGGCAAATGGGCATCCCCCTTGGCGGCGTCGCGATAGAAGCGCTTGACCAAGCGATCCTCGAGCGAATGGAAGCTGATGATCACCAGGTGCCCCCCGGGCGCAAGCGCCTCCAGCGCAGCGGGGAGCGCTGCCTCGAGCTGACCGAGTTCGTCGTTGAGATGGATGCGGATCGCCTGGAAGGCGCGGGTGGCCGGGTGCTTGCCCTTTTCCCAAGCGGGATGGGCCTGCTTGAGCAGCTCCGCCAGCTCGCCGGTGCGGGTGATCGGCAATTCACGCCTGCGTTCGCATACCGCTCGCGCCAAACGTTTCGCGTAGCGCTCCTCGCCGTAGGTCTTGAACACCCGGGCGATCTCGCTTTCAGCGGTGGATGCCAGCCATTCGGCGGCGGAGATTCCGGCGCTGGGGTCCATGCGCATGTCCAGCGGGCCATCGCGCAGGAAGCTGAAGCCGCGTTCGGCGTCGTCGAGCTGGGGCGAGGAGACGCCGACATCGAGCAGCACACCGGCGAGCTCGCCATGCACGCCCTGCGACCGCGCGATTGCATCGAGCTCGGCGAAAGGAGCGCCGTGAATGGAAAAACGAGGATCGAGGATCTCGCTCGCCGCAGCCAGCGCGGCCGGGTCGCGGTCGATCGCCAGCAGCCGCCCCCGAGGGGACAGCCGCTCGAGGATCAATCGACTATGGCCACCGCGACCGAAGGTGCCGTCGAGATAGATACCATCCGGATCGTGGACCAGCGCGTCCACCGCGCCTTCGAGCAGGACGCTGACGTGCCTGCGCGCGTGGTCTCGCGCCGCGCCATGCGGGGACTGCGCCTCAGATGCTCCGGCCTTCGATGACATGGCACCCGCTTCGAATCGAATGAAAATGGAACGGATGGCGGCATGCGCACGGTAGCGACGCCGGCCGGGCCATGCCGCAGCGACGAAAGCGCACTCCGGGGGAAGAGGCCGCGGCCCAAGCGCCTCATGCGCACGACGCCATCGATGATTGGGGGAGAGAGCCGGCCGATAAGCCGGGTTCTGTCGTGGACAGTCATTCCTCTAGGATGTACGTCACCGTACACCTCAAGCAACCTACCCGAACCCAAGCGCGGGCCGCGCCATCGGGTTCCTATTCGGTCTTGCTCCGAGTGGGGTTTACCATGCCACGCCTGTTGCCAGCCGCGCGGTGCGCTCTTACCGCACCCTTTCACCCTTGCCGGCAGCCCGGCGAGCCGGGCCTGCGTAGGCGGTCTACTCTCTGCTGCACTTTCCGTCGGCTCGCGCCGCCCAGGGGTTACCTGGCACTCTGCCCTATGGAGCCCGGACTTTCCTCCCCCGGGGCGAACCCCGGCGGCGACTGTCTAGCCCGCTCTCTCGGCTCGCAGAATAACAGCGCCCCGCCCCCCTCTCAACACTCCACGCTGCCCTCGGCAGGGAATTTGCACCATCAGGGTGAATACCTTGCACTTCTTTACACTACATGGTGACAGCGTTACCGCTCGCCTTCCTTCAATGATTGAGCGCGGGCATACCACTCCTGCTTGCGCCCGCCGAGCAGCCGCGCCGCCACCGCCGCGGCCTGCTTGACCCCGACCCCCGACTCGGCGAGCGCGGCAAGCAGCGCCTCGCCATCCACTTCGCCGCTCTCCCCGGTCTGCTCCGCCGCGCCTTCGACCATCACCACGAACTCACCACGCGCTTGATCGGGGTCCTCCCGCATCCGCGCCAGCAGGCCGAGTGCGTCGCCATCGAGAAAAGTCTCGAACCGCTTGGTCAGCTCCCGCGCGAGCACCACACGGCGCTCGCCGAACGCTTCGGCCAGGTCTTCCAAGGTCTCCTCGATTCGATGCGGAGACTCATAGAATGCCAGCGTCGCCCGCTCCCGGCGCAGCGCCTCGAGCGCGGCGCGCCGCGCGCCGCGTTTGGCCGGCAGGAAGCCTTCGAAGCGAAATCGGTCAGTAGGCAGGCCGGCGGCGCTGAGCGCGGTGATCAACGCGCACGCCCCGGGCAGCGGTATCACCGCGAGCCCTCTCTCACGCAGCCAGTTCACCAGCCGATAACCTGGATCGGAGATCAATGGGGTACCAGCATCACTGATCAACGCCACCCGTTCGCCGCGTGCGATCCGTTCGCCGAGCTGCTCGGCGCGTGCGCGCTCGTTGTGGTCATGCAGTGAGAGCAGCGGTGCGCGAACCCCGAGATGGGCGAGCAGGCGCGCGCTGTGCCGCGTGTCCTCGGCGGCGATCAGATCGACCATCTTGAGTGTCGCCACCGCCCTTGCGGAGATGTCATCCAGGTTACCAATCGGGGTAGCGACCACGTACAATGCCCCCGCCCCGTGCGAGCCAGTGGCGGTGTGTACGATGGAATCGGAAGTCTCGGCCATGGGGCGCTCCGCTTGTCCAGGGTGTGATGGGAACGAGGCGCTCGTCGCGCCTCGCGAGCATGCCGCCGGCAGCGCGACCGGCGCCTTGGTTCCGACACACCCCAAGGGTTGAACGCCGAGGAGAGTCATGCCCCTCGGCGGGCATAGAGTTAAGCCCGCGCACCTCGCCAACCGCCGCGATCAACTGCTACGTTTGTGCGCAGACGGTCGGCGTCGGAAGGGCGCCGGCGAGTGATTCGGGCAGGAGACGAGACCCGGGCCCCGCCACCTTCATGACCACGATCAAGGAGCGATACGAACATGCGTGACGCGCTGCAGCGGCTGTCAGGCCTCACCCTCACCGCGGTGATCCTCGGCGGCTGCGCCGGAGGCCCCTCCCTCACCCGCGAACCCTCTTCCGACGCGCTGCTCGACCAGGCCCAGCAACAGCAGGGCGAAGAGGCCGCGCTGAGCCGCCTGCAGGCGGCCGACATCCTAGCACGCGGCGGCAGCGACGCGCAGGCGCTCGGGATTTTGAACAACATCGACCCACGCACCCTGTCGGACGCCGGCAGGGTGCGCTGGGCGCTGCTCACTGCGGAAGTGGCGCTGCGCCAGAACGACGGACGCACCGCGCTCGAGGCCACCGCGACGCTCGATGACGGCACCCGCCTGGACGACTCCCAGCGCCAGCGGCTCCAGGCCGCGCGCGGCCTGGCCTATGGCGCGCTGGGCGACCACCTCCAGGCGGTCTCGATGCTGCTCCAGGCCCAGCGCAACAGCGGCGACGATCCGCGCTACAACAACGACGTGTGGAGCGAGCTGGCACAGCTTAACGCCGCCGAGCTCGAACGCCTGCCCAATCCGGACGCGCTCTCGGATGGCTGGCTGACCCTTGCACAGCTGCGGCTGCAGTCTTCAGGCGATCCCAGCGCGTTCGCCGCCCAGATCGACAACTGGCGCTCGGCCTACCCGGCCCACCCCGCCTCGCGCAATCCGCCCTCCGAACTCACCGCGCTGCGTGGCCTGCAGGACCAGGCGGTGAGCCGGATCGCGGTACTGCTGCCCCAGAGCGGCTCGCTCTCCACCGTCGCCAACGCGATCCGCCATGGCATGGAGGTGGCGCGCCAGAGCCTGGCCGACGCAGGGCAAAGCGCGCCTCAACTGGACTTCATCGATTCGAGCGCCGGCAATATCGACGCCCTGTATGCCCAGGCCTCGAGCGCCGGCGCGCAGGTGGTGATCGGGCCGCTCGACAAGGAACAGGTGACCCAGCTCGAACAGCGCAGCCAAGTGCCGCTGCCGACCCTCGCGCTCAACTACGGCAACTCCGCCAGCAACCAGGCGCAGGGGCTCTACCAGTATGGGCTTTCCGCCGAGGACGAGGCCCGCCAGGTAGCGACACGCGCGGCCAACGACGGCCGCCGCAGTGCCGACGTGATGGTCCCGAACAACGACTGGGGCTCACGCGTGCTCGAAGCCTTCCGCCAGCAATGGCAGGCGCGTGGCAACAGCGTGCTCAACGTCTCGCTCTACGACCCCGGCGCCCCTGTATCGCAAACGGTCAGCCAGCTGATGCGGGCCGGCACCCCGGACATGCTGTTCGTCCTCGCCTTGCCGCCCTACGCCCGCCAGATCTCTCCCAATCTGCAGTACTACGGTGTTCAGGACCTGCCGATCTACGCCACCTCCCACGTCTACGCCGGCCAGCCGGCGCCGAACGAGGACAACGACCTGAACGGCGTGATGTTCCCGACCATTCCGTGGGAACTACCCGAACTGGGTGGGGTCGATAGCCTGCCTTATGCCGATGTCTATCGCCGACTCAGCAGCGACGAGGAGATATCCCCCAGCATGCTCAAGATCAACGCGATGGGCGTCGATGCATTCGAGCTGGCTCGCCGCCTGCCGCTCTACCAGGCGCTACCGAGCAGCGAGACCCAGGGCGCGACCGGCCTGCTGCGGCTGAGCCAGGACCGCCGTTTCGAGCGCCAGCTGCCTTGGGCGGTGTTCCGCAACGGCTCGCCGGCAGCGCCGTGACCAGCACCAACCGGCGCGCGGATGGCCTGCAGATGGAGGCCCTCGCCGCCGCCCACTTGGTCCGCGCGGGGCTGGTCGAGGTAGCCCGCAATCAGCACGCGCGCGGCGGGGAAATCGACTTGGTGATGCGCGATGGCGACGTGCTGGTATTCGTCGAGGTACGCCATCGCCGCAGTACCAGGTTCGGCTCGGCGCTGGAAAGCATCACCGAGCCCAAGCGCCGCCGGCTGAGGCTGGCGGCGCGTGTCTATCTGCAGCGCAACCGGCTATCATGTGCCTGCCGTTTCGACGTGGTCGGCATCACCGGGCGCGCTCCCGATGCGCTACGTTTCGATTGGATCAAAGCCGCCTTCGACGGCTGACGAGCATCTCGCTCCGAGTCTTTTTGCACCGCACGCCCCGACCTCCAAGCATCTAGAGTGACCATGGATTTCCAATCACGCATCCTCGACCACTTCAATGCCAGCATCGACGCCAAGACCTATGCGAGCGAAGTGCTGCCTCCATTCATCGAGGCCGCAAGCCAGATGATGGTCCAGTGCCTGATCAATGACGGCAAGATCCTCGCCTGCGGCAACGGTGGCAGCGCGGGTGATAGCCAGCACTTTTCCTCCGAACTGCTCAACCGCTTCGAGCGTGAGCGACCAAGCCTGCCCGCGCTGGCCTTGACCACGGACACCTCGACGCTGACCTCGATCGCCAACGACTACAGCTTCAACGACGTGTTTTCCAAGCAGATCCGCGCGCTCGGCCAGCCCGGCGACGTGCTGCTGGCGATCTCCACCAGCGGCAATTCGGCCAACGTGATCCAAGCGATCCAGGCCGCGCATGATCGCGAAATGACCGTGGTCGCGCTCAGCGGTCGCGACGGCGGCGACATGGTCTCGCTGCTGGGCCAGGAAGACTGCGAGATCCGCGTACCGGCGACCTCGACGGCACGCATCCAGGAGGTTCACCTGCTGGTGATCCACTGCCTGTGCGACCTGATCGACCATCAGCTGTTCGGCACCGCCGACTGACGACCGTACGACACGATGCCGCGCCCCTGGCGCTGCGATGAGCAGCCGGTTCACCCTCCGGCTGGATGCTTCCTGAGACGAGAGAACGAGAGAGAGCCCGATGAGCAACAAGCGTCTTCCCCTTCTCCTGATCGCAGCCGTTCTGCTGGCCACCGGCTGCAGTACCGGTTCCGGTGGCACCAGTGCGAGCGCGACCGCCGCCCCCGCCACTACACGCAGCGCAGAGACAGCGCGCAGCGACGCCGACCTGGCACGCTCGCTCTATCAGCAGCTCAGCCAAACGCCGGGATTCGCCCAGGCCCATATCAACGTCGATAGCTTCAACGGCTATGTGCTGCTCACAGGCCAAGTACCGAACCAGGAGTTCAGGGCCCAGGCCGAACAGCAAGCCCAAGCGGCCCAAGGCGCCCGCGCCGTCCACAACGCACTGGTCGTGGGCGCCAACACCTCGCCCTGGCAGCGCATGCAGGACACCTGGATCACCACGCGGGTAGTCTCGAGCCTCAGGACTGCGAGTGCGATCGACTCGAGCCGGCTGCACGTCATCACTGAAAACGGTGTGGTCTACATGATGGGCCTGATTCGCCCCTATGAAGCGGACAACCTGGTCAACATCGCAGGCCGGGTCGCCGGCGTGCGCTCGGTGGTCAAGGTCTTCGAGTTCGTGCAGTGAACCTGCCCGCTCCCACGCGACAGCCCTGGGCGTAAGCCGCCCGACCTGACCCGCGCAGTCATGAAAAAAGGAGGCCCGAGGCCTCCTTTTTTCGCTTTTTCATCCGTACCCAACCGCTCGGATCAAGACCTACTTGATCACCCGCAGCGAAGGTCGCTTGCGCTCGGGGCGATCGTCATCCCCTCCTGGCGCATGGTTCTCTTCGTGCTCGGCGCGGCCTTCGTTGGGCACGCTCTCGAGCTTGGCGCCATTTTCTTCATCCTCCGGCTGCGGCAGCACCGGCTCGTGGCCAAAGACCATCCCCGCCCCACTCTCCCGCGAGTAGATCGCCACCAGCGCGTCGATCGGCACCCAGACTTCCATCGGCTCACCACCGAAGCGGGCATTGAAGCTGATCATCTCATTCTCGATTCGCAGATCGCGTACTGCGGTCGGTGCGATGTTGAGGACGATCTGGCCGTTCTGGACGAACTGCTTCGGCACTACGACGTGCTCCTGCATCGCATCGACCACGATGTAGGGGGTATGGTCATTGTCGAGCAGCCAGTCGTAGAGCGCGCGGGTCAGATAGGGTCGACTCGAGAGCATCGAATATCACTCCTGAAGCGTTTCGCGCTTCGTTCCAATGTATGGCAACGGCATCCGCCGTCAATCTCCCGACCGGGCGGGAAACGCCGCACCTCAGCGACGCAGTTCGCGTTCGGCTTCGAGCAGCGAGTCACGGAACGCATCGCGATTGAACAACCGCTCCATGTAGCCGAGCAGCGGCTTGACCTGCTTCTCCGGCAGCTCAACGCCCAGGCTCGGCAGTCGCCACAGGATCGGTGCGATGCAGCAGTCCACCAGCGAGAACTCCTCGCTCATGAAAAACGCCATGTCATCGAAGATCGGCGCGATACCGATCAGACTTTCGCGCAGAGATTTGCGCGCCTGTTCGACTTCCTTCTTCGACGATCCCGCCGATACGATCGCATCGACCATCGGGCACCATTCGCGCTCGATCCGGTACATCCACAGCCGGCTCTGCGCGCGCGCGACCGGGTAGACCGGCAGCAGCGGCGGGTGCGGGAAGCGCTCGTCGAGATACTCCATCATCACCTTCGACTCGTAGAGCACCAGCTCGCGGTCGATCAGCGTCGGTACGCTATTGTAGGGATTCTGGTCGATCAGCTCCTCGGGATGATTGTCCTCGTCGACCTCGGTGATATCGACCGAGACGCCTTTCTCGGCGAGTACGATGCGTACACGGTGACTGTAATGATCGTCACGACCCGAGTAGAAAGTCATCGAGGACCGCTTGGCTACGACTCCCATGGAACACTCCTTGATCTAAGCGAGGGCAGATGATAGCACGCTCACCGCTGCTGCGGGTGAGAGGCGCGCCGACACAGGCCATTCAACGCGATCGCCCGGCCCCCTGAGGGGTCCGGGCGATCGTAGAACGCATCGAGCGGACGGCGAGCGCCCACCCGATACGGGGATCAACGCTTGGAGAACTGCGGGCGACGACGCGCCTTGCGCAGACCGACCTTCTTACGCTCGACCTTACGCGCATCGCGGGTAACGTAGCCTGCCGCACGCAGCTGCGAACGCAGCTCTTCGTTGTAGTCCAGCAGCGCACGAGTGATGCCGTGACGAATGGCGCCCGCCTGGGAAGACGCGCCACCACCAGCGACGGTGACGTAGATGTCGAACTGCTCGGTGGTCTGGGTCAGCTCGAGCGGCTGACGAACCACCAGGCGAGCGGTCGGACGACCGAAGTACTCGCTCAGTTCGCGCTGGTTGACGGTGATCTTGCCGGTGCCCGGCTTGATGAATACGCGCGCGGTGGAGGTCTTGCGACGTCCGGTGCCGTAGTACTGTGCCATGTGCTCTATCCCTCGATTCAGATGTTCAGTTCTTTGGGCTGCTGTGCGGCGTGCGGATGCTCGGCGCCCGGGTAGACCCGAAGCTTCTTGTGCATCGCGCGGCCCAGCGGACCTTTCGGCAGCATGCCCTTGACCGCGATCTCGATGACACGCTCGGGAGCGTGACCGATCATCTGTTCGAAGGTCATGGAGCGCAGACCACCCGGGTAACCGGTGTGGCGATAGTAGCGCTTGTCGGTCGTCTTGTTGCCGGTCACACGCACCTTGTCGGCGTTGATCACGACGATGTAGTCGCCGGTGTCGACGTGCGGGGTGTACTCGGCCTTGTGCTTGCCGCGCAGGCGACGAGCCAGCTCTGTCGCGAGACGGCCGAGGGTCTTGTTGGTCGCGTCGACGACGTACCAGTCGCGCTGAACGGTCTGCGGTGTAGCGCTGAACGTTTTCATCAGATTTACCTTAGTCGGGCATCGAGAGCCGCGCTGGGCGACGCAAGAATGCCAGTCCCTATTTTTCTTGGTTGTCCACGCCACGGGCGACGGACAACATTCGAGCGAGCGCGCATTGTACAGGCACGCGCAAGCGGAGTTAACCCCCTGGCGAGGTTTTTCTCCACGCCCCAGGCCTCAGGGCTTGTGCGGCAGCGAAAGGAATTCCCGCGAGCGCATCTCTTGCAGTCGGGACAGGGTACGCTGGAACTCGAAAGAGAGATCGCCACCCTGGTAGAGCGACTCGATGCCGGTCTCCAGCGTCATCACCATCTTCACCGCACGGTCATAGAACTCGTCGACCAGGTTGATGAATCGCCGCGCCTGGTCCTGCTTCTCGCCACCGAGACAGGGTACGTGCGACAGCAGCACGGTGTGATAGCGCCGCGACAGCTCGATGTAGTCGTTCTGGCTGCGCGGACCGTCGCAGAGCATCGAGAAATCGAACCAGATCACCCCTTCATGCTCGCGCTTGGCGGTGAGCGTACGGTTGTTGATGCGGATGTCCACATCGCCCTCGCCTTCCTCACCGGCGACCTTGGCGAAGGTCTCGGCCAGGGTGCGCTCCGCCGCCTCGTCGTCGGGGGCATGGAACAGGTCGAGCTGCTCGAGCGCGCGCAGCCGGTAATCGATGCCGGAATCGACATTGACCACCTCGCAGTGCTGGTTGAGCAGCTCGATCGCAGGCAGGAAGCGGGCGCGCTGCAGCCCGTTCTCGTACAGCCGGTCGGGCACGATGTTGGAGGTGGCGACCAGCACCACCCCCTCCTCGAACAGCGCCTCGAGCAGGTTGCCGAGGATCATCGCATCAGTGATGTCCTTGACGTAGAACTCGTCGAAGCAGATCACCCGGGCCTCCGAGGCGAGCTTCGCCGCCACCCGCTTGAGCGGGTTCTTCTCACCCTTGAAGTGATCGAGCTCCTGGTGCACCCGCTGCATGAAACGGTTGAAGTGGGTGCGCATCTTGTCGCTGAACGGCAGGCTGTCGTGGAACGTATCGACCAGATAGGTCTTGCCACGCCCCACCCCGCCCCAGAAGTACAGCCCGCGGATGCCCGGCAGCAGCGGCGCGCGCTGCTCCGTGGCCGGTTTCGAGCGGGAGAAGAACCCGGCCACCTTGGACTTCACCGCGGCGGGCGGACGCCCTGGCTTGAGCCGCTCGCGCGGGGTCGCCACCAGCTCATCGAAGAGGCGCTGCAAGTGCCCCACCGCCCGTTCCTGGGCGGCGTCGTACTGGAAGTCCTCGCGTTCGAGGTCCTGGCGATAGCGCGCCATTGGCGAGCGCTGATCAAACGGCCGTGAGCTGGTGGTGACCATGTCTTCTCTTGTCGCCCCTGGGGTCGTCATGATGTAGGCGCAACAGTATAAGCCCCGCCGGCTCTCGACCAAAGCCCGGCCACCCGCCAGCGTCCCGCGGTGCGTTGACCCTGCCGCGACCTAACCGCCTATAATGGGCGCCACCGTCGGCAGGCCGTTGAAAACTCATCTGCCGGCCATGGTCGACCACGGACAGGGACGTTCCGCGGCCCCTCTGCTCGGGCGCCCGGGCGTTCGCCACGATTGAGGAGCAGGAGTGCGATGAGCGACAACATCTGGGTACTTGGAACCGTCTGCCTGCTGGTCGGCGTCATCATCGGTGCGATCGGCTATCGGTTCTTCGCCGGCGGAGCGTCGGGACGCAGCGCCGAGCGACGGCTGGCGGAGCGCGATGCCGAGATCCGCCAGCTGCGCACCAGTCTCAATGCCCACTTCGCCCGCATGAGCGAGCTCGCCGACGGCCTCCAGCGCCAGACCCGCGAACTGACCAGCGAACTCGCCGGAGAAGCCGAGCGACTGGCCGACGACGGCGGGGTCAAGCGTCGCCTCGGCCTGCTCTCCGGCCGGCGCAGCCTCGAGGAGGTCGAAGAGGAAGAAGCGGCAAGCCTGGCGGTGCCGCGCGACTATGCCGACGCCAAGGGCACGCTCGCCGAAGACTACGGCATCAAGCGCACGGACGAAGAGGCCGAAGGCATCAACCCACCGCCGCGCTACTGATCCGGCCGATGTCGCCACCTGCACTGCTGCGCCTGATGCGGGAAGCGGACCTGCCCGCAGTACTCGCGCTGCAGGCGGCCTGCTATCACGAACTCGAGCCTGAGTCCCGGGCGACGCTCGAAAGCAAGCGCGCCGCCGCCGCGCGGAGCTGCTGGATCGCCGAGCGCGACGGCCAGGCGCTCGCCTACCTGTTCACCCTGCCATGGCGCTTCGACGCGCCGCCCGCGCTGGACGCTCGCTGCGAGGGCCTGCCGCTCGCTGCCGACACGCTCTACATCCATGACCTGGCGATCGCCCCGGGGGCGAGAGGCCAAGGCATCGGCGAACGCCTGGTCGACGCCGCGCTGGCGTTCGGCCGCGCCGAGGGCCTTGAGCGCTCCTCGCTGATCGCGGTCCAGGGCGCGCAGCGCTATTGGCAGCGCCATGGCTACCGGCCGCTCGACCCTCTCAGCGCCACGATCGCCGAGCGCCTCGAGGGCTATCCGAGCGGCGCATGCTACATGTGGCGTGCGCTCTAGGGCTTTGACGCTCGCTCGCCCCGCGCGCTCAGACCGGATTGTCGATATCGACGAAGCGATGCTCGATGTCGAAACCCGAGGCGAGCCACTCACCCAGCGCCCTGACCCCATCGCGCTCGGTGGCGTGATGGCCGGCGGCGAAGTAGCTGATGCCCAGTTCGCGAGCCAGGTGGGTGGTGCGCTCGGAAATCTCCCCGGAAACGAAAGCGTCGGCACCGCCACCATGGGCGGCCTCGATCATGTCCTGGGCACCCCCGGTGCACCAGCAGATCCGCTCGAGCGGCCGATCGTGCCCCTGGATCACCAGCGGCGCGCGGCCGAGGCGCTGCTCGAGCTGTGCGGCGAAGCCGCAGTGATCGAGGATCCGCTCCGCGCGTCCTGAGTAGAGCAGTCCGGTACCGAGCTCGCCGTCCAGCGCCCGCTCCACCCGCCAGCCCATCCGCTCGCCGAGCAGCGCGTTGTTGCCAAGCCGAGGGTGGGCGTCGAGGGGCAGATGCCAGGCGACCAGATTGATCCGATGCTCGAGCAGGGTGGCGAGCCGCTGGCGCTTGATCCCAACCACCCCGACCGGCTCGCTCTTCCAGAAGTAACCATGGTGGACCAGGAGAAGATCGGCCTCCCACTCCACCGCCTGGTCGAGCAGCGCCTGGCAGGCAGTGACGCCGCTCATCACCCGTTTTATCTCGCTCTTGCCCTCGACCTGCAGGCCGTTGAGGGTGTAGTCCTTGAAACGATCGGCGGCGAGCTCGCGGCTCATCGCCTCGATCATCGCATCGCGGTCGGCCATTGGGTCTTCTCCACTGGTGGATTTTGTCGCCGTCGACGCTACCATGTTGGCCGCGGCGATCAAGGCGTAACCTCGCCAGCATACCGCCTTACCCACCCGTCGCCCGGCAGCGCCGAGCGACCGATCTAGGAAACCGCCATGCGTCGATTCCTGGCCCCGCTGATCTGGCCAGCCATTTGTGGCGTGCTGCTCGCACTGCTGCTGGTCGACCACGTTCCACAATTGATCGGCAGCCGTGACCGCGCCATACCCCAGGTACCCGCCACGATTCAGGCACCGGCCGCCCCGAACGGCCCGGCGGGCTACGCCGATGCGGTCGCTCGCGCCGCGCCCGCGGTGGTCACCGTCTCATCGATGAAGCAGCTCAGCGGCGAAGAGACGCCGCTGATGAACGACCCGTTCTACCGGCAGTTTCGCCGCCCACCGACCAACGCCACCGAGCAGCCGATCAATCTCGGCTCCGGGGTGATCGTCAGCGCCGAGGGCTACATCCTCACCAACAATCATGTGATCCGCTCCGCCGATGAAATCGAGGTGACGCTCGCCGACGGCCGCACCACCACCGCAAGCGTGGTCGGCACCGACCCAGATACCGACCTGGCGGTGCTCAAGATATCCCTGGACAACCTGCCGGCCATCACGCTGGCCGACTCGACCCATATTCGCACCGGCGATATCGCGCTTGCGATCGGCAATCCCTTCAACGTCGGCCAGACCGTGACCAGCGGAATCATCAGCGCAGTCGGCCGCGCGCGCCTGGGCCTCAGCGCCTACGAGAACTTCATCCAGACCGATGCCTCGATCAACCCAGGCAACTCGGGCGGCGCACTGGTCAATGCCGAAGGCGCGCTGATCGGGATCAACACCGCGATATTCTCCCGCTCAGGCGGCTCGCAAGGCATCGGCTTCGCGATTCCCACCAACGTCGCGCGCAGCGTGCTGGAGGATATCGTCACCCAGGGACAGGTGGTGCGCGGCTGGCTCGGGATCGAGGCGCAGCAGGAGATGCCGCTGGCCCGCTCGCTCAACTTCAACACCCCGGGCAGCGTCGTGGTGACCAGCGTAGTGCCCAACGGACCCGCCGCAAGCGCGGGAGTACGGGTGGGAGATCGCATTCTCGAGATCGACGGTGCGCCGCTGCTCGACCCTAATGCCGCGATCAACGAGATCGCCGATGCGCACCCCGGCACCATCATCGCGCTGATTCTCGATCGCGGAGGTCGCCGCCTCGAGGCACGCATCACCGTCGGCGTGCGCCCGCCCAACCTGCCGACCATCTTCAACCCGCTGCAGTCCAACGACAGCGGCGAACAGAACGCCCCTCCCGCCCACCCCTAGCGGGCCGCGGGGGCGGCAAAGGGCTTCGCACGACCTGGCGCCGGGCACCAGCGTCCACGACGAGAAGGGCGCGCATCTTTCGACGCGCGCCCTTCTCGTTCGAACCAATGATCGCTCCAGGGCGTGTTAACACGCCCTAGCGCTTGATTCGATTCTCCGCCGCTCTCGCATGCGCGGTCAGCGACTCGCCCCGCGCCAGGATCGAGGCGATCGGCCCTAGGGCGTTCGCTCCTTCAGCGGTGCAGTGGATGATCGAGGAGCGCTTCTGGAAGTCATAGACCCCAAGCGGCGACGAAAAACGCGCGGTACCCGAAGTGGGCAGCACGTGGTTCGGCCCGGCACAGTAGTCTCCCAGCACCTCCGCGGTATAGCGCCCCATGAAAATGGCACCGGCATGGCGTACGCCATCGAGCAGCCGTTCGGGCTCGGCCACCGAGAGCTCCAGGTGCTCAGGGGCGATGCGGTTGACCAGGGCCAGCGCCTCGGCTTCGTCCGCGACCTCGATCAACGCACCGCGCTGACCGAGCGAGGCTTCGATGATCGTGCGGCGCTCCATTCCCGGCAGCTGGCGCGAGATGCTCGCCTCCACCTCGTCGAGGTGGGCGCGATCCCAGCTGATCAGAATCGCCTGGGCCTGCTCGTCGTGCTCGGCCTGGGAGAAAAGATCCATCGCCAGCCAGTCCGGATCGGTGCCGCCGTCGGACACCACCAGTATCTCCGAGGGTCCGGCGATCATGTCGATGCCGACCTGACCGAACACCGCGCGCTTGGCGGTGGCGACGTAGATGTTGCCGGGACCGACGATCTTATCGACCCGCGGCACGCTCTCGGTGCCGTAGGCAAGCGCCGCCACCGCCTGGGCGCCGCCAATGGTGAAGACCCGCTCGACGCCGGCGACATGGGCGGCGGCGAGCACCAGTTCGTTGACCGCCCCATCGGGAGTCGGCACCACCATCACCACCTCGCCGACACCAGCGACCCGGGCGGGGATCACGTTCATCAGCACCGAGGAGGGATAGGCGGCCTTACCGCCGGGCACATAGACGCCCACCCGATCGAGCGGCGTGACCTTCTGGCCGAGCACGGTGCCGTCGGCTTCCTGGTACTGCCAGGACTCGCCACGCTGGCGCTGGTGATAGGCCTCGATCCGACCGGCCGCGGCTTCGAGCGCCTCGCGCTGCTCATCCGGCAGCCCTGCGAAGGCGGCGGCGAGGCGCGGGGCCTCGAGCGTCAGCTCGGCCATCGACGCGACGTCCAGGCGATCGAAACGGCGGGTGCAGTCGAGCAGCGCAAGGTCACCCTCGCGTCTCACCGCGCGAATGATCTCGTCGACCCGCGTCTGAACCTCGGCGTCGGAGACGCCTTCCCAAGCGAGCAAGGCATCGAGACGGGCATCGAAATCCGCGTCACGGCTGGAGAGCCGCGCCAGCGGTGCGGCGGAGCTTGGCATTTCACTCATGATCTGGCCTCCTGGTCGACGCGCCGCGCCTCGACCGCGGCGCGCAGCCGGGCGACCAAGGGCTTGAGGCGCTGGTGGTGCATGGTCATCGACGCCTTGTTGACCACCAGCCGGGTGCTGATTTCGCTGATCAGCTCACGCGGCTCCATGCCGTTGGCACGCAGGGTATTGCCGGTGTCGACGATATCGACGATCTCGTCGGCGAGATTCATCAGCGGCGCGAGCTCCATCGCCCCATACAGCTTGATCACCTCGGCCTGGATGCCTTGGGAGGCATAGTAGCGCTTGGCGATGTTGACGAACTTGGTCGCCACCCGGCGCCGAGCGTGTTCGGGCAGCGCCCCGGCGACGCCGGCGGTCATCAGCCGGCAGCGCGAGATCTCGAGATCGAGCGGTTCGTAGAGCCCCTTGGCGCCGTGCTCGAGCAGCACGTCCTTGCCGGCGACGCCAAGGTCGGCGGCGCCGAGCTGGACGTAGGTCGGCACATCGGTGGCGCGAATCACGATCAGTTTGACGCCGTCGACGCTGGTGTCGAACAGCAGCTTGCGGCTGCCGCCGAGGTCTTCCAGCGGTTCGATCCCCGCCTCCGCCAGCAGCGGCAGCGTCTCCTGGAGAATGCGCCCCTTGGAGAGCGCGATGATCAAAGGCTTACTCATGACTTCAAATGGTTCCGACTTGGCGAACAGTGACGGCAGGGAGAGAACACGCGCTGACCGGCCGGCGGCATCACCACCCGTGGCGATACCCGCACACCCGCGCCCTAGCCCGGCACGCGGCGAATCTTGGCCCCGAGCAGCTGCAGCTTCTCCTCGATGCACTCATAGCCACGATCGATATGGTAGATCCGGTCGACCACGGTGTCGCCGACCGCTGCGAGCGCGGCGATCACCAGGCTCGCCGAAGCGCGAAGGTCGGTGGCCATCACTGGCGCCCCGGAGAACCGCTCGACGCCCTCGATGATCGCGGTATTGCCCTCGAGAGCGATCCGCGCTCCCATCCGGCAGAGCTCCTGCACGTGCATGAAACGGTTCTCGAAGATCGTCTCGATCACGCGCGAACTGCCTTCGGCCACCGCGTTCATCGCCACGAACTGCGCCTGCATGTCGGTGGGGAAGGCGGGATAGGGCGCGGTGCGCAGGCTGACCGCACGCGGGCGGCGCCCATGCATGTCGAGCGAGATCCAGTTGGTGCCGACATCGATCTCGGCACCGGCTTCCTCGAGCTTGATCAGCACCGCTTCCAGCGTATCGGCCCGGGCGTTGCGCACCCGTACTCGCCCACGCGAGGCGGCGGCGGCGACCAGGAAGGTGCCGGTCTCGATCCGATCGGGCATCACCGAGAAATGGCAGCCATGCAGCTCATCGACACCATCGATGGTGATCGTACCGCTGCCCTGGCCGCTGATCCGCGCCCCCATCGCGATCAGGCAGTCGGCAAGATCGACCACCTCGGGCTCGCGGGCAGCGTTCTCGAGCACCGTGCGGCCCTTGGCCAGGCATGCGGCCATCATCAGGTTCTCGGTGCCGGTGACGGTCACCACGTCGAGGACGATGTGCGCGCCTTTCAGCCCCTCAGGGGCACGGGCACGGATATAGCCGTTCTCGACCGAGATTTCTGCGCCCATCGCCTCGAGCCCGCGCAGGTGCAGGTCGACCGGGCGGCTGCCGATGGCGCATCCGCCCGGCAGCGAGACGTCGGCGCTGCCGTAGCGCGCGACCAGCGGGCCAAGCACCAGGATCGAGGCGCGCATCTTCTTGACCAGATCATAGGGAGCGTGGCAGTCACGTACACGGCCGCCGAGCTGGAGGCTCATCTTCTCCTCCATCACGCACTCGATACCCATCCGCCCGAGCAGCTCGAGCGTCGTGGTGATGTCCTGGAGATGAGGCAGATTGCTGATCGTGATTCGATCGGTGGTCAACAGGGTGGCGGCAAGGATCGGCAGCGCCGAATTCTTCGCACCGGAGGCCCATACCTCGCCACTGAGCGGCGCGCCGCCGGTGATGATCAGTTTGTCCATTCGCGGGTTCCGAAGGCGTCAGCGTGAAGTGACGGCGGTGTTTTGCGCCCACTGCTCGGGCGTGTAGGTGCGGATGCTCACCGCGTGGAGTTCGCCACTGGCGATCTCGTCACCGAGCGCGGCGTAGATCAGCTGCTGGCGCTTGACCGGGGTGAGCCCCTCGAAACGCTCGCTGATCGCGGTCACCTGAAAGTTGCAGCCTTCGCCCTGGATGTGAAACTCGCAGTCGTCGATCCGGGATTCGAGCCGTGCCTTCACCTCTTGGGGTTGCATGGTCGATATCACTCCTCTCATAACGCCTGGCACCGGCCGATGACGCCGGGCGGGTGCTGGAAAACGGGGGGCAGCCGGTTCACCCTGGAGCGAACCGGCTGCCGAAGAATTCAAAGGGGCACCATATTAAACGGCGCAGGGCATCGACTGAAAGGGGCGGGCCAAGATTGGCAGGCCAAGCGTGGCTCAGGCGGAAGTGGAGAGATGCTCGGCGCTGGTGGCGAGCACCGGAGTGAGACCGGAAAACTCGACCAGATCGCGCATCCGCGCCGGCAGCTCGATCGCCTCGACCTCGAGACCCCTTTGCCGCGCGGTACGCAGCCACTCCAACAGCACGCAAAGCACCGCGCTATTGGATATCTCGACGCCATTGACGTCGAAGCGCACCTTGTCCTGCGCTGCCCCGCCCTGCCCCGCCTTACCGTGCCCGACCTTGCCGAGCCAGGCACGCCCGGCCTCGGCGAGCCGAGCGGCGCTGTCGAACCCGGGACGTCCCTGAACGACAAGCGTGTCGCCCTCGGCGCGCAGCGTGACGTCCTCGCTTTCGATCAAAAGCTCAGCCATTCGCATCGTCCGAGCCGTCCGAGCTCTGGATCTCTTCCACCGCGGCACTCGGATCCCAGGCCTGGATGACCGCGTCGAAATCACGATTGTGCTCGCGCATCGCCTGGTCGAACTGGTTGCGGAAAGTCAGCCCAAGATTGATGCCGTTGACGATCACGTTGATCACTTTCCAATCGCCGTTGCGCTCACGCATGGTGAACGAGACCGGATAACGCTTGCCATCGGTGCCGCGCACCTCGAGGCTGACGTTGGCCTGGTCGTCGTAGCGCTGCGCCTGCTGGGCACTGCTCACCTCGAGCTCTTCATAATCGAAGGTCAGCAGGCCGCGGGTGAGGGTGTCGAGCGTGGACTCCTGGAACGTCGACGCGAAGCGCTGGCGCTGTTCGGTCGAGGCCGCCTGATAGTAGCGCCCCATCACCATCGCGGAGATGTAGGGGAAATCCGCGATCGGCAGCAGCTGGCGTTCGAGCAGGGTGCGCAGCTCATTCGGGTTCTGCTGGAACTCGGCGCTGCGCCCTTGGGTCTCCTGCTGCAGCTGATTGATGCTGCGAGTGACGATGTCCGCCGGCTGATCGGCGCGCGCGACGCTAGCGAAGGCGATTGCCATCCCCATCGTCAGCAGCGCGCAATATTTGACTATCGCTTTCATCGATTGCTCCTGATGCGGACGCCGCGGGCGCGGCGCCTGGGTGACCGCCGGCGCCATCCGCTGGCGCCGACGCCGGACTCAGCTGCCGCTGCTGCCCATGTTGGAAATGAACTGCTGAATCAGATTCTCGAGCACCAGCGCCTGCTGGGTGTCGCGGATGGTATCGCCATCCTTGAGCGTCTCGGGGTCGGCCCCGGTGGTGAGCCCGACGTACTGTTCACCGAGCAGCCCCGAGGTGAGGATCGCCGCGGTGCTGTCGGTGCTGAGCTTGTCACGCAGCTCATCGCTGATCTCCATCGTGACGTGGCCGTCGAACCACTGATCGTCGAGGGAGATGGCGGTGACCCGCCCCACCGTGACTCCGGCCATGGTGACCCGCGAATTGGCGCGCAGGCCACCGATGTCACCGAAGTTGGCATGGAGCGTGAAGGTCTCGCCGCGCTGGCCCGGAGTAATGCCGCTCACCTGCAGACCGAGATAGATCAGCCCGAGGAAGCCTGCGAGAACGAACAGGCCTACGCCACACTCCATCAATCTGGTGCGCTGCTTCATCAACTGTCTCCAAACATCAGCGCGGTGAGCACGAAGTCGAGCCCGAGCACCGCGAGTGAACCATAGACGACCGTGCGCGTGGTGGCACGGGAGATACCTTCGGAGGTGGGCACCAGATCATAACCCTGGAACACCGCGATCCAGGTCACCACCAGGCCGAACACCACGCTCTTGACCACGCCGTTGAGTACATCGTGGACGAAATCGACATTCGCTTGCATGTTGCCCCAATAGGAGCCGGGATAGACGCCCAGCCACTCGACGCCCACCAGGTAGCCGCCGTAGATCCCGACCACCGCGAAGATCACCGCCAGCAGCGGCAGGGAGACCAGACCGGCCCAGAGCCTCGGCGCGATCACCCGGCGCAGCGGGTCGACCCCGATCATCTCCATGCTGGTGAGCTGTTCGGTCGCCTTCATCAGACCGATCTCGGCAGTCAGCGCGGAGCCGGCGCGTCCGGCGAACAGCAGCGCAGCGACCACCGGGGCGAGCTCACGCAGGAGCGAAAGCGCCACCATCTGGCCGAGCGCGGCGTCGGCGCCGAAATCTACCAGGATCATATAGCCCTGCAGCGCGATGACCATGCCGATGAACAGCGCCGAGACCAGAATGATCGGCAGCGACAGCACGCCGACGAAGTGCATCTGGCGCAGCCACAGGCGAAACCCCTCGACGCCGGGCACGCCGAACAGCGAGCGCACCAGCAGGATCGCCGAGCGGCCGATGCCACCGACGACATCGAGTGTGCTACGGCCGAGACCGGCCAACCAATCGATCATGCCGGCCTCCCCGCACCAAGCAGCTCGTCGGCGAAGGGTGCCGCCGGGTAATGGAACGGCACCGGTCCATCCGGTTCGCCGTGAATGAACTGGCTGACCTTCGGGTCGGCCTCGGTATCGAGCTGGGCAGGCGTGCCGTGGGCCATCACCTTGCCATCGGCGATCAGGTAGACGTAGTCCGCGATCGACAGGGTCTCCTGGATATCGTGGGAAACGATCACCGAGGTCATCGCGAAAGCACGGTTCAAGTCCTTGATCAGCTTGACCAGCACGCCTTTGGAAATCGGATCCTGGCCGACGAAAGGCTCGTCGTACATGATCAGTTCCGGGTCGAGCGCGATCGCGCGGGCAAGCGCCACGCGACGCGTCATGCCACCGGAGAGCTCGGACGGCATCAATTCGCGGGCACCGCGCAAGCCTACCGCCTCGAGCTTGATCAATACCTGGTCGCGGATCATCGACTCGGGCAGATCGGTGTGCACCCGCAGCGGAAAAGCCACGTTCTCGAATACCGAAAGGTCCGAGAACAGCGCGCCGCTCTGGAACAGCATCCCCATCCGCCGGCGAAGCGCGAACAGCGCCCGGCGGGAGAGCTGGTGGACGTCCTGTCCGGCGATGCTCACCCGACCCGCGTCAGGCGCCAGCTGGCCACCGATGAGCTTCAGCAAGGTGGTCTTGCCGGTGCCGCTCGGCCCCATGATCGCGGTCACCTTGCCCGCCGGTACCTGTAGGTCGACGCCGCGAAAGATCTCACGATCGCCGCGGGAGAAACTCAGGTTGACGACTTCAATTAGATTCGAGCGGATCATGCCACTCCCATCGTTGCAAATTGACCGAAGCGCCGACCGGCAGCTTCGAACGCAGCGGAGTATCATCGAAGACGACGACGGGGGAAAGCACCCAACCGCCGCTACGATGCGGCCGCCAAATTATCGAACATTGTATCCTAACATCAAGTTCGGTGTACTCCTCGCACCGATTGCGATGCTTAAAGCCGCCACTCGCGCCCGCCGCGCGCGGCGCTCTTGATGCCGGCGTGCACTCAGGCCAGAATCCGCACCATGATCAAAGACTTGGATTTCGACTTCCGGGCCAGCGCCCGGCGCACCCTGACCCTCGAGCGCGATGCCGTCGAGGCGTTGGTCCCGCGCCTCGACGCTGGCTTCGACCGCGCCTGCCAGCTGGTGCTCGCCTGCCAGGGCCGGGTGGTGGTGACCGGCATGGGCAAGTCCGGGCATATCGCCCGCAAGCTCGCGGCGACCCTGGCGAGCACCGGCACCCCGGCGTTCTTCCTCCATCCGGGCGAGGCCAGCCACGGCGATCTCGGCATGCTTACCGAGCGGGACGTGGTGATCGCCCTCTCCCACTCGGGCGAGACCCGCGAGGTCACCGAGCTTTTGCCATTGTTCAAGCGCAAGGGGGTGGTCGTGATCGCGCTTTCGGGTCGACGCGCATCGACCCTCGGCCGCCACGCCGACGCCTTTCTCGATGGCGGGGTGGAAAAGGAAGCCTGCCCGCTCAACCTCGCGCCGACCTCTTCGACCACCGCCGCCCTCGCCCTTGGCGATGCGCTGGCGATCGCGCTGCTCGAGGCCCGCGGCTTCGGCATCGAGGACTTCGCCCTCTCCCACCCAGGCGGCAGCCTCGGCCGCCAACTGCTGCTCACCGTCGCCGACGTGATGCACGAAGGCGAGGAGATCCCTTGCGTCTCGCCGGGAGATTCAGTACGCGACACGCTGTTCGAGATCACCGAGAAGGGGCTCGGCTTCACCTGCGTGGTCGACGCCGAACGGCATCTGCTCGGCATCTACACCGACGGTGACCTGCGCCGCACCCTCGATCGCCGGATCGATCTCGACAGCGTGCCGATCGAGGAGGTGATGACCTCGACCCCGATCAGCGTGACCCCATCGATGCTCGCCGCCGAGGCGCTCAGGATCATGGAAAAGCGCAACATCACCGCACTCGCGGTGCTCGATCCCGAGCGGCGCCTGGTCGGCGCGCTGAAGGTCCAGGACCTGCTCAACCGGGGCGTGGTCTAGGGCGTGGCGACACGCCCAAGCGTCCCTCCTTCGCAAAGGAACCCCACCGCAATGACTCAACACTCTCCTTCCCTCGGCGAACGCGCGTCCAGGGTGCGGCTGCTCGCGCTCGACGTCGATGGCGTGCTCACCGACGGTGCGGTGCACTATCACTCCGACGGCGGCGAAACCAAGGTCTTCGACACCCAGGACGGCCTCGGCCTGAGGCTTGCGCTGGAGCACGGCATCGACATCGCCTTGATCACCGGACGCGATTCACCGATGGTCGCAAGACGCGCCAGCGAGCTCGGCATTGCCCATCTGCTCCAGGGACGCAACGACAAGCACCGAGCGCTCACCGAACTGGCCTCGCGGCTCGGCATCACGCTCGACGAATGCGCCTACTGCGGCGACGACCTCCCAGACCTTGGCGCGATCCAGGCCGCGGGACTCGGCCTCAGCGTGGCCAACGCCCCGGAATACGTGCGCGTCCACGCCGACTACGTCACCGAACGACGCGGCGGCCAGGGCGCGGTACGCGAACTGTGCGAACTGCTGCTCGAGGCGCGCGGGGCATGGGCCGGGATAGTCGCCGGCTACCGACTGCCGCGCCAGGCCGCACCATGACGTATACTGCGGCCCTACGGCGGAACTCCCGCTCGATCCTGGGTTCTCAAGCCGCAGCGGCGAACGCCGCGCGCGCTGGGACCGCACCGATTTGATCACACGCCCTAGGACACGACTCGGCATGGCATGGTTGAAACGCAACGCGAACCGCTTGTGGCTGGTAATGATCCTGCTCGCGGTCGGCGGGGTGCTCGCGCTGATCGACCAGCGTGGCGAGCTGCTCTCGCCCGGCCCACTGCCCGACAGCAGCGAGGGCGAACCGGACTACTATCTCGAGCAGGTCGTCTATACGCGTTTCGACCAGCAGGGCCGCCCGTACCAGACCCTCGAATCGCCAAGGGTGACCCATATCAGCGACAGCGACGTCAGCCTCGCCGACACGCCGGTGATCGGGCTGATCGACGAAAACGAGCGCCACTGGCGAATCACCGGCGACCACGGCCGGGTCGGCCCCGGCGGCGATCGGATCACGCTGTCGGGCAACGCACGCGCCGTGCAGCCCGATGATCTCTGGCGGCTCGAAACCGACACGCTCGAATACGACCGCGACAGCGCACGGGTGTGGAGCGACAGCGAATCGCGCTTCTTCCAGGGTGAGCAGCGAACCCGTGGCGATCGCTTCCAGGCATGGATCAACGAGGATCGCATGCTGCTCGAAGGCAACGTCAGCGGTACGCTGCTGCCCGATCGCTGAGCCGCGCTGTCGATCGAATACCCACGGTGGTCGACCGCCGACCAGAACATCACAAGCGAACAGCAAGGAACCCGGTCATGACCCCACGACGGCTCATCCCCACTCTCCCCGCCGCCACCGCGCTGCTCGCCATGCTGCTCGCCGGGCCCGTACTGGCGCTGGAGAGCGACGCCCAGCAGCCGATCCATATCTCCGCGGACCAGCTGACGATCGACGATCAGGCCGGCACCGCGGTCTATACCGGCACCGTGCATGTCGAACAGGGCAGCCTCAAGCTCGATGCACAGCGTGTCGAACTCCAGCGCGGCGCCAGCGGCGGCCTGTCGACCATGCGCGCGACCGGCACCAGCGGCCAGCGCGCCTATATCGAACAGCAGCCGAGCCCTCAGGAATCGCTGGTTCGCGGCTGGGGCGACACGCTGATCTACCACGCCGGCGAGCGGCGGGTGGAGATGCTGGGCAACGCCGAGCTGCACCGCGGCGGCGACACCTTCACCGGTGCCTACGTCGAGTACTTCCTCGATTCGCGGCAGGTCAATGCCCGTGGCGGCCAGCAGTCCCAGGGAGGCGAAGCCGGCGGCCGGGTCAACATGACGCTTACCCCCGAAGGCGGCAGCAACTGACCCGACCCACGCCTTTCACCAGCCGAATCCCCAAGGATCAGCGGAGCGATCTATGAAAACGCTGCACGCCGCCCACCTGGCCAAGAGTTTCAAGAAGCGCCGGGTGGTCCAAGACATCAGCCTGTCGATCAGCCAGGGCGAGATCGTCGGCCTGCTCGGCCCGAACGGCGCCGGCAAGACCACATCGTTTTACATGATCGTCGGCCTGATCCAGGCCGACGCCGGCCGGGTCAGCATCGACGATCTTGATCTCAGCCAGAAGCCGATGCACGTGCGTGCGCGCGCCGGCATCGGCTACCTGCCCCAGGAAGCCTCGATCTTTCGCAAGCTGAGCGTGGCCGACAACATCCTCGCTATCCTCGAGACCCGCAAGGACCTCGACCACAAGGGGCGCAGTGCCCGCCTCGACCAGCTGCTCGAAGAGTTCAGCATCAGCCATATCCGCGACAACCAGGGCATGAGCCTCTCCGGTGGCGAACGCAGGCGCGTCGAAATCGCCCGCGCCCTGGCCACCGAGCCTGCGTTCATCCTGCTCGATGAGCCATTCGCCGGGGTCGACCCGATCTCGGTCAACGAGATCAAAGGCATCGTGCGCCAGCTGCGCAGCCGCAACATCGGCGTGCTGATCACCGACCACAACGTGCGTGAGACGCTCGACATCTGCGACAATGCCTATATCGTCGGCGACGGTAAGATCATCGCCGAAGGCGATGCCAGCGCGATCCTCGCCAACCAGCATGTGCGCGACGTCTATCTCGGCCAGGACTTCCGCCTTTGATGCCTTGAGGCAGGCACTCCGCCGCCGCCCCAAGGCACGAAAAGCCCTGTTTTAGCAAGCTGGCATGAAACTTGCTAACCACAACGCTTTTAGTTCTTGCACATCCTCGTCAGGCCGGTATAGCGTTAAGGCATCCCATTGAGAATGCCCTGACACCACGATGATGAAATCCTCCTTGCAGCTGCGTGTCGGCACCCAGCTGACGATGACGCCACAGCTACAGCAAGCGATCCAGCTGCTGCAGCTGTCGACGCTGGATCTGCGCCAGGAGATCCAGACGGCGCTCGAGAGCAATCCCATGCTCGAGCTCGACGAGGAATTCTTCGACCAGGAATCGAGCGACGAGGAGCACCGCGATCCCGAGGCCCAGGACGAATGGGCCACGGATATCCCCACGGAACTCGTCCTCGACAACGAGTGGAGCGATACCTTCCCGGATGCCGCGCTGGGAGCGATCGGACCCAGCGGCGGCGAGCCGGTCGACATCGAACGCAATGCCCGGGGCGAAACCCTGTTCGACCTGCTCAGCTGGCAGACCGGCCTGCTCGACCTCGACGCCCGTCAGCGCCAGATCGCCGAGACCCTGCTCGACGGACTCGACGACAGCGGCTATCTCCGCGACTCGTTCGACGAACTGGTCGAGGGGCTGCGCGCCCAGGGCCTTGAGAGCGTCGATACCGGCGAGGTCGAAGCGGTACTGTTCCAGCTCCAGCAGCTCGAGCCCACCGGCGTGTTCGCCCGCGACCTGCAGGAATGCCTGTTGCTCCAGCTCGACGCCCTGCCCGCCGGCACGCCGCATCTCGCCCAGGCGCGCCGGCTGGTACGCCAGTTCCTCGACGCGCTGGCCGGCTGCGACATGAAGCTGCTCAAGCGCCGCCTCGGCCTGAACGACGCCGAGCTGGACGCGGTGATCGCGACGATCCGCACGCTCGATCCCTATCCCGGCCAGCGTTTTTCCAACAGCACCCAGGAGTACGTGATCCCCGACCTCGCCCTGCGCCACTACAGCCACATCGGCTGGCAGGTCGAGCTCAATCCCGAGGCGCTGCCGCGAGTGCGGATCCAGGCCGATTACGCCAACCTGATCCGGCGGGCGGACAAAAGCGACGACAACACCTTCCTCAAACAGCACCTGCAAGAGGCCCGCTGGCTGATGAAGAGCCTGTCGAGCCGCAACGAGACCCTGCTCAAGGTCGGGCGCGAGATCATGCTGCGCCAGCGCGACTTCATCGAACGCGGCGAGGAAGGCATGCGGCCATTGATCCTCGCCGATATCGCCGAGGCGGTCGGCATGCATGAATCGACCATCTCGCGGGTGACCACCCACAAGTACATCCACACGCCGCGCGGCGTATTCGAGCTCAAGTACTTCTTCTCGAGCCACGTCGGCGGCGAGGGCGACACCCATGCCAGCACGGCGATACGCGCCCGGATCAAGAAGCTGATCAGCGAAGAGCCCGCGCGCCGCCCGCTCTCCGATGCTCGCCTGGTCTCGCTGCTGGCCGAGAACGGCATCGTCGTCGCCCGGCGCACCGTAGCCAAGTACCGCGAGTCGATGGGAATCCCCGCTTCGAGCGAGCGCAAGCGCCTAGCCTGAAATAGAAGCAATAATCATCATCGGGAGGCTTGGTCGGGAGCGCAAAACAGCTACAATCAAAGTGTCCATCGCAGCCAAGGAGCATGTCATGCAGGTGAACATCACGGGTCATCACGTTGAACTGACCGACGCACTGCGCGACTACGTAAACCAGAAGCTGGCACGCTTGGTGCGCCACTACGACAACATCACCAACGTACAGGTGACCCTGTCGGTGGAGAAAGAACGCAAGCAGGCAGCGTGCAAGATGAACGTCTCGGGAGGAGAGCTCCACGGCACCGACGAGCAGGACGACATGTACGCAGCGATCGATTCGATGATCGACAAGCTCGACCGCCAGCTGGTCAAGCATAAGGAAAAGCACCTGGCGCGCGCCCAGGGCACCGGCACCGCTGGTCTCTGATTCCCAGTCGCCTCTCTGCCGACACGCCCTCACGCGGGGCGTGTCGTGTTTTCGTCACCATTGCCGGCGAAGATGACCGCTGGCGGCATTCGAATCCCATCCTTCGCGGGTATCCGCTCCAACCAGCGCGAGGAATCGCAGCATGATGCAAGTGGTGATCATCAGCGGCCGCTCCGGCTCTGGAAAATCGATCGCACTCCAAGCGCTCGAGGATCTCGGCTTCTACGCCATTGACAACCTTCCCGCGATGCTCCTGGTCGCGCTGCTCGACGAGCTCGAGACCCATTCACCCGAGCGGCGAAGGGTGGCGGTCAGCATCGACGCGCGCAACCTTCCCAACGCCCTCGAACGGCTGCCCGAGCTGGTCGAATTCCTCGGCGCCCGCGAGATCGATCTTCAAGTGGTCTATCTCACCGCCGATTCCCGCCAGCTGCTCGAGCGCTATTCGGCCACTCGGCGACGTCACCCATTGACCCGTGGGAGTGACATGACGCTCCTGGAAGCGATCGAGACCGAGGAGCACTTCCTCGCCCCGATCCGCGACCTCGCCGACCTGGTGATCGATACTTCCAACCTTTCGGTGCACGAGCTGCGCGCACGGATCGCCGAGCAGGTCGCCTGCCATACCACCGTCCAGCTGACCCTGAGTTTCGAGTCGTTCGGCTTCAAGCACGGCGTCCCCCACGACGCCGACATGGTGTTCGATGCCCGCTGCCTGCCCAACCCCTACTGGGAGCCGATGCTGCGCGACCATACCGGGAGAGACCAGCCGGTAGTCGAGTTCCTCGAGCGCGCTCCAGAGGTCGAAGCGATGTTCAGCGAGATCCGCGACTGGCTGGAGCGCTGGCTGCCCGCCTATCTCTCGAGCCATCGCAGCTACTTCACCGTAGCGATTGGCTGTACCGGCGGCCAGCACCGCTCGGTCTACCTGGTGGAACGCCTCGCCCGCCACTTCGCCAGCCAGTATCCCTCGGTACGCCTGCGCCACCGCGAGATGAAAGTGCAGCGCACCATCGAACCGCTTGTCGGCTGACACCGCCCGCTCCCACTGAAAAGCGAGGCACCCTCGACTCGTAGTACATGGCGAGTGAGTGAACCGGCTTGCCCGGGACGCACCGCAGGCGTCCCGGACCGCGGCCTCAATGCCTAGCCAGCCACCATCATCTCCTCGAGCAGCCAGCTGCCGCTGTGCACGTTGCCGCGTCGATCGACATCGTCTCCGATCCCCACCAGCGAGGCGAACATCCGGCGCAGGTCGCCTGCGATGGTGAAACCCTCGACCGGATACTGGATCTCGCCGTTCTCGACCCAGAACCCCGCGGCGCCGCGCGAGTAGTCTCCCGTCACCGTATTGACCCCCTGCCCCATCAGTTCGGTCACCACCACCCCGCGCGACATCTTCGCCAGCAGCGCCTCGAACGACTCGAGCGGCGCGCTGATACGCAGGTTGCGTGCACCACCGGCGTTGCCGGTGGAATTCATCCCCAGCCGCCGGGCGCTGTAGCTGGAGAGCAGGTAGCTCGCCAACCGCCCGCTATCGATGAAACTATTTTCGCGCGTCGCCACCCCTTCGCTGTCGAAGTTGGCGCTGGCGCTGCCGCGCATCTCGCGAGGACGCTCGAAGAGCGAGAACCACGCGGGGAAAAGCGTCTCGCCAAGGGCATCGCAGAGGAAAGACGACTGCCGATACAGCGCCCCGCCGGCGATCCCCTGGAGCAGATGCCCCACCAGGCCACTGGCGAGTTCGGGCACGAACAGCACAGGATAGCGCCCGGTGGAGAGCTTGCGGCCGCCGAGTCGGCGCAGCGCACGCTGTGCCGCGCTGCGGCCCACCTCCTCAGGATCGCGCAGCTGACCGGCCTCACGCGCGCTGGAATAGTCATAGTCGCGCTGCATTCCGACCTGGTCGCGGGCGATCAGCACGCACGAGAAACCATGGCGGCTGCCACGCTGGCCCTGGAGAAAACCAAGGCTGTTGCCGTAGACGCTGACCCCTTCATGGCTCGAGACCGAGGCGCCCTCGGAGTTGTCGATCCCCGCGACCTCGAGCCCCGCGCGCTCGCAGCGGCTCGCCAGCGCGATCGCTTCGTCCGGGCTGAGCGCCCAGGGGTGATAGAGATCGAGATCAGGAAACTCGGTGGCCAGCCGGTCTGGATCGGCCAGCCCCGCGGCCGGATCCTCGCCGGTGAACTGAGCGATCGCACAGGCGCGCTCCACCGCTTCGCGCACCGAGGTCTCGCTGTCGTCGCTGGTGGAGGCGCTGCCCTTGCGGGTGCCGAAGTAGACCGTCACGCCAATCCCCTGGTCCCGTGACAGCTCCATGGTATCGACCTCGCCCAGGCGTACGCTTACCTCCAGCCCCTGGCTCGCGCTCGCGCCCACTTCGCACGCGCTGGCACCCTTGGCCTTGGCGTGTTCGACCGCGAGGGCGACCCGCGCCTCGAGAGTCCGCTGCTGCTGCTTGGCATCGAAGGCCTCGCTCATGAAATTCTCCTGAAATGCCGATTCGTCCGGGACTCGCCCGCAAGCCCGGTCTTGATCCATCGAAGCCCCACGCCGACGAGATCGAGCGAGGCTGCTATACTGTCGCGCCGCATCCGTTCGAGAACCAGACGATGGCCAGACCCCCGAAGCATGGCACCGACGAAGACGTCTCCCTCGACGAGGCCGCACCGAGCAAATCAAGCCGCAAGCGCGAAATGACCGCACTGCAAAAGCTCGGCGCCGAGATCATCGAGCTATCCCCTGCGCTGCGCGGACGCCTGCCGCTGTCCGACGACATGCTCGCGGCGATCGAGGAGATGGGCCGGATCAAGGCCCACGAGGCGCGACGTCGCCATATGCAGTACGTCGGCAAGCTGATGCGCAGTGAAGATCTGGCAGGCATCGAGGCCGCGTTCGCCGCGATCGAAGATGAGAAACAAGCGCGCGATCTTGCCTTCCACGAACTCGAAGGGCTACGCGATCGCCTGATCGAAGAAGGTGACCAAGCGCTAGACGAAGTGCTCGCGCGCTTTCCCTCGATCGAACTCTCGAGCCTGCGCCAGCTGATCCGCAATGCCCGGCGCGAACGCGCGGCCGACAAACCGCCGGCCAGCGCGCGCAAGCTGTTCAAACTGCTGCGCGACGCCAGCGGGCGCTGAGCCCCCACCCAGGCTGTGCTCAGGCCTGCCAGGCCACGCTCAGACCTGGGTACCGCCGACCGTGATCGCATCGAGCTTCAGGGTCGGTTGGCCGACACCCACCGGCACCGACTGCCCTTCCTTGCCGCACACCCCGATGCCCTCGTCGAGCATCATGTCGTCGCCGATCATCGAGATCCGCCCCATCGCCTCGGGACCGCTGCCGATCAGCGTCGCTCCTTTCACCGGGGCGGTGATCCGGCCGTTCTCGATCAGGTAGGCCTCACTGGCGGCGAACACGAACTTGCCCGAGGTGATATCGACCTGCCCACCGCTGAAGCTCACCGCATAGAGCCCGCGCTCGACGCTCTCGATGATCTCCTCCGGCCGATGCTGGCCGGCGAGCATGTAGGTGTTGGTCATGCGCGGCATCGGTAGATGGGCATAGGACTCACGCCGGCCGTTGCCGGTCGGTGACATCCCCATCAGTCGTGCATTGAGCTTGTCCTGCATGTAGCCGGTCAGCCGGCCATCCTCGATCAGCGGCGTACAGGCGCTCGGCGTACCCTCGTCGTCGACCGAGAGCGAGCCGCGCAGGCCCGCCAGAGTACCGTCATCGACCACCGTCACCCCGGGCGCGGCGACCCGCTCGCCGATCCGCCCGGAGAATGCCGAGCTGCCCTTGCGGTTGAAGTCTCCCTCGAGCCCGTGGCCGACCGCCTCGTGCAGCAGTACCCCCGGCCAGCCGCCGGCGAGCACCACCGGCAGCTCGCCGGCCGGCGCATCGACCGCCTCGAGGTTGACCAGCGCCTGGCGCACGGCCTCACGAGCGTAACGCTCGGCGACGTTGCGATCGCGCAGCTCGCTGATCGAGAAGCGCCCGCCACCCCCGGCGCTGCCGCGCTCGCGACGCCCGCTGCGCGTGGCGATCACCGAAACGTTGAAGCGCACCAGCGGACGCACATCGGCCGCCAGCGTACCGTCGCTCGCCCGCACCATGACGATGTCGTAGACCGCGCCCAGCGAGACGCTGACCTGGCTCACCGCGGGGTCGCTGGCACGGGCGATACGGTCGGCCTCCTTCAGCAACGCGACCTTCTCTGCCGCCTCGAGCCCGGCGAAGGGATCGATCGCGGCGTAGCGCGGTTCGAATACCGATGCCCGCGCCGCGACCTGGACCGCCCGACCACCGTCGCGAGCGATGCTCGCGGCGGTATGGCCGGTCTTGGCCAGCGCTTGCGCGGTAATCTGATTGGAGTAAGCGAAGCCGGTCTTCTCACCGCACAGCGAGCGCACACCCACGCCACCATCAATGTGGAATCCTGCGTCCTTGACCTCGCCATCCTCGAGCGACCAGGTCTCGCGCCAGCTGCGCTGGAAGAACAGCTCGGCGAAGTCGATCCCCGGACCCAGCGCATGTCCCAGGGCCTGGTCGAGGCTCTCGAGGTCAAGGCCACCCGGGGCGAGCAGCGCGTCGCTGGCCTGCGTGATCAGGCCGCGAACGTCATCGGGCGCCAAGGGCGCATCTAAGGCGGGAATGTTCATTAGCGTGCACTTTCCATCCTGAAGTTCGGCTCGGCCCAAGGGCCCTCGATCCGATAATGGAGTTCGGTCACCTTGTCGATCCAGCCGCCGAAGGCCCAGTGGAACAGCAGCAGCACACCGCCGACCTGGGGCGCCCCGGCAAGCAGCGCCGCCAATGGCAGGCTCTGCGATACCGGCAAGGTGACGCCAAGGCGTTGATTCAGGGTACGCTGAACCAAATTGACCTGTCCATCGATGCTGAAGTTGGTCGCCGGTGCTGAAATCAGCACCGGCCCGTTGCTGGTCAGCACTCCGTCGCTCAGGTTGGCGCTGCCGCGGATGCTGTTGAAAGAGGTGCCGCTACGGGTCAGATCGGTGAAGTCGAGGCGCAGTCGGCGCAGCAGGTTGTCGAAATTGAGCAGCCCCACCAACCGAGCCGAGGTGGACTCGATCGCAGTGAAACTCCCATCGCCGATATCCAGGCCCAGCTTGCCAGTGGCGGTCGCCCAGCTAGGCTGCCAAGGTGCCCCGGGCCAGGCGAAACTGGCGCTGATACGCCCGCCTCCCGGGGTGCTGAGTACCTTCGGCTGGCCCAGCAATTCAAGCAGATCGCCGAAGTCGCGGTGATTGAGGGTCAGCATTCCGCGGGTCACGCTGGCCTCCCCGGCGCGGCTCCAGTGCAGCTCGCCTTCGAGCATGGAGCCTGCCAGGGCGATGCGTAGCCGGTCGATGTCCAGGCTATGATCGCTGGTTCGCCAGCCGAGCTCGAGGGCGCCTTCGCGGCCTCGCGCCTGCAGCCGATCGATGCTGATGAATCCGCTGGGCAGCCCGGTCAGCGCCTGAGGCAGCGGCGCGAGCCTGGTCGGCGGCCCCGGTACCGCCAGTACTTGTTCGAAGAACCTGGCGCTTTCGTCGGGCTCGCTCTCGAGGCTCTGCGGGATCAGCACCAGCAGCGGGTCGAGATCGACCTCGCTGAAGTGCGCCTCGATCGGCCGCCCCGAGACAGGGTCCCAGCTCACTTGGCCTCGAGCCAGGTCACTCTCGACCTGGGCGTGCCAAGCCTCGCCGACGTGGTCCGCATCGATCGAAATCGGCCCCATGCAGCGCCCTTGCAGCTCCAAACACTCGGTGACCAAGGCCGCACGGCGGATCTTGACTCCCTGCTGAGCCGACGTACCGCCTTCTTCCGAGGGTTGCTTCCCGATCCTGTCGGAGTCGATCCGAGCGATCGCGTCTTTCCATTCAAGCGGCGCCAACCTTGGTGCCACCCAATGCAGGCTCCAGCCATCGCCGGCATCCCACTGCGGCTGGCGCGGCCACTGCTGGATCCATACCTGGCCATCCTCGAGCTCATTGCGCCAGCGCACCTTGAGCCGGCTGTCGATCTCCACCTCGCCTTCACCGTCGGAGACGTTCATCACCAAGCGCAGCGGCGCGGCTTCATCCGGACGCTTGCCGAGCGGCGAGGGCAGCGGCAGTTCCACACCTTCGAGGGTCGATGTCAGTTCGAGATCCACGGGCCCGGCCGGAACCATCGACAGTCTGCCCTGGTAGTCCGTGCGCCCCGAGATATCGGGCACAAGGCCGGCGAGGCCGAGCCAGTCGAGCACCCTGGCCGCGTCGGCACTGCCGGAGAAGTCGACCCCGCCCTGACCGTCGGCGACATCCACCGACCCCTCCACCGGCCCGTCGAAGGCGCGCCCATCGCCGCCCCCCGAGAGTGACAGCCGCTCACCCTGGAGCAGGAAACGCACGCGGGCATCGATGTCGTCGAACGACAGCTGTTTCTGGGTCAGGGTCGCGCTGCCGCCGCGCACCCTGCCGCTGGCCTCGAGACGCACGTTGCCGGCGCCCTGACCCTCGAACGGCACCTCGAGTTTCACTTCACCGTCGAGCGGGCCGCTCGCTTGCCACTGCGCGAACTGCTGGTTGAGCGCCTGGTCGTCGAACGGTGCGGCCTTCAGGATCTCGAGCAGCGCGCTGGCGTCACCGCTCACTGGACCTTCGACCGAGAGCAAATCGTCGTGCAACGAAAAGCTGCCCCCCCGGCTCTCGAGCCCCGCGAGCTCGGCACGGTCGATCCGCCCTTCCATCTCGGTGCCGTCGAGCTTGAAACTACCGTCCAGCCGGGTGATCGGCGGCCAGCCCTCGAGATAACCCAGGGTCGCCTCCCGCACGGCGAGCTCGAGCTGCAACTCGCTCGGCTCATCAGGGTCGTCGAAGTCGATACGATGTTCGAGCTCCGGGCGTCCGCGGGGATGACCGAAGATCAGCGAAAGCCCGAAGCGCCCCTCGGGCACCTCGCCACCGCGCAGGTTCCGCTCGAGCCACTCGCCCAGCTCCGGCCCCAGCTTGCGCATCGGCACCCAGTCGCTGGCGTCGCGCAGCACCGCATCGCGCAGCCCAAGCTCGAGGGTGAATTGGTTTCGATCGTCGTCCGGCAGCGACAGTGAGAATTGGCCATCGGCCGTGGCACCGTCGCGAGTGAAGCTCAGCTCGCTGCCGCTGAGCGCTTGTCCATCCTCGTTCAAAGTCCAATCGAGACGCCCGGACAGCGTGTCGAGGCGCCAATCGCGACTGAATACGGTGGGCAGCGAAAAGCGCAGCGGCTGGTCGCTTTTCAGCCGCGCCCAACCCCTACGCAGCGTGGTATCGACCCAGCCATCCACCGGTCCGATGGCGGGAATCTCATCGTGCGAGGAGATCTCGGCTTGGCGCGCCGCGGCGCGAATCCGCAGCCGGTCCCGCAAGGCCAACCCTTCTCCCAGATCGAGATCGAGCTGCGCACCGGCCACTTCACCTTTGGGCGAGAGATCGGCGAGGGTCTGGCGCAGCCCTTCGGAGAGCGGCAGCAGCGGCCAGATCAGGTTCACCGATTCGGCGCGAAACTGCGGCAGCGCAAGCGATAGCGATCGATCGCCCCCGGAGAGCGAGCCAAAGCGCGGCAGGGTGAGTGCGGCGCCATGTTCATCGAGACCGGCGAGGCGATCGAAGGCACCGTGCCAGCCTCCATCGCGATAGCCGAGCGCCAGCGCCAGCGAGACCTGGCTGAGCGCCAGGTGGCGCTCAGCGTCGTCGGTGCGGCCGACCTCAAGGCTTGGCAGCTCGAGCGCCAGGCGCAGATCGGTGGGTGCGCCGCGCTCCCACGTCGCCCAGGCATCGATGCTGCCGTCGGCGTCGAAACGATAGTCGAACTGCTGGCTGAACAGGCTGGCGATGCTGGTCGCCTGATTGGCGTCGAGATGCAGGTAGGCTTGAATGGGCAGCTGCCGGTCATGTGGCAGCAGCGCTTGGACAGTGAGGCCCGGCTGCCGGCTGCCGGCCAGCGCGGCGCTCAGCTCGAGCGCGACGCGCCCTTCGCCGTCGGATGCCAGCTCGGCACGGGGCAGCTCCAGGCGACGGTGCCCATCGAGGGCGTAGAAGTCGACCCTCGCCCGGGTGACTCGCGCGCGACTGCCCTGGAGATTGTCCAGCAGCCGGTCGAGCGTGGCGAAATCGAGCTTGAAACCGTCACCCTCTTGCGCCTCGTCAGCTTGCCACCAGCGGCCGTCGGCGCGCTGGTAGAGGCGTACCGCCACACCGTCCGCATCGAGCCAGGAAATCGCCGGCTGGCGCAGGCGCAGCGAGCGCCAAAGGTCGAGCCGCAGGGTCAGCCGGTCGAGCTCGAGCAGCCGGCGGCGGCTGGCGCCGGCCGGCTGGATCAGGCCGAGATCATCGAGCTGGAGCTCGAGTTCATGGCCGCGCAGGCCCAGCGACAGATGATCGAAGCTCAGCTGGACATCGTCGGGCAAACCGAGCAGCGCCACCAGTCGAGAATCGTCGCTGAACCGCCACGGCTCGATGCGCAGATTGAGGGTCAGCACCGCCAGCGTGACCAGCACAATGGCAACCAGGGTCAACGACCAGCGAAGCAGGATACGCAGCGGATGCATCGGCTAGATCAGTACGAGATCGTACTGCTCCTGCGAGTAATGGCTTTCGACCTGGAAGCGAATGGTCTTGTTGATGAAGCTTTCGAGATCGGCCACCGCCGCCGACTCCTCGTCGAGCAGCCGGTCGACCACCGCCTGGGAGGCGAGCACCATGTAGGTCTCGGCGCCATAGGCGCGCTCCTCGCGCAGGATCTCACGGAGGATTTCGTAGCATACGGTTTCAGCGGTCTTCAGCGAACCGCGCCCGCGACACACCTTGCAAGGCTCGCAGAGCACCTGTTCAAGGCTCTCACGGGTGCGCTTGCGAGTCAGTTGGACCAGACCGAGCTCGGTGACCCCGGAAAGGCTGGTCTTGGCGTGGTCGCGCTCGAGCGCCTTCTCCAGCACCCTGAGTACCTGGCGCTGGTGCTCGGTGTCCTCCATGTCGATCAGATCGATGATGATGATCCCGCCGAGGTTGCGCAGCCGTAGCTGGCGAGCGATCGCGGTGGCGGCCTCGAGGTTGGTCTTGAAGATCGTCTCCTCGAGGTTGCGATGCCCGACGTAGGCTCCGGTATTGACGTCGATGGTGGTCATCGCCTCGGTCTGGTCGATCACCAGGTAGCCGCCCGACTTGAGCTGCACCTTGCGCTCCAGCGCCCGGGCCAGTTCATCCTCCACCGAGAACAGATCGAAGATCGGCCGCTCGCCGGGATAGTACTCCACACGCGGCTCGAGCGAGGGCATGAACTCCTGGGCGAAGGCCTTGAGCTTGACGAAGTTCTCGCGCGAATCGATGCGAACCCGCTCGACGTCGTCGCGCATCACGTCGCGCAGCGTACGCAGGAACAGCGGCAGGTCATGGTAGATCTCGGCCGGCGCGATCGCCTCGAGCCTGCGCCGCTCGACCTGCCGCCAGAGCCTGCCGAGAAACTGCACGTCGGCGACCAGCGCATCCAGCTCGACCCCCTCGGCCGCGGTGCGCACGATCAGCCCCCCTTCGGGCGCCTCCTCCCCGGCCTCGGTGAGCGCGCGCTCGGCGAGCTCGCGCAGCCGCTCGCGTTCACGCTCGTCCTCGATCCGCTGGGAGACGCCGATGTGGGCGGAGTGCGGCATCAGCACCAGGTAGCGGGAGGGAATCGAGAGATGGGTGGTGAGTCGGGCGCCTTTACCACCGATCGGCTCCTTGACCACCTGCACCACCAGCGACTGCCCCTCGTGGAGCAGCTCGCGGATCGAGGGCTCCGGACCACCGTGGCCGAGCGGCGCCACTTCGTTGGCATGGATGAAGGCGGCGCGCTCGAGGCCAATGTTGACGAACGCCGCCTGCATGCCTGGCAGCACGCGCACCACCTTGCCCTTGTAGATGTTGCCGACGATGCCGAGACGACGATTGCGCTCGATCGATGCCTCTTGGAGCACACCGTTCTCGACCACCGCGACCCGGGTTTCCATCGGAGTCAGATTGATCAGTACTTCGCCGCTCATGGGATGTCCTTATCCTCCGTGTGACGGACGCAAGCCCGATTCGTCCTTCAGATTATGACCGCGAGCCCGAGGCATCGCCACGGTGTATCAGACACGCCACAGGGCCAGCCCCGCATCCGACAGCAGCCGCCCCGTCTCGTAGAGCGGCAGCCCCACCACCGCCGAGTAGCTGCCATCGATGCGCTCGACGAACAGCGCCCCTCGTCCCTGGATGGCGTAGCCGCCAGCCTTGTCGCACGGCTCCCCACTTGCCCAGTAGGCATCGAGCTCGGCGGGAGATATCCGGCGCAGCGACACCCTGGTTTCGACCCGGCAGCGGTGCTGGACGCCATCGCGACCGTAGAGCGATACCGCCGAAATCACCCGATGCTCGCGACCGGCGAGCAGCGCGAACATGCGCATGAAGTCGTCCCGGTCGCGCGGTTTGCCGAGGATTTCTCCTCCCACCACCACCGCGGTGTCGGCGCCGAGCACCAGGACCTGGCCGACCTCGCCTTTGACGGCCCGGGCCTTCTCCTCGGCCATCCGTTCGACGTAGGCCGCGGCCGGCTCGTCGGCACCGGGCGTCTCGTCGATGTCCGCAGCGCGTATCGCGTCCGGCACCACGCCGATCGACGCCAGCAGTTCGAGGCGTCGCGGCGAGGCGGAGGCGAGGCAGAGTGTCGGCGAATCAGCACCCATCGCATGCTCCGAAGCAGGCTCAACCCTGGGCGAATCGCCGCCGCACGTTGAGCATCAAAGTAAAGAACCACGGCCACAGCATCCCGCTGAGCAGCGCGGAGAAAATGAACTGCACGTGCAGCCGAGAGACGCCGAAGGCGACCCTGAGCCACTGCTCGCCGAGCAGCACGAGCCCGGTGATCACCATCACCATCGGCGCCTGCTGCCACAGCGAATAGACCCGCATGCGCTGGTAGAGCAGCAGGGCGAGGAAGGCGACCACCGAGAGCAGCAGCGCATTCTGGCCCATCGGCGTACCCTCGAGCAGATCGAGCAGCAGCCCGGCGCAGAAGCCGTGGAACACGCCCACCTGGCGTGGCAGCGCCAGGCACCAGTAGATCAAGGTCATCGCCAGCCAGTGCGGTCGCAGCAGCAGCATGCTCTCGGGCATCGGCATCACCTGCAGCACCAGCGAGATCATCAGCGTGACCCATACCGTCGGATAGACCGCGTGCTTGCTCTGGGCCGCCATTCTAGTCTCCCGCCTGCGCTACGGAGGCGACCCTGATCGCCGCGTCCAGCGCTTCCTGGTTGAGAGGGACGAGTTCGTGCGCGGCGATCGCGTCGCGTGCGAACAGCAACAGGTACTGCCTGCTGCGGTCGAGCTGCGCCGAGGACTGCGCCTCCACCCGGGCGAAGGGCCCGTTGGGATTCTGCTGCACGCTGACCACGGTCGCTACCGGGTAGCCCTGGGGGAAGCCGCCGCCGAGCCCGGAGGTGACCAGCAGGTCGCCCTCGCGGATATCGGCGTTGTTGGGAACGTTCTGGACCACCAGCCCCTCGGGACCGCCGCCGCCCTGGACGATGAAGCGCAGCCCGTTGCGCACGATCTGCACCGGCACCCCATGGCTGGGATCGCTGATCATCAGTACCCGGCTAGTGTAGCGCGAGACCGAGATCACCTGGCCAACCACCCCGGAGGCGTCGATCACCGGCTGGCCGACGTAGACGCCTTCGCGGGCACCGCGATTGACGATCATCTGCTGGATGAAGGGGTCGTTGTCGAGCATCATCAGCTCGGCGGTGAGGTAGGGAATCTCATCACGAGGGGTGGCCTTGAGCAGCGCGCGCAGGCGGGCGTTCTCGGCGCTGACGCTCTCCATCCGCTGGGCACGCTGCGACAGCAGCACCAGCTGCTCACGCAGGCTGCGGTTTTCCTCGACCAGCGAGCGCTGGGTCGAAAAGGTCATCGACGCCCAGCTGAAACCTTCGGCGGGCAGGCTGACCAGCCACTGGATCGGCGCGACCAGGGTCGAGGCCTCGGCGCGCACCTGGTCCATCCAGGTATAGCGATGATCGAGAAACAGCAGCGCTCCCGCCAACACCGCGCAGAGCAGCATGCGGTAACCGGGAAGCGGGCCATGAATGAACAGCGGCTTGATAGGCCATCCTCCACGCACGAACGAAACGGCGACGCCGCGGAATCACCGCGCAGGGCGCGGGCCGCGGCACCGGCCGAATGCGACCATCGCGTCGCCTCAGTCGATCGAGAATAGCTCGAAGGCGTGCTGGTCGATCATCTCCAGCGCCTTGCCACCGCCGCGCGCGACGCAGGTCAGCGGATCGTCGGCGATGATCACCGGCAGGCCGGTCTCCTCGGCGATCAGCTTGTCGATGTCGCGCAGCAGCGCGCCACCGCCGGTGATCACGAGGCCTCGCTCGGCGATGTCGGAGGCAAGCTCGGGAGGTGACTGCTCGAGCGCGCTCTTGACCGCCGAGACGATCGCCGACAGCGGCTCCTGCAAGGCGTCGAGGATCTCGTTGGAGTTGAGCGTGAAGCTGCGCGGCACGCCCTCGGCCAGGTTGCGGCCGCGCACGTCGATCTCGCGCAGCTCGCCGCCGGGGTAGGCGCAGCCGATCTCTTCCTTGATCCGCTCGGCGGTGGCCTCGCCGATCAGGCTGCCGTAGTGGCGACGCACGTAGCCGGTGATCGCCTCGTCGAAGCGATCGCCGCCGACCCGCACCGACTCGGAGTAGACCACGCCGGAAAGCGAGATGATCGCGATCTCGGTGGTGCCACCGCCGATGTCGACCACCATCGAACCCTGAGCCTCCTCGACCGGCAGACCCGCACCGATCGCCGCCGCCATCGGCTCCTCGATCAGGAACACCTCGCGGGCGCCGGCACCTTCGGCCGACTCCTTGATCGCGCGGCGCTCGACCTGGGTCGACATGCACGGCACGCAGACCAGCACGCGCGGGCTGGGGGTCATGAAAGTGCTCTGATGGACCTTGCGGATGAAATACTGGAGCATCTGCTCGGTGACGGTGAAATCGGCGATCACTCCATCCTTCATCGGGCGGATGGCGGTGATGTTGCCAGGGGTGCGGCCGAGCATGCGCTTGGCGTCGAGGCCGACGGCGGCGACGGTTCTCATGTTGCCAGACTGGCGAATGGCCACTACCGAAGGTTCATCGAGCACGATCCCGCGACCACGGACGTAAATCAGCGTGTTGGCCGTTCCCAGGTCGATCGACAGATCGCTGGAGAACAGTCCACGTAAACGTTTGAACATTGTGTAGGGGTACCTAGAGCAGACCGGAATCCTGTGCGGAGGCAAACGTTATCATCGCGCCCGGTGCACAGCAAGCGAGCCCAGCTGCCGCGCGTGTTAAGATATGCTACCGTGGCGTCGATGAACGCTCCTTTTTCGAGCACACGTTCTAACACATTCTCGAGCATCATGGGGACAGGCTCTCGCCTCGCCCAGCGGCGACGCCGCCCACGCATCCCTGCCCCCACCGAGCAGAAGATACGAACAGCCCAACAGGATAATCGCATGGCGATTGAACACGCAGACGTGCTGCGCGCCGCCCATCTCGCGCGCCTTGGCCTGGACAACGCGGACGCCGATCGCTACGTCGACGATCTGTCGCGGATCCTCAACATGGTCGACCGCCTACGCGAGGTCGACACCGAGGGCGTGGCACCGCTCGCCCACCCGCTGGACGCCACCCAGCCGCTGCGCGCCGACGAGGTCACCGAACCCGACCGTCGCGACGTCTACCAGCGCTGCGCGCCGGCGGTCAGCGAGGGGCTCTACCTGGTGCCCCGCGTCGTCGAGTGAAGCCAGCGCGATGCGCCGCTCGCGCGCGGCGCTCCATCATAGTCACTGCAGAGACAGCCGAAGAATGTTAGACCTGACCTTCGCCGAGATGGCTCGCGGCCTGGCCGCGGGCGAGTTCAAGAGCGTCGAGCTCGTCCGCGGACTGCTCGCGCGGATCGAGCGGCTCGACCCCGAGATCAACAGTTTCGTCACCGTCACCCGGGACCAGGCGCTGGAACGCGCCGAGGCCGCCGACGCCCAGCGCGCCCGCGGCGAGGCCGGGGTGCTGGCCGGCATGCCGCTGGCGCTGAAGGACATCTTCTGCACCGAAGGCGTGCTTACCACCGCCGGCTCGAAGATGCTCGGCAACTTCGTCGCACCCTACAGCGCCACCGTGGTCGAGAAACTCGCCGCCACCGGCACGGTGAGCCTCGGCAAGACCAACATGGACGAGTTCGCGATGGGCTCGTCGAACGAGAACAGCCACTTCGGCCCGGTCAAGAACCCCTGGGATCACTCTCTGGTCCCAGGCGGCTCCTCCGGCGGCTCGGCCGCCGCGGTCGCCGCCGGCCTGGTGCCGGCGGCGATGGGCACCGACACCGGCGGCTCGATCCGCCAGCCGGCGGCGTTCTGCGGCATCACCGGGCTCAAGCCGACCTACGGACGGGTCTCGCGCTACGGGATCATCGCCTACGCGTCGAGCCTCGACCAGGCAGGACCCATGGCGCGTTCGGCCGAGGACTGCGCGCTGCTGCTCAACGCCATCGCCGGCCACGACCCGCGCGACTCGACCAGCGTCTCGCGGGTGGTCCCCGACTACACCCGCGACCTCGACGCCCCGCTGGACGGGCTCAAGATAGGCCTGCCCACCGAGTACTTCGGCGACGGCCTCGATCCCGGGGTCGAGGCGGCGGTGCGCGATGCGGTCAAGGTCTACGAATCGCTCGGCGCCCGCGTGGTCGAAGTCAGCCTGCCGCATACCGACCTCGCGATCCCGACCTACTACGTGATCGCCCCGGCCGAGGCGTCGTCGAACCTCTCGCGCTACGACGGCGTGCGCTTCGGCCATCGCTGCGCCAATCCGCTGGATCTCGAGGACCTCTACAAGCGCTCGCGCGCCGAAGGCTTCGGCGAGGAGGTCAAGCGGCGCATCCTGATCGGCACCCACACGCTTTCGGAAGGCTTCTTCGACGCTTACTACCGCAAGGCCCAGCAGGTGCGCAGACTGATCCGCCAGGACTTCCTCGACGCCTTCGACAAGGTCGACGTACTGATGGGCCCGGCCGCGCCGACCCCGGCCTTCGCCCTCGGCGCCCAGAGCGACCCGGTGTCGATGTACCTCCAGGACATCTACACGATTGCGATCAACCTCGCCGGGATCCCGGGGATCAGCGTACCGGCGGGCTTCGTCGGCAACCGCCCGGTCGGCCTGCAGATTCTCGCGCCGCACTTCGCCGAAGCGCACTTGCTCAACGTCGCCCATGCCTTCCAGAAGGTCACTGACTGGCACCAGCGCCGTCCGGTGCAGGACTGAAGACGAGATTGCCAAGGATGAACGACATGCAATGGGAAACCGTGATCGGGCTCGAGGTCCACGTCCAGCTGGCGACCCGCTCGAAGATCTTCTCAGGTGCCTCCACCGCCTTCGGCGCCGAGCCCAACACCCAGGCCTGCGCGGTCGATCTCGGTCTGCCCGGGGTACTGCCGGTGCTCAACGAGAACGCGGTGGCGATGGCCCTGCGCTTCGGCCTCGCGATCGATGCCGAGATTCCCGAAGTCTCGGTGTTCGAGCGCAAGAACTACTTCTACCCGGACCTGCCCAAGGGCTACCAGACCAGCCAGATGGCGCAGCCGATCGTCGGTCGTGGCACGGTCGAGATCCTGCTCGAGGACGGCAGCCGCAAGGCGATTCGCATCCACCACGCCCATCTCGAGGAGGACGCCGGCAAGTCGCTGCACGAGGACTTCATCGGTATGAGCGGGATCGACCTCAACCGCGCCGGCACGCCGCTGCTCGAGATCGTCTCCGAACCCGACATGCGCTCGGCCAAGGAGGCCTCGGCCTACCTGCGGGCGATCCACACCCTGGTGACCTATCTCGGCATCTCCGACGGCAACATGGCCGAAGGCTCGATGCGCTGCGACGTCAACGTCTCGGTGCGGCCCAAGGGCCAGGCGGCTTTCGGCACCCGCGCCGAGGTCAAGAACGTCAACTCGTTCCGCTTCGTCGAACGTGCGATCGCCTTCGAGGTCGAGCGCCAGATCGATCTGCTCGAAGAGGGAGGAAAGGTGGTGCAGGAGACCCGCCTGTTCGACCCCGAGGCGGACGAGACCCGCAGCATGCGGACCAAGGAGGAGGCCAACGACTATCGCTACTTCCCCTGCCCCGACCTGCTGCCGCTGATGCTCGACTCGGCCTATGTCGACCACCAGCGCAGCCTGCTGCCGGAACTGCCGGGCACCAAGCGCGAGCGCTTCATCGAGCAGCTCGGGCTTTCGACCTACGATGCCGACATCCTGGCCTCCGATCGCGACACCGCGGAGTACTTCGAGCAGGTGATGGCGGCTTGCGATGATCCCAAGCTCGCGGCCAACTGGGTCCAGGGCGACCTTTCCGCCCGGCTCAACCGCGCGGGGCTCTCCATCGGCGAGAGCCCGGTCAGCGCCGAGCAGCTCGGCGGCCTGCTCAAGCGGATCAAGGACGAGACAATCAACGGCAAGGCGGCCAAGCAGGTCTTCTCCGATCTGTGGGAACGCCGCTTCGAGAACGCCGACCAAGTAATCGAGATCAAAGGACTCAAACAGGTCACCGATTCCGGCGCCCTGGCGCAGGTGATCGACCAGGTGATCGAAGCCAACCCGGTGCAGGTCACCCAGTATCGCGAAGCCACCGAGGAGAAGCGCGGCAAGATGCTCGGCTTCTTCGTCGGGCAGGTGATGAAGGCCTCGCGCGGCACCGCCAACCCTCAGCAGGTCAACGCCCTGCTCAAGCAGAAGCTCGACGCGCTCTGCTGAGCCCGAGCACCAGGGGCCCTCCCCCTGGTGCCCGCCCGACCATTCCGACCGCTGGCCGGCCCTCGCCGCCAACGCAACGAGGCCGGCGCATGACGCGCCGGCCTCGTGATCCGAACGATGAAAATCAGCTCGCGAGCACGCCGTCGACCAGCGCTTTCGCCTCCTCCTGGATGCGCTTCAGGTGCGCCTCCCCTTCGAAGCTCTCAGCGTAGATCTTGTACACGTCCTCGGTGCCGGAGGGGCGCGCGGCGAACCAGCCATTCTCGGTGACCACCTTGAGCCCGCCGATCGCGGCACCGTTGCCGGGCGCCTCGGTGAGTATCTGGGTGATCGGCTGGCCAGCGAGCTCCTTGGCGCTGACCTGCTCCGCGGAGAGCTTGCCGAGCTTGGCCTTCTGCTCACGATCGGCGGCAGCGTCGATACGCTGGTAGACCGGCGCGCCGTAGCGTTCGGTCAGCGCCTGGTAGCGCTCGCCGGGATCGCGTCCGGTGACGGCGGTGATCTCCGCGGCAAGCAGCCCGAGGATCAGGCCATCCTTGTCGGTCGACCAGGCGCCGCCGCGCTTGCGCAGAAAGGAGGCGCCGGCCGACTCCTCGCCGCCGAAGCCGAGGCTGCCTTCGATCAGGCCATCGACGAACCACTTGAAGCCCACCGGCACCTCGACCACGCGGCGGCCGAGGCCGGCTGCGACGCGATCGATCATCGACGAGGAGACCAGGGTCTTGCCGATCGCCGCATCCGCGCCCCACTCGGGGCGATGGGTGAAGAGGTATTCGATCGCCACTGCCAGATAGTGATTGGGGTTCAAAAGTCCCACCGAGCGGGCGACGATGCCGTGACGATCATGATCGGTGTCGCAGGCGAACGACACGTCGAAACGGTCCTTGTTCTCGATCATCCCGGCCATCGCATAAGGAGAGCTGCAATCCATGCGGATCTTGCCATCCCAGTCGAGGCGCATGAAGCGGAAGGTCGGATCGACCCGGGTGGACAGCACCTCCAGCGGCAGCTTGTAGCGCTCGGCGATCCGCGGCCAGTAGTGCACCCCCGCGCCGCCGAGCGGATCGACCGCGAAGCTGAACCCCGCGCCGCGGATCGCCTCGAAGTCGATCACCTGCTCGAGCCCGCCGACGTAGCCCTCGATGAAGTCGAAGCGCTGGGTGGTCGGTGCCGCCAGCGCGCGATCGAAGTCGAGCCGTTCGACGCCCTCGAGGCCGGCGGCGAGCAGTGCGTTGGCGCGCTGCTCGATCCACTTGGTCACCCCGGTGTCGGCCGGTCCGCCATTGGGAGGGTTGTACTTGAAGCCGCCGTCCACCGGCGGGTTGTGCGAAGGCGTGATCACGATGCCATCGGCGAGCCCACTGCTACGCCCGCGGTTCCACTCGATGATCGCATTGGAGAGCGCAGGCGTCGGCGTGTAGCCGGGCGCACCGCCGGTCTCCTCGCAGCCTGCATCGATACGGGTCTCGATACCATTGGCGGCGAGCACCTCGAGCGCCGAGACGAAGGCCGGCTCCGAGAGCGCATGGGTATCCATGCCGATGAACAGCGGCCCATCGATGCCCTGCGCCGCGCGGTAGTCGCAGATCGCCTGGGTCACTGCGAGGATGTGCCACTCGTTGAAGCTGTCGGCGAGCGACGAGCCCCGGTGCCCGGAGGTGCCGAAGGAGATCCGCTGCGCGGGATCCTCCGGGTCGGGACGCTGGGTGTAGTAGCGGGACACCAGGCGCGGCAAGTTGGCCAACCGGCGCTCGTCGGGCAGGTGCCCAGCTTGGGGATCGATGCTCATCGTGCGTTCCTGTGATTGTGCGACGGGAGGGGCATAGGACTGATTCTAGCAGCCCAGGCGGGCCACGCTTGGTTCAGTCGTGCCGGGAGCAGCGCCGCTTCCCGCGCCGCGGCGCGGGAAGGCAATCGGTGAGCCTGCGCAGGAAAGCTTCTCGAAAGGCGCGCTCATCATTGATCAGGCGCCAGCCGAATGAAGCCGAGGAGTGCTGCGGGGAGCGCGGGGAAATGGAAGACTCAGGGAGCATGGCGTTCGTCTCTCGGCTGGGGACTGAGACGATAGTGTCACCCATGGAGGCCATCGGACTGTAGCCTTGCGCGGTGAGCAAATGTTTCAGACAACTACCGAGACGTTTCGGTTCGTCCCAGGCAGCGACGAAACGGGGTCGCTGCCGGGTCCGATCCAGTACCTCTGAACAGACGCTCAATGCGCCTTGAGCGGGTCCGTCTCGCCGGAACGAGCCGTAGCCGACACGGGGGCGACGTCATCGGCCACGGGCTCGACCGCCAGCGGCTCACCGCGCAGCGCCGCCTGCAGGCGGTCGCGATCGAGCTGCCCCTCCCAGGCCGACACCACCAGCGTGGCCACGCCGTTGCCGACGAAGTTGGTCAGCGAGCGACACTCGCTCATGAAGCGATCGACCCCGAGAATCAGCACCATCGCCGCGACCGGCAGGTCGGGCACCACCGAGAGGGTCGCCGCGAGGGTGATGAACCCGGCCCCTGTCACGCCACTGGCGCCTTTCGAGGTCAGCATCGCCACCAGCAAAATGGTGACCAATTGCATCATGCCCAGTTCGGTGTTGGTCGCCTGGGCGATGAACAGCACCGCCAGGGTCATGTAGATGTTGGTGCCATCGAGGTTGAACGAGTAGCCGGTGGGCACCACCAGGCCAACCACCGAGCGCGGACAGCCGGCGCGCTCCATCTTCTGGATCAGCTGCGGCAGCGCCGACTCCGAGGAGCTGGTGCCGAGCACGATCAAGAGCTCCTCTTTGATGTAGGCGATGAACCGCAGAATGCTGAAGCCGACCAGGCGCGCCACCGTACCGAGCACCACCAGCACGAACAGCACCGCAGTGATGTAGAAGCTCGCCACCAGCTCGAACAGCTGGCCGAGAGAGCCTATCCCGTACTTACCGACGGTGAAGGCCATCGCGCCGAAGGCACCGATCGGCGCCACCCGGGTGATGAAGCCGACCACCTTGAACAGCACCTGGGTGACCTTCTCGAGCGCCCCGGTCACCGCCGCCCCTTTCTCCCCCAGCGCCGAGAGCGCGGCTCCGCAGAGGATCGCGACCAGCAGGATCTGGAGAATGTTGCCATCGGCGAAAGCGCCGGTGATGGTGTGCGGGATGATCCCGATCAGGAAGTCGACCAGCCCATGGGACTCACCGGCAGCGGCGGTGTACTTGGCGACCGCGGAGGCATCGAGGGTCGAAGGATCGACGTTGAAGCCGTCGCCGGGACGGAAGACGAACCCGGCGACCAACCCGATCACCAGTGCCAGGGTCGATACCACTTCGAAGTAGATCAGCGCTTTGCCGCCGACCCGACCCACCTTCTTCATATCCCCCATGCCGCTGATACCGGTCACCACGGTGCAGAAGATAATCGGGCCGATCACCATCTTGATCAATTGGATGAAGGCATCGCCGAAAGGCTTCATCGCCACGCCCAGGTCAGGCTGGAAGTGGCCGAGCAGGATCCCGACGGCGATCGCCGCGAGCACCTGCACATAGAGTATTTTGTATATAGGCGTGCGCATGGGACCGGTCTCCTCATCAAGGCTGAGGCGAACTTTAAGCCCGCAGAAAGCGCACCTGTATTGTCCTTTGGTTTTAAGTGGGAATTAAAAAACTATTTGAACCAACCTCGGCACTCCCACAGCAATCCAGAAGATCCACCGCACGGTCTAACGGTGCCGCTACGCCTGACAACGCTTGACCAGGACGCTCAAAGGCTCAGGTGAAGAGCGCCCTGGCCAGCCTCACTGTTCGAGCACGAATGGCGCAGTGTACTGGTCCACGTTGTCCTGGGTGATGAGGAAGCAGTCGAACAGTTGCTTCTCGCCATCGATGTCGATGTTGCCCGTGCGGATGAATTCGTCGGCGAGGCGGACCGCTTTCTCGGAGAACACCGCCACCGGCTGGAGCACCGTATAGGCCATCTCGCCGGCCTTGACCGCCTCGACCGCATCGGGGGAGCCGTCGAACCCACCGACCACTACGTCACCCAGCCTCCCCGTCTGCTTGAGTGCGGCGATCGCACCCAGCGCCATCTCGTCGTTGCCGCTGATCAAGCCCTGAATATCGGGATTGGCCTGCAGCATGCTCTGGGTCTTGTTGAACCCCTCAGTGCGATCCCAGTTCGCCACATCCGAGGCCAACACCTGCAAGTCGGGGTACTGGCTGAGCACGGTCTGGTAACCATTCGAGCGGGTCGCTGCGTTGTTGTCGGAGGGCGCCCCCTTGAGCTCGACGTAGTTGGCCGAGTCGCCTATCGCCTCCACCCACTGCTGGGCGCCCAGCGCCGCTCCCTGCGCATTGTTGGAAACCAGCTGCGCCTTGGCGAGCCCCTGCTGATTGATCTCAGCATTGACGATGAACACCGGAATGCCGGCATTGACGGCCTTGCGCACGGCACCGATGGAACCGTCGGCATTGGCAGGGTCAAGGATGATGGCCTTGGCCCGGTTGGTGATCGCGGTATCGATCTGGTTGCTTTCGGTATTGGTATCACCCACGTGGGCGCTGACGTTGGCTCGGTAGCCCAGCTCCTCGGCGGTTTCCCTCGCGATCTTGCCCTCGGTGAACCAATAGGGGTTGGAGGGATCGTTGACGATGATCGAGATCAGCCCATTATCCTGGGCCAGGGCGTTCCCCCCCAGCAGCGGTACGCTCACGGCGAGGGCGGCAGTGATCAGCAGGCGCTTTGCGTTCATGAACATGATGGATCACCTTTGTTTCACGGTTTCGAGGCCGGCTCGCCGGCGGTGCTTTGCGCGGCAGGATTCTCCCGCCGGGCAGCGGTGCTCTGCGGTGGTGAGGACGCTTGGCTGGGAGGTCGCGCTCGCTTTCTTCTCCCGCCGTACTGGAGGCTGTTCAAGAGCACGGCAAACACGATGACCGCACCGGTGAACACCGTCTGCCAGTAGGACGAGACACCGATGATCACCAAGCCATCGGAGAGAAAGCCGATCACGAAGGCACCCAGCAGCGTGCCGCGAACGCTACCCCGGCCGCCGGTCAGCGCAGCACCGCCGATGACCACGCCGGCAATCGCGGTCAGCTCGTAGGTGGTGCCCGCGGTCGGCCCGGCCGAGGTCAGCTGCGACGACAGCACCAGACCTGCGATAGCGGCACATATCCCTGAGAGGACATAGACCGACACCTGAACTCGCTTGACCGGCACGCCGGAGAGCTCGGCCGCGCGGGCGTTGCCACCGGTGGAGTAGACCCAGCGCCCGAAGGGCGTCCGGTTCAGCGCGAAGGTGCACAGGATCGCGACGACGGCGAGGATCAACACACCAACCGGAATGCCGAAGAGGCGATTGAAACCAAGCCAGTCGAACCCGGTGTTGCCCAACTCCGGCCGGCCACTGAGGTTGTTGAAAGTGAGCCCGTCGGTCATCAGCAAGGCCACACCGCGCGCGACATACAAAAGTCCCAGCGTGGCGATGAAGGCCGGCACTTTGAAGTAGGCGATGAGCACCCCATTGATCGAGCCGACGAAGGCCCCCAGCGCACAGGTCAGAATGACGACCACCCATACCGGCGGATAGGCCACGATGCCAAGGGACTCGAAGCTCACACCCTGCATCAGGAAGCCGGCGACCACTCCCGCAAGCCCCATCGTCGAACCAACGGACAGATCGATACCGCCGGTCAGGATGACCAGCAGCATGCCAATGGAGAGCAGCCCGAAAATCGCCACGTGGGACGACATGGTGAGGAAGTTGTTGGTCGAGAAGTAGACCGGTGACAGGACCGAGAAGATGACGATGATCGCGATCAGGGCGAAGAAGGCGCGGCCCTCGAGCAATATGCGCCCCAGATCGATGTTGCCTCTGGGCACCCCCGATCGCGCCTTAGCGTTGGCGTGGCTGACATCAGGCATGGTGGTGACTCCGCTATGAGATTGAATCAAGCGACCACGGCTTCGCCCGAGGCAGCCATGATCTCTTCCTTGGTCACATCGGCGCCGAACTCCGCAGAGATCCTGCCGCGACTCATCACCACGACCCGATGCGCGATACTCAGGCACTCGCCGACCTCGGAGGTCGAAAACACCACGGCCAGGCCTTGAGCGGCGCCTTCGCGCAGCAGCTTGAACACTTCCGACTTGGCGCCGATGTCTATCCCGCGACTCGGCTCGTCGAGCAGCACCACCCTGGGCTGCGTGGCAAGCATCTTGCCGATGACGACTTTCTGCTGGTTGCCGCCGGAGAGCGACCCGATTTCCGCCTCCGCGCCGTCGGTCTTGATGTGCACACTGCTGATCGAGTCGCGGATGACGCTCTGCTCACGCCGCAAGGAGGTGAACATCCATCTGGTAAAAGCCTGGATGCTCGCAAGCGACAGGTTCTGCCCTACCGACATGGTCTGAACCAGACCATCACGCTGGCGATCCTCGGGAACCAGCACCAGCCCCTTTTCGATCCGCCTGGCGATGCTCAGGCCGGATATCTCCTCGCCTTCGAGCAGGATCCGCCCCTCGCTCATCGGCACGCGCCCCGCCACGCACTCGAGCAGCTCGGTGCGCCCGGCCCCCATCAGCCCGTAGATGCAGACGATCTCTCCGGCGCGCACGTTCAAGGAGAATCGGTCGACGACCGAACGTTCCGGGACGGTGACATCCCGCACCGAGACTTGCTCGAGCGCCAGGGTGACCTCGCCCAGGCTGTGGCCAGCCGGCGGGGAGCCGAGATCGAAGTTCTCGCCGACCATATGACGCACGATCCATTCGAGGTCGATCTCCTCACGCTTGGCGTAGGCGGTCATCGTGCCGTCGCGCAGCACCACCGCGTGATCGGTGATCTGCAGCGCTTCCTCGAGATGATGAGAGATATAAACGATCGAGACGCCGCGGCTCTTCAGGTCACCGATGACCCGGAACAGCACCTCGACTTCCGATGCGCTCAGCGCCGAAGTAGGCTCGTCCATGATCAAGATGCGTGAATCGATCGATAGCGCCCGGGCGATCTCGACTATCTGCTGCTGTCCCAGTCGAAGATCCTCCACAGGAGTCGACGGATCGATCGCCTCGTCCAACTCTTCCATCAAAAGCCTCGTCTGACGCTCCTCCTCGGCATAATCGATGCCCGTCGCACCACCCAGCTCACGGGCCAGGAAGATGTTGTCGCGAACGCTCAGGTTGGGTGCAAGACTCAGCTCCTGGTGGATGATCGAGATGCCGTGTCGCTGCGCCTGCGTGGTCGAGGAAAAGCTCACCGGCTCGCCCTCCAGGAGGATCTCACCCGAAGTGGGCTGTATGACGCCGGAAAGGATCTTCATCAGCGTCGACTTTCCGGCACCGTTCTCACCAAATAGAGTAGTGACCTGTCCGCGATGGATGTCGAAATTCACGTTTTTCAAAGCATGGATGTTGCCGAATGATTTGGCGATATTTCGCGCCGACATAGCGACTTCTCCAGCGAGATCCTCACAGACATAGATCTGGCTCATCGCACGTCACCCATGATCGAATAGACCTGACTCATTGCACACTTATCCTGACCGGCGTAATGAGCCAGTTTTTCTGATTTACCAGCTTGAATACCCCAGTGACCGAGATATTCTTTCCACTCAAATCGCTCGCATCTATCTCAGATAGCACCTGATTCTTCATCGCTTCGTTGATCGCCGACCCAGCATTCTGATACTCGATCTGGTTGGTGAATTGTCCAAATCCAATGTCGCCAGTGGCATCGCGCAGATCTGTGCCGTTGATCGCCGGCCCCGTCTGGACACGGATGGTCAAATCCTCGGGCACGCCCCTAACATCGACCACGTAGATGCCGGAGCGACCCTCACCGACAACGCCCGTAAACCTGACCGGGATGGCTGGAGCGACCCCCGTTGGCACGCCGTACCGACTGCCCGCAGCGGTCTGGTCTTCCGCAATCGCATTGGCAAGCTCCTCAGCATCGACCGCTCGTTCCTCGACGCTGGCCTGGATGCGAATGAACTGCTCCTCGCCATAGCGCTCGGCTGAAAAACTGCCGTCTTGGAGCTCGTCTTCTCCCCCGACTTCTATGACTTTGGTATCCCAGGCCATTGCCCCCACGAGCACAATCGCGGCGGCGAACAAAACACCAGCGCCGATTCTTTTTCGGGGATGGGCCGCTGCTCTCGTACCAGCTCGTGAGCTCATGGAAGATGACCTCTTTGTTTCAGGGTGAGGCATTGGTTAGCCGCTCATCGCACACGCGCTGCTATCCACGGTGTGCTTTCGAGCGCCAGTTCGGTTTGCGCATGGCGTAAAATCAGGGAACTAGTATGATCTTCAATGACTTATCGCCAATTTTCATCAGCTCGAACCCATCCATGAAGTTCGCAAGCGGCAGCTTGTGCGTGACCACGCCTTCGGTGGGGAAGTCGCCGTTGCGGATCCCCTCGATCACCAGGGGATAGCAGTAAGGCCCCAGGTGTGAGCCGAGCACGTCGAGCTCCTTGCGATCGGAGATGATGCTCCAATCCACCGACACCGGATCCTTGAACACGCTGAACTCGACGAACCGCCCCAGCTTCCTGATCATCGCCAAGCCCTGTTCGACCGATTTCGGGTGTCCCGTGGCTTCGATGTAGACGTCACAGCCATACCCCTCGGTCATCTCCTTGATGATCGAGACCACGTCGTCGCGCCTGGGATTGAGAGTCAGGTCGGCGCCGAACTTGCTCGCCAGCTCCAGCCGCTCGTCGAATAGATCGAGCACCACCAGCTTCTCGGCACCGGCCTTCTTCGCAGCACCCACCATGCCGAGTCCCAGCGTGCCCGAGCCCGAGAGCACCACCACGTCACCGAGCTGGATCTGCGCACGCTGTACCGCGTGCAGCGAGCAGGCATAGGGCTCGATCAGGATCGCCTGCTCGATCGAGAGCTCCTCGGGCACCTTGTAGTTGATCGCTTCCTTGGTAAACTTCATGTACTCGGCCATGCCGCCATTGACGTTGTACTGGAAGCCGTAGAGATCGTGCTTCTCGCACATCCAGTACTGCCCACGGTTACAGAATCGACACTTCCAGCACGGTACGATCTGCTCCGAGATGATGCGGTCTCCAACTTGGTAATCAGTGACCTCGGCGCCGACCTTGACCACCCGGCCAATGAATTCATGGCCAGGAATCATAGGCGCTTTGATATAAGGCGCCTGGATCTCATCCCCCCAGAAGCTTGGCGCGCCACCGAAAGATTTGAGGTCACTGGCACAGATCCCGCAGCCCTCGACCTTGACCAGGATTTCACGCTCCTCGATCTCGGGCACCTGCACCTCTTCGAAGCGATAGTCACCGGGGGCATAGGCAACGATGGCCTTCATCGTCTTGGGAATTTCCACCATCGTCGAAGGATTGGCTGCCGACGCCGTCGATTCAGTCATAGTGACCTCCTGCCGATATTCATATGATCAATTGACGCTCAACTGAATGAGCTCCGGATTCGGATAATCATTGATCCATGCCCTCGGCAAAAACAACTGAGAATTTAGGCAGGTCATTTTCAACTAATTGATTGTTATGTAATTAATAGCTAATAAACACTTCGTTTAGATCAGTAGGGCGCTATGCCCTCGACATGACACAGACCCAATAACGCCCTCTCGAGCTCGACAAAAAGAGCCTTTCTTGAACATTTGTTTGACTTGACTCTTCCACTGCCACCAGACGATTACTCCGCCAAACCGAGGCGATCCGCGTCGATCAACGACTCCGATCACAGCGCACGTCGATCCCGCCTGCGGCCATTCATCGACCACAGACCATGCGCAAACGCATCCATCGCGACGAAGCCGACGAGCGGGCAAGAAAACAAATGACCACTGAATGCAATTGACACAAAATATCATTCGACATTAAGGTTGCGCGCCTCGAGCAGGCTCCATACCCGAGAAATATAAATCAACGTTTCAATAACTTACGGAAAAGTTCCCAAGCCCCCGCACGCTTGTGGATAGCGCACCCTATGACCATCCCTGTTGAAAGATGCATCCTGGCGACGACAGCGCTCTTCGTTTCACTGCCTTGCCTGCTGCTCCCTGCGCTGGCCAGCGCCGAGGACCAGGAGGAAGCGCTCAAGACCATCGTCGTTCAGGCCCGCCGCATAACCGACACGTCCCTGAGCTACCAGCCGCCGAGCGAAGCCTCGGTGAGCAAGCGGGATACCCCGACGCTGGAAATCCCCCAGGTGGTCACCACGGTGACCAATCGGGCGCTCACCGATCGCCAGCCAGCGTCGTTGGACGAGGCGGTCTCGACGATCAGCGGCATGACCCAAGCCAACACCCTGGGCGGTACCCAGGATGCGGTGATCAAACGGGGCTTCGGCGGTAACCGCGATGGCTCATCGCTCAGGGACGGGCTGCGTACCATCCAGCCCTTCAACTACACCGCGAGCGTCGAGCGCATCGAGGTGATGAAGGGCCCCTCCTCGCTGCTCTATGGAATCATCGAACCCGGCGGGGTGATCAACGTCATCAGCAAGCGACCCGAGCTGACCCAGCAGGCACGCCTTTCGACCCGTGCCAATTTCTATGGCCACGGCGCCTCGGGCAGCGGCCAGCAAATCGATGTCACCGGGCCGATCGGCAACGACGGACTCGCCTATCGCTTCATCGCCGACTACGACGACAGTGACTATTGGAGGAACTTCGGCACCCAGCGCAGGACCACCATCGCACCGTCGCTGGCGTGGTATGGAGAGCGAACCGAGATCCGCCTGGCCTATGAGTACATCGACTACCACGTGCCCTTCGACCGGGGAACGCTGATCGACCCTTCGACCAACGAGCCGCTGAAACTGTCTCGCCGTACCCGCCTCGACGAACCGTTCAACAGCACCGACGGGCGCAGCGATCTGGTTACCCTGCATCTCGGTCAAGCGCTGGGCGACGACTGGCGGCTGAACGTCGACTATGCCTACAACCGCGCGCTCTATGACGATTACCAGGCACGGGTGATGAGCTACGACCCCAGTACCGGCATCGTCAATCGGCGCCTCGATGGCACCCGCGGCGCCCGCAGCAGCATCAGCTTCGCGACGTTCAATCTCGCCGGCAGCGTCCAATGGGCCGGGCTGCGCCACGATCTGCTCTTCGGCAGCGACTACGAACTGCGCAAGACATTTCGTTCCGACATGATCCGCGACAGAGAGCGCCGCTTCCTCGACGCCTTCGACCCGGAATACGGTCAGACGCCGCTGCCCTCGGAGGTCCAATCCGCCGAAAGCGACCAGACGGACTATCTGCGCAGCCGCTCGTTCTTCGCCCAGGATTCGATCCACTTCAACGAGCGCTGGATAGGCGTCGTCGGGGCACGCTATCAGTCATATTCGCAGCTGGCGGGCCGAGGCCGCCCCTTCGTCACCAACACCAATTCCAACCGCGACGCCATGGTCTACAACCTGGGGCTGATCTATCGCCTGACGCCCCGCACCTCGCTCTACGGCAGCTACACCGAATCGTTCAAACCCAACTCGGTGCTGGCCTCAGAGATCGGCGACACGCCACCGGAACGCGGCCGCTCGTGGGAGCTGGGGGCCAAGTACAACGCCACGGGCGGCCTGACGATGTCGATCGCCGCTTTCGACATCAAGAAGGAAAACGTGCTGGTGGGGGAAATCATCAATGGAGAGTACCGCACGACTACTGCGGGAGGGGCGATCTCGCGCGGCATCGAGATCGATGCGACCGGCAACCTCAGCGAGAACCTGAGCCTGCTGGCGAGCTACGCCTATGACTTCACCAAGGTGATCAACGACCCCGACTACGAGGGCAATCGGCTCGAGCAGGCACCGCGCCACACCGCCGCGCTCTATGGCGTGTACTCGTTCGGCAGCGCGCTGGGAGCACGCGAACTGAGAGCGGGCCTGGGCGCGCGCTACGTCGGCGAGCGCGCCGGCAATCCCGCCAACGATTTCACCCTGCCCAGCTATACCGTATCGGACGGCTTCATCAGCTACGACACGGCTTTCGGCCGGCACCCGGTGAATTTGCGCCTGAACGTCAAGAACATCGCCGACGAACGCTACTACACCTCCAGCGCCAGCAACCGCAACGCGGTGAGCATCGGTGAACCCCGACAGGTACTGCTGAGCGTGGGGCTGGAGCTTTGAGCCTGCGCGCGCCGGCTCGAACCGCTATCGCCGGGCTGGTGCTCGCCCTGGGACTGGCGTGGATGCTGCCGGCGGCCGGGGGGCAGCGCCATACTGACCTGGCCGGACACCAGTTCGAGCTCGACGCAAGGCCAGAGCGGATATTCCTCGCTCAGCCGCGCCTGCTCTATGCCTTGGTCGCGCTTGACGAACATATCGACCAGCGCCTGGTGGGCTGGCGTTCGAGCCTGGCGCTGTTCGATCCGTTCGCCTTCGACGCCCTGCGCGAAGTGATGCCGGGACTCGAGACGTTGCCGACGCTGGGTGAGGTGCCGACCCCGCCACTCGATGCCGAGGCGCTGGTCGGCCTTGCCCCGGACCTGGTGATCTTCAACCTCTCCGAGCACGGAGAGCTCGCGGGCGGGCGCCTGCTCGAGCTGCTCGACCGGCTGGAGATCCCTTATCTATTCGTCGATTTCCACCTGTCTCCGCTGGCCAACCAGCAGGCCAGCCTGGCGCTGCTCGGCGAAGTGCTCGGCGCGCGCGAGCGCGCCGGGGAGATCAACGCCTTCATCGACGCCCGTCTCGCCGAGGTCGACCGACGCCTGGCAGGGGTAGACCAGCGCCCCAGCGTACTGCTCAACATCGCGCCGGGGCTGCGGGCATCCTGCTGCCGCACCAACGCACGCGGCGGACTCGCCGAACTGCTCGAACGCGCCAAGGGCAGCAACATCGCCGACGCCGAGCGCCTCGGCAGCGACACTCCGCTGCTGAGCAACGAGTACGTGCTCGACCGCGATCCAGAGGTGATCATCAGCACCGCGGCGACCTGGGGCTATGGCAACGAGGCCATTCGCGCCGGGTTCGGCGTCGCAGCGGAAGATACACGCGCCGATCTCGAGCGCGAGACCCGGCAGCTGCCTGGCTGGCAGCACTTGCAGGCGATCCAGCAGCGTCGCGACTACGTGCTGTGGCACTATCTGCACCACGGCCCGTTCGCTTTCATCGCCTTGGAAGCGATCGCCGGCTGGCTGCACCCCGACGCCACCGCCGGACTCGATCCCCAGCGCGACCTCGATGAATTCTTCACCCGCTTCATGCCGATCGCGCCGCTGGGCACCTTCTTCACCGGTGCGACTACCGACATGGTGGAGCGCAGATGACCGATTCGCTGAGCACCGGCCCGAACCGCCCGGCCGCCCCCGGGGAGAAACGCTGGCAGCGCAGTGTCGATCTCCATCTTGCCAAGAACAGACGAAGCCATCGGCTGATCCTGCTGACGGCGCTGCTGATGGTCCTCGCCCTGTGCCTCGATGTCGCCACAGGACCGGGTGACTATCCGATCTCCGCCGTGATCGAGACGCTGCTGTCGCCCTCGTCGATGCCCCCGCTGCTGCAGGTGGTGGTGTGGGAAATCCGCCTGCCCATCGCGCTGATGGCCGTGCTGGTGGGGGCCGCCTTGGCGATGGCGGGCGCCCAGATGCAGACGATCCTCGCCAATCCGCTCGCCGATCCTTTCACCCTGGGTATCTCCTCGGCGGCCAGCTTCGGCGCCGCCTTAGCGATCATCATCGGCCTGCCCTCGCTGCTCGGCGCCCAGCCCGGGATCGCCGCCAGCGCCTTCGCCGCCGCGATGATCGCCGCCATGGCGGTCTGGGCACTGAGCCGCCTGCAAGGGGTGAGCACCCAGATCATGGTGCTGATCGGCGTGGCGATCATGTTCTTCTTTCATTCGGCACTGGGGCTTTTGCAGTTCATCGCTTCGAGCGAGGCGCTGCAGCAGCTGGTGTTCTGGACCCTCGGCAGCCTCTCGCGCGCCGACTGGAGCAGTGTCATCCTGCTTGCGCTGGCGATCACGATCACGGTACCGGTGTTCTTGCATTTCGGCTGGAGACTCACCGCGCTGCGGCTCGGTGAGCTACAGGCCCGGGCGATGGGTGTGGAGGTCGTGCGGCTACGCCTGGTGATCATGATTTGCTGCGCCCTGCTGACCGCCACCTCGGTCGCCTTCGTCGGCACCATCGGCTTCATCGGCCTGGTCGCTCCCCACATCGCTCGCCTGCTGGTCGGCGAGGACCAGCGGCGGCTGTTGCCGATGTCGGCCTTGACCGGTGCCGTGCTGATGTCCTGCTCATCCTCGCTGGCGAAACTCCTGGTGCCGGGAACGCTGCTGCCAATCGGACTGATCACCGCAATGGTCGGCCTGCCGTTCTTCGTCTCCCTCGTGCTGCGCAGCCGGAGGGAGATCTGAATGACACTGGTCATCGAGCGGCTCGACTGCACCAAGGCCGGGGTCGATATCCTCACCGGGATCGGCGGCCTGCATGCCGAGGCAGGCCGTATCACCGCACTGCTGGGTGCCAACGGGGCAGGCAAATCCACCCTGCTGAGGGCACTGGCCGGGGTCGACAAGGCCGAGGGAAAGGCGAGCCTGGCCGGGCTCGAGCTGTTCGATATGTCACCCAAGGCGCGCGCCCAGGCGGTCTACTACATGCCGCAGGAAAGCGCACCGCGCTCGCTGATCACGGTGTTCGAAGCGGTGTTGCTGGCACGCAGGACCGCGTTCGACGAACCGCTGCCGCGCTCCTACCAGGCGGTGGGAGAACGGCTGGAGGAGCTGTCGTTGACCTCGCTCTGCGAACGCCCGCTGGCGGCGCTTTCCGGCGGCCAGCGCCAGCGCGTCTCGCTCGCGCTGGCCGCAGTGCGCGAGCCGAGAATACTACTGCTCGACGAGCCCTCCAGCGCTCTAGACCTGCACCATCAGCTGCAGCTGTTCGAGTGGCTCGGCTCCAGCGCCGCTCGCAACGACACGGTGGTGGTGGTGGCGTTGCATGATCTCTCACTCGCCGCGCGCTATGCCGATCACCTTTGGATGTTCGAGCCCGGCCGCGGCGTGATCGAAGGCTCCCCGGCGCAGGTGCTCACCACGCAGCGGCTGCGCCGCGTCTACCATATCGAGGCGGAGATCGAGTGGCGCGAAGGTCGTCCAGCGACGGTGGTTCCGATCAGGGCGCTGCCGCCGAACGAAGTCTGACCATTCGACACCGGGCTCAGCCCGTGCGCGCCGGCCCGCCATCATCGGGGTCGATTATGATGCAGGCGTACTGGTTGGTCGGCCCCGCCTCTTTTCGGCGGCGGCGATAGCTGTGGTAGCGAAACTCCCCGCGCTCGTCGCGGCTGCAGATCGTACAGGCATCGAGGGTTTCCACATCTTCGATCCCGGCGGCGTTCAGCCGCGCTCGCGCGATCGCACCCAGGTCGAGGTGGCGATGGCGCGGAGCGATCAGATGGGGGGCGAGCCACGGCAGCCGGGCCTCGAAGCGCCGGACCAGCGGTTCATCGACCTCGTAGCAGCAGGGGCCGGCGGCGGGACCGATCAGGCAGCGCCAGCGCGCCGGATCGTCACGTTGGGCGATCATCGCCACCGTCGACTCGAGCACGCCATCGAGCAGCCCGCGCCAGCCGGCGTGCACCGCCGCCACCGCGCCGCCGTCCTCGCGGGCGAACAGAAGCGGCAGACAGTCGGCGGTGATCACGTTGACCATCACCCCAGCTCGCCAGGTACAGAATCCATCCGCCTCGCCACAGGCCTGGCCGGGTACGTCCACCTCGACCACCCGCACGCCGTGCACCTGGCGCCGGTCGAGCGATGGCTCGGCGGCGAAGGACAGCGGCAGCGGTCGGCGCGCATCGCCGAAGGCGAAGCGAATGGAGGGAATCGAGGCGAAGCGGTGATCAAGACCCAAGGGCTTTTCCCTCATCTCATCCTAGCCGAGTGACGATCACCCCGGCGACGATCACCGCCCCGGCGAGCAGGCGCCCGGGGGGCAACGGCTCCTTGAGCCACAGCGTCGCGATCAGCAAAGCGAACAGTACGCTGGTCTCGCGCAGCGCCGAGACCAGCGCCACCGGCGCCTGGGTCATCGCCCAGATCGCGATGCCGTAGGCCGCCAGAGACATCGCGCCACCGCCGAGCCCCGCTGCCCAGTAGGGCTTGAACGCGCCGAACATGCCGGGTCCGCGCAGCGCCAGGGTGACCAGCAGCATACCCAGACCATCGAGCAGGAACAGCCAGCAGACGTAGACCAGCGCGTCGCCGGCGGCTCGCGCGCCATAGCCGTCGGCGAGCGTATAGGCGGCGATGAACACCGAAGTGGTCAGCGCCCAGGCCAGCGTCTCGCCGCGTAGCCTAAGCCCCCCGCCGCCGCGCAGCGCCATCAGCCAGATGCCGGCGACCAAAAGCGCGATGCCCGCAAGGGTCGGTGCGTCGAGCTCGGCGTCGAACAGCGACATCGATACCAGCGCCACCAGCAGCGGCGAGGTACCACGGGCGATAGGATAGACTTGGCCAAGATCGCCATAGCGATAAGCGCGCACCAGGGCGAGATTGTAGCCGACGTGCAGCACGGCGGAGAACTCAAGCCAAGGCCATGCCACCTTGGGCGGCAGACCGGCAAAAGGCAGCAGCGCCAGCGCGGCCAGCATCGAGGCGACCTGGATCAGGGTGATCGCCAACAGGCGATCGAGCCCGACCTTGACCAACGCATTCCAACCAGCGTGCAGCGCCGCCGCCAGCAGCACGGCGAGCAGTACGGGCGTCGTCATGCGACGCGCTCGGGCATCTCAGCCGACCTCCGCCGGGGAGTGGATACTGGTCGCCGGCGCCTGACCGCGAGAGCGCCCCGAGCTCAGGTAGCCGGCGATCGACTCCTGGGTCACCTCACCGAGGAAGCCACCCTCCTCGTCGAGCACTGGCAGCCAGGAGGTGTTGTACTCGTACATCCGCGAGAGCAGCACGCGCAGGTTCTCATCCCGGCTGGCGGTGACCGCGAAATCGGCGCGGAACCGCTCGATCGGCGTCTCGGGATCGACCCGGCGCAGATCGCGACGGCGAACGAAGCCGAGTGCGTGATTCGACTCGTCGCTGATCACCAGATAGCGCCGATCGTCCTCCTCCATCTGCTCGAGCGCCGCGGCCACCGTGGTCGAGGGTCGCATCGCCGGAGAATCGTCGGCGGCGTCGCCCGCGTGGACCAGCAAGAGGCGCTTGAGCGTGTGGTCGGCGCCGACGAAGGCGCGGATGAAGTCATCCTTCGGGTGGGCGAGGATGGTATCCGGGTGGTCGAACTGGATCAGCTTGCCGTCACGGAACATCGCCACCTTGTCGCCGAGCTTGATCGCCTCGTCGATGTCGTGGCTCACCATGATCACCGTCTTGTTGAGGGTGCGCTGCATGGTGAAGAACTCGTCCTGGATGGTGCCACGGTTGACCGGGTCGACCGCGCCGAACGGTTCGTCCATCAGCAGCAGGGGCGGATCGGCGGCGAGCGCGCGGATCACGCCGATGCGCTGCTGCTGGCCACCGGAGAGCTCGCGCGGGTAGCGCGACAGGTACTGCTTGGGCTCCAACGCCACCATCGCCATCAGCTCACGGACGCGCTCGCGCATCCGTGCGGCGTCCCAGCCGAGCAGCCGGGGTACCACGACGATGTTCTCCTCGATGGTCATGTTGGGAAACAGGCCGATCTGCTGGATCACGTAGCCGAGCGAGCGGCGCAGCTCGACCTTGTCCATCTGCGAGGTATCGTCGCCGTTGATCAGCACCCGGCCCGAGCTCGGTTCGATCAGCCGGTTGATCATCTTCAAGGTGGTGGTCTTGCCACAGCCGGAGGGGCCGAGGAACACGCAGATCTCGCCCTCCTCAACGGTGAGACTGACGCTGTCGACCGCGGTGGTCTGCTTGGTGCCGTGCTTCTGCCCGAACACCTTGCTCAGTTTGTCGAGTTCGATCATTGCTCGATCCCTTTGGAGGTCAACAGACGCTGCAGGAGATTCAGGAGGGTATCGACCACGATCGCCAGGAGGCTGACGATGATCGCGCCGATCACCAGGAGCGGCACATTGCTCTGGCCGATACCGTTGAGGATCAAAAGACCGAGGCCGCCGGCGCCGATCACCGCGGCGATGGTCATCACCCCGATGTTCATCACCACGGCGGTACGCACGCCGCCGAGAATCACCGGCACCGCCAGCGGCAGGTCGACCATCCACAGCCGCTGCCAGAAAGTCATCCCGATGCCACGCCCGGCTTCGCGGATCCCTGGGTCGACGCCGTCGAGGGCGATGTAGGTGTTACGCAGGATCGGCAGCAGCGAATAGAGGAACACCGCGGTGATCGCGGGTGCCGCGCCGAGCCCCATGCCGAAGGTGGAGTAGATCGGCAGCATGATCCCGAACAGCGCGATCGAAGGAATCGTGATCACGATCGTGGCCACGGTGAGCAGCGGCGTGGCGAGCCAGCGCAGGCGTACCATCAGCACCCCGAGCGGTACGCCGATCAGGATCGCGAGCCCGACGGCGGTACCGACCAGATAGACGTGCTGCCAGGTCAGCAGCATCACCTGCTGCCAGTCCATATTGGCGAGAGTGGTGGTGAAATCCATGGCGGCCTCAAATCAATCCGTGGCTGGAGAGGAAATCCCGCGCCACGCTGGTGGTCGATTGCTGCTCGATGTCGACCCGGGCGTTGAGCCCACGCATGGTCTCCTCGTCCAGCAGCGCGGACAGCCGGTCCATCTGTTCACGCAGTTCAGGGTGCGCCTCCAGATAGTCGCTGCGCACTATCGGCGCTGCGTTGTAGGCCGGAAAGTAGTTCTTGTCATCCTCCAGCACACGCAGGTCGAAGGCGTCGATGCGTCCATCGGTGGTGTAGACGATACCGCCATAGGCCTGCTGGTTGCGCAGCGCCAGATAGACGAGGCCAGGGTCCATGGAGCGCAGCTCGCTGCGCGAGAAACGATAGCCATAGCGCTCGGCCATGCCCGGCAGGCCATCGGGGCGGCCGGCGAAATCGTAGTCCATCGCGAACAGGTGGAACTGATCGGGATGCGCTGCCATCCACTCGGCCATCTGGCTCATGGTGCGGATGTCGCCGTCGCGCTGGGCGATCTCTTCCGGCATCGCGATCGCATAGGTGTTGTTGAACGAGGTCGGCGCCAGCCAGGTCAGTCCCTTCTCACCATCGAGCTCGCTGACGCGCTGGTAGGAGGCTTCGGCGTCGAGCACCTCCTCGACGTGGTTGTAGACGATCAGCGAGGTACCGGTGTACTCCCAGACCAGGTCGATCTCGTTGTTGAGCTGAGCAGGACGCGTCAGCGCAGTGGAAAGCCCCCAGGTGACATCGACGCTGTAGCCGAGATGCTGGAGGTAGACCTGGGTCAAGGTCGCCAGCAGGCGCTGCTCGGTGAACGCCTTGGCGGCGACGCGGATGTTCGGCTGCTGCGCCTGGGCCAAGGGTGCGGCGCAGAGCGCGAGTGCGGCCAGCGGCACCACCGCCAGTCGCGTCCAGCGAAGCGTAGGTAGACTCATGCGACGGCCCTCTCGCTAGGCGCCTGGTGGCGGGACAGCCGCAAGGTCAGCCAGGCGGCGAGGCCATCGAGCACCAGCGCGAGCAGGGCCGTCGCCACCGCGCCGAGCAGCATCTGCGACGGATCGTTCAAGTAGATGCCAGGGAAGATCAGGTTGCCGAGACTATTGGCTCCGATCAGAAACGAAAGCGGCGCGCTGCCGACGTTGATCACCAAAGCGATGCGTACGCCGCCCATGATCACAGGCCAGGCATTGGGCAGTTCGACCTGCCAAAGCGACTGCAACGGGCGCATGCCGAGCCCGCGCGCCGCTTCCTTGAGCGCCCCATCGACGCCCGCGAGCCCTTGGTAGGTATTGCGCACGATCGGCAGCAGCGCTGCGAGCCAGAGGGCGAACACCGCCGACGTGCCACCGATGCCGAAGAACGCCAAAGCGATCGCCAGTACCGCCATCGGCGGCACCGTGTTGGCGATGTTGAAAATCTGCATGAAGCGCTCAGCGCTCTTGGTCACCGATGGCCGGCTGAGCACGATGCCGGCGCCGAGACCAGTGATCAGCGCACCGACCATCGAGAAGGCCACCAGCAGCAGATGCTGGCCGGTGTAGTAGAGCAAGTCGGCGCGGAAACGGGCGATGGTCGACGGACCGATCCAAAGGATCAGCAGCGCCACCACCACTATGCCTAAGAGGCCGCCGAGCAGGCGCCGCAGGGTGGATGGGGTCATCTAATGCGCTCCTTCGCGATGATTTTGTTACTGTCGAACTCGCGCTCGAGGAGCGTACGAGATCGCGGACGCACATTGGATTTTACACACAGCCAGCCGACATAAATCAAATTTATCCAAACAAATCAAAAGTCACCGAATTGATTATTGACCGTTAAGAAAAGAGTCGCACCTGATGGTGCACGCCGCCAACAGCGCGATCGGCGCCTCATTTTCAACACCAAGCGCAAGCCAAGCGGCTCAGACCCGCAGCAGCAGATGCTCGCGCTCCCATGAGCTGATCACGCGGAAATAGGCGGCGTGCTCGGCGCGCTTGACCGCCAGGTAGCTGCGCACGAAGCGCTCGCCGAGCACGTCGATCAGCGGTTTGCACTCACCGAGCATGGCGAGCGAAGGCACCACGTCGTTGGGCAGGGTGAGATCGCCGCCGCTCACCGAACCGACCAGCGGCGGACGAGGGTCGAGGCGTTCCAGCAGGCCCAGGTAGCCGCAGGCCAGGGTCGCCGCCATCGCCAGATAGGGGTTGGCATCGGCGCCGGGCAGACGGTTCTCGATGCGCATGTTGGCGGTATCGCCGATCGGCACCCGCAGGCCGACGGTGCGATTGTCGTAGCTCCACTCGGCGTTGGTCGGCGCGCTGCCGCCGCTGTCGCTCGGCATCAGCCGGCGGTAGGAGTTGATGTTGGGGGCGAAGAACGGCATCGCCGCGGGAATGTAGCGCTGCAGCCCGCCAATGAAGTTGAGGAACATCCGGCTCGGCTGGCCGTCCTCGTCGGCGAACAGATTGTCGCCCTGCCCCGCCGCGCGAAGGCTCTGGTGGATGTGCATCGCACTACCCGGCTCATTGGCCATCGGCTTGGCCATGAAGGTCGCATACATCCCGTGACGCAGCGCGGTCTCACGCAGGGTGCGCTTGAAGATCAGCACCTGGTCGGCGAGATGCAGCGGATCACCGTGCTGGAAGTTGACCTCCATCTGCCCCGCCCCTTCCTCGTGGATCAGGGTGTCGAGATCGAGCCCCTGCTTCTCGCAGAAGTCGTACATCTCCTCGAACAGCGGATCGAACTCGTTCACCGCGTCGATGCTGTAGGACTGGCGCCCGGTCTCCTGTCGCCCCGAGCGACCGATCGGCGGTTCGAGCGGGTAGTCGGCGTCGGTGTTGGTCTTGACCAGGTAGAACTCCATCTCCGGCGCCACCACTGGCTCCCAGCCGCGGGCGGCATAGAGATCGAGCACCCGGCGCAGCACGTAGCGCGGTGAGATCTCCACCGGCTCGCCGCTCATGTAGAGGCAGTCATGGATGATCTGGGCGGTCGGCTCCTCGGCCCACGGCACCAGAAACAGCGCGCCGGGATCGGCGATCAGCTGCATGTCTAGCTCGGCGAAGTTCCAAAAGCGCAGGTCCTCGTCATCCGGATAGCCGCCGGTGACGGTCTGGATGAACACCGAGTCGGGCAGCCTCGGCCGGCCACCGCGCAGGTATTTGCCGGCCGGCATGATCTTGCCCTTCAGTACGCCGGTCATGTCGCTGACCAGGCACTCCACCTCGGTGATCCCGTGCTCCTTGAACCAGGCCTCGATGTCCATATTTCCGCTCGCTGTTTCCATGATCGAATCCACGTCGCTCAGTCTAGGGCCGAATCGGCGTGGCCGGCCCCTCAAGAAGGTATTCGTCGCAGCCGGGCAGGCCCAAGCCCCCCTCTCACCGCACCCCTCTCACAGCACCCCTCTCACAGCACCCCGCTCACCGCACCCCTCTCACAGCACCCCCTCGCGACGGCGCGAGCGCAGGGTGAAGGCAAGGCTCACCAGCGCTGCGATCATCACCGCGAAGATCATCAGCGCACCGATCGCGTTGATCTCCGGTGAGATACCCCGGCGGATCGCTCCCCAGATGTAGATCGGCAGCGTCGCGCTCTCAGGCCCCGAAGTGAAGAAGCTGATCACGAAGTCGTCGAACGACAATGTGAAGGCCAGAAAGAAACCCGCCACCAGCGCCGGCTTGATCGCCGGAATGATGAAGTACACCGCCCGCTTCCACGGGCTCGCGTAGAGATCCTTCGCCGCGTCGAACAGCGAAGCGTCGAGCCCGACGAAGCGCGAGTACACCACCAGCGCCACGAACGGCAGCTGGAAGGTCACGTGGGCGATGATCATCGTCGTCATCCCCGGCCTGAGCCACCCGGTCAGCGCGTTGAAGCGCACGAAGAACGCCATCTCCGAGATCCCGAACACCACGTCCGGCATCACGATCGGCAGGTAGATCAGCGCAATCAGCCAGCCCAGCCGGCGGCCGCGATGACGGTAGAGCCCGTAGCCCATCAGCGCGCCGAGCACCAGCGCGATCAGCGACGACACCAGCGCCAGTACCATCGAGTTGTAGAACGCATCGATGATCTGCTGGTTGCCGAGCAGCCGCTGGTACCAGCGCAGCGAGAAGCCGGCGAAGTTGGCCGCGCTGTTGATCTCGTTGAACGAGAACAGCACCACCACCGCCAGCGGCAGGTAGAGAAACGCGATGGTCAGCCACCAGAAGAGCGCGAACCCTGGATGCACCCGACGCCGCCTCATATCACCACCTCCTCGCCACCGCCCAGCCGCCGGCCAAGACGGCGCAGCAGCCAGATCCCGGCGAGCGTCGCCGCCAGCATCAGGATCGCCCCGGCGGCACCCAGCGGCCAGTTCGAGCCCTCGGCGAACTGGGTCGCCACCAGGTTGCCGATCATCATCGCCCGGCCTCCGCCGAGCAGCTCCGGCACCACGTACATGCCGAACGCCGGGATCATCACCAGCACCAGCCCCGCGAGCAGCCCGGCCAGCGTCTGCGGCAGGATCGCGGCGAAGAACGCCCGCGTCGGCGAGGCGTAGAGATCGCGCGCCGCCTCGAGCTGGGAGACGTCGAGCTTCTCGAACGCGCTGTAGAGCGGCAGCACCATGAACGGCAGGAAGTTGTAGACCAGCCCCAGCATCACCGCGAACGACGAGGGGTAGAGCCCGAGCTGCGGCGAGGCCAGCCCCAGCCAGCCCGCCAGCTCGGCCAGCGGCGTACCGGGGGCGAGCAGGTTCATCCAGCCGAACGCCCGCACCACCTGGTTGGTCCACGACGGCACCACCACCGCCAGCAGCATGATCACCCGCAGGCTCGGCCGGCAGGTCGAGATGTAGTAGGCGATCGGATAGGCGACCAGCACGGTGAGCCCGGTCGAGATCAGGGTGTAGTAGAGCGAGCGCATCAGGGTGTAGAAGTTGCCCGGGCTCCAGCCGAGAAAACCGTAGCCGGCGAGCTGGCGGAACGCCTCGAAGCCGAGCGGCAGCTCCGGCTGGCCGTAGGTGCCGTTGGTCATGAACGCCATCGACACCAGGTAGAGGCTCGGCAGCACCAGGAACACACTGATCCACAGCACCGATGGCGCGGTGGTCCACAGCAGGTGGACGGCGTCCGCCCGGCGCGACGGCGAGCGGATGGCGGCTTGCGACATGGGACTCTCCTCGCTCACTCGTCGATCAGCACGACGTCTTCGGGATAGATCTCGATCTGCACCGCGTCGCCGACCTTGAACAATCGCTCCCCCGAGTTGGCCGCCTCGGCGAGGATGTCGCTGCCGCCGCAGGAGAGCCGATACTCGACCGTGGCGCCGCGGTAGAAGCGCTCCTCCACCTTGCCCGGCAGCCGGTTGAGCGCCAGGCCCGGGTCGACCCCGGGGCTGCCCGGCGCGGAGAGCTCCAGCGTCTCGGGGCGAATCAGCGCCAGCTGGCCATCGCCGCTCGACTCGGTGGTGAGCTCGCCGAGCGAGGTGGTGATCCGCTGGCCGTCGCGGCCGCGCACCTTGAACAGGTTGTCGTGGCCGATGAAGCGGGCGACGAAGCGGTTGACCGGGCGCTCGTAGACCTGCGGCGGGGTGCCGACCTGCTGGATCTTGCCGCCGTCGAGCAGCGCGATGCGGTCGGACATCACCATCGCCTCCTCCTGGTCGTGGGTGACGAAGACGAAGGTCATGCCGAGGCGCTGCTGCAGCCGCTTGAGCTCGACCTGGAGATCGCCGCGCAGCCCGGCGTCGAGCGCCGAGAGCGGCTCGTCGAGCAGCAGCACGTCGGGCTCGTTGACCAACGCGCGGGCCAGCGCAATGCGCTGGCGCTGGCCGCCGGAGAGCTGGTGGATACGCCGCTCGAGCAGCGCATCGAGCTTCATCAGCGTGGCGATCTCATCGACCCGGCGGTCGCGCTCGGCGGCCTTGATCCCGCGCATCCTGAGCCCGAAGGCGATGTTGTCGCGCACCGAGAGATGCGGGAACAGCGCATAGGACTGGAACACGGTGTTGACGCTGCGCCTGTGCGGCGGGGTATCGGTGACCTCGCGCCCGCCGATCTCGACGGTGCCGTCGTCGGCGACGTCGAGCCCGGCGAGGATCCTGAGCAGCGTGGTCTTGCCGCAGCCCGAGGGGCCGAGCAGAGTGAAGAACTCACCGGCCTCGATCTTGAGATCGACGCCGTCGAGGGCGATGGCGTCGTTGCCGAAGCGCTTCGACAGCCCCTTGAGGGTAATCGACGAGGCCTCGCGGGTCGCCGCCCGGGCCTGCGCTTGCCGTTCGAGCCCCGCGGAGGAAGAAGACGCGGTATTGGCTGTCATGTCAGCACCTCCAGATGTTCACGCAAGGTTGACCGCCATGCGGGCCAGCGGCTCGGGTATGTCTCGACGCCTCAGCGGGTCGGTCGCCCTAGAGAAGATCGCGCAGTTTATAGAAAGTCGTCGCCAATGCCAGCAGCGGAGTGCGCAGACGCCGCCCGCCGGGAAAATCGCGGTGCTTGAGCCGTGCGAACAGGTCGAAGCGCTCGGCCTGCCCGGCGATCGCCTCGCCGATCAGCTGCCCGGCCAAACCGGCCAGCGCCATGCCGTGGCCGGAGTAGCCTTGGGCGAAATAGAGCTTGTCACCATGGCGACCGAAGTGCGGCGCCCGATCGAGCGTGATCGCGACCTTCCCGCCCCAGCGATAGTCGATATCGAGCCCGGCGAGCGCGGGGAACAGCCGTTTTATCCGTCGCTTGATCCGCAGATCGAGTGCGAACGGCTGCCGCCCGGTGTAGCTCACCTGGCCGCCGAACAGCAGCCTGCGGTCGGCGGAAAGCCGATAGTAATCGAGCACGAAACGCGCATCGGAAACCGCCGCGTCGCTTGGCAGCGAGGCGGCGACCTGGGCCTCGCTGAGCGGCGCGGTGGCGACGATGTAGTTGTCGACCGGCATCAGCTTGGCATCGAGCTCAGGCACCAGTCCGCTGAAATAGGCGTTGGTGGCCTGGACCACGAACTCGGCTTCGACGATTCCGCGCCGTCCGGATACCCGCAGCCGCCCGCCTTCGCCTGCGTCGATCTCGGCAACCCGGTTGCCAGTGTGCAGCGAGGCGCCTGCGCGCTGCGCAGCGCGGGCGAGGCCGAGGGTGTAGTCGAGCGGATGGAGGTGGCCTGCGTCGTGATCGAATACCCCACCGAGATACGCATCGGTCACCACATGGGCGCGAAGCTGGTCGCGATCGAGCCAGTCGAGACCGTGATAGTCGTAGCGGCTCGCCATGCGTTCGATCCAATCGCGCTGGTGACGAACATGGCGCGGCTTGTTGGCGGCGTGGACGTAACCCTTGCGGTAGTCGCAGGGAATCGAATGGCGCTCGATCAGCCGCTCGGTCAGCGTCACCGCTTCGCGACTCATTTCCCAGATGCGTCGCGCGGCGTCCGGACCGAGCTCGCCCTCGACCTGCTCGATGCCGGTGCCGAGCCCGGTGAGGATCTGGCCACCGCTGCGCCCGGAAGCACCATGGCCGATCTCTTGCGCTTCGAGCAGGACCACGTCGAAGCCGCGCTCGGCGAGGTGCAGCGCCGTCGAGCAGCCAGTGATGCCGCCGCCGATCACGCACACGTCAGCACGACGAAAGCCCTCCAGCACCGGCGTCGGTGCCAGGGTCACCCTGCGGGTGTCACTGTAATAGGAGGAGACTTCGTCGTACGCCGATCGGGAAGGCCGCGAACGCATCTAAACTCCATCGGTGCCGGCCTGGGCCGGCACGTGGCTACGGTTCGTCCGAAAAATACCTGCGCTCAGGCCCGCCGGGCCGACAGGGCCCGGTCTTCCTTCGCTCATCGACTTTTCAGTTGAAACCTAGGTTCGATTGTCACTGGATTGTGTCGCCTGGCGGAGCAAAAAGCCATCGCCCCGCGGCCAGCCCATCAACTTGCCCTGAGGCCGCTGAGGAAGCGTTCGAGCACCCTTCCCGGCTCCCGCCCCTTGCGGGTGGCGGCGACGAAGGAGGTATCGAAACCGGGGCTCAGATGCGCAAGCGATCGCAGCAGGCCTCGTGCCACCCAGGGTTCGGCCATGTGATCGGGCAGAAAACCGATGTAGCAGCCGGTGAGGATCAAAAATGCCACCCCTTCGCGATCGGAAGCGCTGGCGGTAGCGTTGAGCCCGGCATAGCGAGCGCGCACCTCGCCGCTCACCGCATAGCTCGGCGCCACCGCGTCGTAGGCCAGAAGGTCGCATTCCTGGTCGTCATCAGCGCCGAACAGCGGATGGGTCGAAGCACAGTAGAGGTTGGAACGCTCCTCGTAGAGGCTCAGGTAGTCGAGCCCGCCGATCGGCGCGATCCACGGCAGCACGCCGACATCGAGGCGCCCGTCGAGCACGCCGAGCTCCACCTCGTTGGGTGGAATCATCGAGATGTTGATCCGCACCTCGGGACCGCTGCGCTTGAGTCGCGCCAGTGCCTCGGTGACCCGCATCTGCGGCATGCTGAGCAGATTGTCGGTGATGCCGATGTCGAGCTCGCCGCGCAGCTGTGCATGCAGGTCGTTGACCCCATCGCGAAAGGTGCCAAGCGCTGCGAAAAGCTCGAGTGCGGCACGATGCACCTCGCGCCCCTCTTCGGTGAGGGCGAAGCCGGAGCGCCCTCGGCGGCACAGGGTCAGCCCGATCCGCGCCTCGAGATCGCTCATATGCACGCTGATCGCCGAGCGTCCGATGCCGAGCGGTACCTCCGCGGCAGTGAAGCCGCCGCACTCCACTACGGTGGCGAAGACCCGCAGCAGGCGGATGTCGAAGTCGCTGATCCTGCCCAGCACATTCTTGCGTTCACTCATACACGCTCGTCGCGAGGCACCCCCCGCCCTCCCCCGATCATCGATAGTTGACCGCCGGCTCACGCAAGGGTTGGCATTTAGCTATTGTCTCTCGCGGCCCCCGGAGCGAGGCTAACTGGCGTACGCGGCTTCGCCGCGTTTTGACTCCCGATGAGGCCCCCATGAGCACCCCCACCGCGCAGCCGCACGTCTCGCCCCCCATTTCGGCTCCCTCCGCTTCTTCCACCGCAGCGGTCGGCAGCGCCTACTGGATGCCGTTCACCGCCAACCGTGAGTTTCACGACCAACCCTACATGGTACATGGCGCCGAGGGACGCTACCTGATCGACTCGCGCGGCCGCAAGCTGTTCGACTCGCTCTCCGGGCTCTGGTGCTGCGGCGCCGGGCACAATCGCGAAACCATCCGCGCCGCAGTCGAGCGCCAGCTGCGTACCCTCGACTACGCGCCCGCGTTCCAGTTCGGTCACCCGCTGGCCTTCGAACTGGCGGAAAAAGTCGCCGCCTTGACCCCTGAAGGGCTCGACCACGTATTCTTCACCGGCTCCGGTTCCGAGAGCGCGGACACCGCGCTGAAGATGGCGCGCGCCTACTGGCGGCTCAAGGGACGCCCGGAGAAGACCCGGCTGATCGGCCGCGCCAAGGGCTACCACGGGGTCAACCTCGGCGGCACCAGCGTCGGCGGTATCGGCGGCAACCGCAAGCTCTACGGCACGATGCTGGACGTCGGCCACCTGCCCCATACCCAAACGCCCGGCGCCGAGTTCAGCCGCGGCCAGCCCGAACAAGGCGCCGAGCTCGCCGATGCCTTGCTCGACCAGATCGCGATACATGATGCCTCGAACATCGCCGCGGTGATCGTCGAGCCGCTCTCAGGCTCGGCCGGCGTGATCGTACCGCCCAAGGGCTATCTCCAGCGGCTTCGCAAGATCTGCGACGATCACCAGATCCTGTTGATCTTCGACGAAGTGATCACCGGCTTCGGCCGCATGGGTCGCGCCTTCGGCGCCGATGCCTTCGGCGTGGTGCCGGACATCATGACGCTGGCCAAGCAGATCACCAACGGCGCGGTGCCGATGGGCGCGGTGGTCGCCAGCCGCGACATCTATGCCACCTTCATGAATGCCGACCTGCCGCGAAACGCGGTGGAATTCACCCACGGCTATACCTACTCGGCTCATCCGGTCGCCTGCGCAGCGGCCCTGGCCACCCTCGAGCTTTTCAGCCGTGAGCGCTTTCCCGACCAGGCCGCCGCACTGGCACCCGCGTTCGAGGAGAAGATCCACGCTCTGCGCGGCAGCGGCCCGGTGGTCGATATCCGCAACTATGGCCTGACCGGCGCGATCCAGCTCGCCCCGCGCGGCAGTGACCCGACCCTGCGCCCGCGCGATGCCTCACGTGCGCTGTGGGAGGCCGGCTTCCACGTTCGCTTCGGCGGCGACTGCCTCCAGTTCGGGCCGGGTTTCTCCACCACCGAAACCGAACTGGATCGCCTGTTCGATGCCGTTGGCGAGGTCTTGAACAAGCTTGACTGAGCCTCGGACCAGCCATCGACTCGCCCACCTGCAGCTGCACGTCGCCGCGGCGCTGTTCGGCCTTTCCGCCCTGATCGGTGCGGCGCTGGCGCTGTCACCGACGCTGATCGTGCTCGGCCGCGGCGCCTTCGCACTCCTCGCGCTATGGCTGCTGTGCCCGCTGCTCGGCAGCCGGCCGTGGCGCGAGGTGGGCGCCGCCACCGCCGGCTGGCTGCTGCTCGGCGGCGCGCTGCTGACGATCCACTGGCTGACCTTCTTTGCCGCCGTGCAGCTCGGCGGCGTGGCGCTCGGCACCCTCGGTTTCGCCTGCTTCCCAGCCTTCACCACGGTGTTCGAATGGCTGCTGCTGCGCAGCCGCCCGAGCCGGCGCGCACTTTATGCGCTCGGCGCGGTGAGCCTCGGCCTGGTACTGGTCACCCCGAACCTGGAGCTCGGCGACCGGGCGCTCGCCGGACTGCTCTGGGGAGTCTGCTCGGGTGCGCTCTATGCGCTGCTGGCGATCCTCAACCGCGCCACCTCGGCAAGGGTCGCACCGCTGGTGGCGAGCTGGTGGCAGTGCCTGATGATCACCCTGCTGCTCGCCCCCTTCGCGCTGTTCGAGGAGCGCTTGCCGAGCGCGAGCGAATGGGGCCTGCTGGCGCTGCTCGGGATCGGCTGCACCGCACTGGCCTATACCCTGTTCGTGCAGGCGCTGGGCAAAGTACGCGCAAGCGCCGCTGCCGTGGTGATCGCGCTGGAGCCGGTCTACGCGATCACCGCCGCCTGGCTGCTGCTCGGCGAGATCCCGGCCACGCGCACCTTGGCCGGTGGCGCCTTGATCCTGCTCGCGGTGGTCATCAGCGCACGCGGAGAGCCTCAGCGCAGCGCCCGCGCCTCATCCCAAGCGCCGTAGACCGCATCGCGCAGCTCATCGACGAAGCGACCGCCACGGGACACGGCAGGCTCCTTCAAGAAGATGGATGGAACACCCAACATAGCCGCTTCGCGGTGCCGCGAAAAAGCCGCGAGGATCGAAGCCTAGCGGTAGCAGCAGACCGGGCAGGCGGGATCGCGCTCGAGCTCGAAACGGCGCCACTCGCCCTTGAGCCCATCGAAGGTGGAGATCCCGGAGGCGGGCTCGCCGGCACCGCTCAGCAGTTTCATCGCCTCGAGCGCCTGGCAGGCGCCGATCACCCCCACCAGCGGCGCGGCCACGCCGCTCTCGGCGCAGGAGAGCGCTTCGTCGTCGCTCTCTACCCCGTAGAGACAGGCATAGCAGGGCGCACTCGCGCGGCGCAGATCGAACACCGCGAGCTGGCCGGAGAAACGGATCGCGGCGCCTGACACCAGCGGCGTGCCGGCCATCACGCAGGCGCGGTTGATCGCGTAGCGGCTGGAGAACCGATCGGTACAGTCGAGCACCACCGAGGCGCGCCTGGCCTGCTCGACCAGCGCCTGGTCGTCGAGCCGCTCGACCAGCGCCTCGACCTCGCAATCCGGGTTGAGCTCAGCGATCGCGATCGCCGCGGAGCGCGCCTTGGCCTCGCCGATACGGGCCTGGGTATGGATCACCTGACGCTGGAGGTTGGAGAGTTCGACGCTGTCGAAGTCGACCAGGGTCAGCCGCCCCACGCCGGCGGCGGCGAGATAGAGCGCCGCCGCCGAGCCGAGCCCGCCGAGGCCGATGATCAGCGCGCTGGCGTCGAGCAGGCGCTGCTGGCCTTCGATGTCGATCTCGGGCAGCAGCAGATGGCGGCTGTAGCGCAGCAGTTGTTGGTCATTCATCGCGAATCCCTCTTCAACATCGAATGGCCCGCATCGGCTCAGTCGAACGCATCCAGCTCGGGCACGTCGATCGAGAACGACTCCTTGACCTCCTCCATCACCACGTAGCTCTTGGTCTCCTTGACCCCGGGCAGGGTCAGCACCACGTCGCCGAGCAGCTGGCGATAGGCGGACATCTCGGGAATACGGCACTTGAGGATGTAGTCGAACTGGCCGGAGACCAAGTGACACTCGAGGATCTGCGGCAGCTTGGAAACCGCGCGGCGAAACTCGTCGAACACCGAAGGCGACTGGGTCTCGAGGCTGATCTCGACGAACACCAGGAGCTGGGCACGCAGCGCCTTGGGGTCGAGCAGGGCGCGATAGCCGCGGATCACGCCGGCGCGCTCGAGCCGTTTGACCCGTTCGAGGCAGGGGGTGGTCGAAAGCCCTACCTTGGCGGCGAGATCGACGTAGGAGATGCGCGCATTCTCCTGCAGGTGGCGGAGAATGTTGAGATCGATGCGATCGAGGCTGCGGGATTTGTTCCTCATCGTCCTGGCCAGGCTGTGGTGGGAGTCATTCGCCGGGCGCCGGGCAGGCGCGCCGACCGAGGCTCACCCGCTCGCGACCGCCGAGGTCGGGATGGGTGGCCACTCGTTCGAATCCGGCCGCCATCAGCAGATCGCGCACCGCGCCGCCCTGCGCCATGCCGTGCTCGAGCAAGAGCCAGCCGCCGGGCAGCAGGTGGTGAAAGGCATCCATGATGATCCGGCGCAGGTCCGCCAGCCCCCCATCGGCCGCGACCAGCGCGGAGCGCGGCTCGAAGCGCAGATCGCCGAGCGCGAGATGGTGATCATCCTCGGCGATGTAGGGCGGATTGGAAAGAATCAGCCCGAAGCGTCGCGAGGCGAACCCGGGCGCTGAGAACCAGTCGCTGTGGACGAACTCGAGATTGTCGATCGACAAACGCTCGGCGTTGCGCCGCGCCAGCGCCAGCGCCTCCTCGATCCGGTCGCAGGCGACCACCCGCCAGCCCGGCCGGGCGCGGGCGAAGGCCAGCGCGATCGCGCCGCTGCCGGTGCCGAGATCGAGCGCGTCGCCCTGCTCCTGCTCGGCGAGGGAGAGCGCGAGATCGACCAGGCACTCGGTATCCGGCCGGGGAATCAGCGTCGCCGGGCCGACTTCGAGCTCGAGGCCATGGAACTCTCGGTACCCGACCAGATAGGCTACCGGCTCACCGGCGCGGCGACGCTCGATGAGCGCCTCGAAGGTGGCGCCGATGGCTGGCTCGAGCGCGCGGTCGCCCCAAGCGTAGAGCCAGCTGCGAGGCTTGCCGAGCAGTTGCGCGAGCAGCAGCTCGGCGTCGAGCCGTGGGGTCGCCGATGCGCCGCTCAGGCGGCCTGCGGCCTCGCGCAGCGCGGCGTCCAGGGTCATCGGCTCAGCTCTCCTGGAGCGCGGCCAGCTGCTCGGCCTGGTATTCGTGGATCAGCGGCTCGACCACCCCATCGAGATCGCCCTCGATCACATCGGAAAGCTTATAGAGCGTCAGGTTGATGCGGTGATCGGTGAGCCGCCCCTGGGGAAAGTTATAGGTGCGGATCCGCTCGGAGCGATCACCAGAGCCGACCAGCGAGCGGCGGGTCTCCGACTGCTGGCGGTGGTGGGCGTCTTCGGCGGCCTGCTTGAGCCGGGCGGCGAGCAGCGCCATGGCCTTGGCGCGGTTCTTGTGCTGGGAGCGCTCGTCCTGGCACTCGACCACGGTACCGGTGGGCAGGTGGGTGATCCGGATCGCCGAGTCGGTGGTATTGACGTGCTGGCCACCCGCGCCGCTGGAGCGGAAGGTGTCGACGCGAAGCTCGGCGGGATTGATCGAAATCTCACCGACCTCATCCGCCTCGGGCATCACCGCGACGGTACAGGCCGAGGTATGGATGCGGCCTTGCGACTCGGTGGCCGGGACCCGCTGCACCCGGTGGGCGCCCGATTCGAACTTGAGCCGGCCGTAGACCCCGGTGCCCTCGAGCCGCGCGATCACTTCCTTGTAGCCGCCCTGCTCGCCGTGGCTTGCGCTGATCAGCTCGACCCGCCAGCCGCGCGCCTCGGCATAGCGCGAGTACATGCGAAACAGATCGCCGGCGAACAGTGCCGCCTCGTCGCCGCCGGTGCCGGCGCGCACCTCGAGAAACACCCCTCGCTCATCGTCGGGGTCCTTGGGCACCAGCAGGCGCTTGAGCTCGAGCTCGAGCGCCTCGAGCCCGGCGTTCAGCGACTCGAGCTCCTCTTCGGCCATCGCCTGCATGTCAGGGTCATCGTCCTTCGCCATCGCACGCGCGCCCTCTCGCTCCTCCTCGAGGCCAACGTAGCGGCGCCAGACCTGGACCAGCTCGTCGAGCTCGGCATACTCGCGGGAATAGCTGCGAAAGCGGGCCTGATCGTGGATGACCTCGGGTTCGGAGAGCAGCGCCGAAAGTTCCTCGAAACGCTCCGCGGCACGCTCGAAGCGCGCGCGTAGTGAATCCTTCATCTAGGGGACCTGCTGAGAGTGGGCACCAATGGGGCAGTGCGCGCCGAGCTTCAGCGCGTCGATCTCCGCGGCGTCGAAGGCATCGCTCGCGGCTTCGTCGAGCAGCAGCGCCTCGGCGGCGGCGATGATGTCCTGACGCTCGGCGCCCGAGGCGGCACGCAGCCGCGCGGTGGGGCCATGGAGCAACTTGTTGGTGAGCTGGTGGGAGAGCCGGCGGATCACGTCCTGGGGGTTTTCGCCACGCTCGAGCTGGGCCAGCGCATGGGCCTCAGCGGCCTGGCGCAGCGCCTCGGCCTGACGACGGTGGCGCCGGATCAGCTGTCCCGCCCCGCGCTCGCGGCGATCGCGGTGCCACTCGTCGACCCGCTCGTCGATCATCGACTCGGCCTGGGTGGCGGCGACCTCGCGGCTGCGGCGGTTCTCGTCGATGATCTCGTTGAGATCGTCAACGGTATAAAGGAAGACGTCGTCGAGCTCGCCGACCTCGGGTTCGATGTCGCGCGGCACGGCGATGTCGACCATGAAGATCGGACGATGGCGGCGCACCTTCAGCGCGCTCTCGACCGCCCCCTTGCCGAGTACCGGCAGCGGGCTCGCGGTGGAGGTGATGACGATGTCGGCGCAGGAGAGCGCCTGGGGCACCTCCTCCAGACCGACGGCGACGCCGCCGACCTCGGCGGCGAGCCGCTCGGCGCGGGCCTGGGTGCGATTGGCGATGATCAGCCCCTGGATACCGGCCTCGCGCAGATGCCGGGCGACCAGGTCGATGGTCTCACCGGCGCCGATCAGCAGCGCCCGCGAGTGAGAAAGATCGTCGAAGATCCGCCCGGCGAGATTCACCGCCGCATAGGCGACCGACACGGGGTTCTCGCCGATGCCGGTTTCGGTGCGCACCTGCTTGGCGGTGGAGAAAGCGTACTGGAACAGCTGCTCCAGCGGGCCACCGAGCGTGGCGTAGCGTCGCGCGAGCTGGTAGCCGCCTTTTATCTGGCCGAGGATCTGCGGCTCGCCGAGCACCATCGAGTCGAGCCCGCAGGCGACCCGCATCAGGTGCCTCGCCGCTCGATCGCCGACGTGCTGGTAGAAGCACTCCTGAAGCGAAGCCTGCGCCACCCGGTGAAAACCGGCAAGCCAAGCGAACGCCCGCGCGCCGAACCCCGCGTCGAGGCCTTCGCCGCTGAGGTACAGCTCGGTGCGATTGCAGGTCGAGACGATGACCGCCTCATCGACGCCCTCCAGGGCGACGAGTTCGGCGTGGGCCTGCTCGAGCTGCTCAGGCGAAAAGGCCACCGCCTCGCGCAGATCGAGCGAGGCGGTACGATGATTGGTGCCCAGAATCAGAAGCGTCATGATGCCCGTCTTTTTCAAGCGTCGAGTCGAACCGAGCTCTCAGCGGTCCGGCACTTCCAGCGTTCGGGCACGAGCCGCATGGCGATGTCCCACGCCGGATACGGCGAGGACGGCGCGAACGCGCAGATGATCAACTTACCAAGATGGATGGCGCGACCGCGCCTCTTGTCGACGCAGAGCATTCTAGCATAGCGATACTTTCTTCTCCCACCCACGCACAGACCTTGAGAACACCGCGGTTGCTACTGCTATGGAAGCGATTGCGCCGCGCTATCGTTACAGAGCGAGCGCTGCGGCTACGCGCTCGCCTCAAGGGGCGCGCTATGGTCGCCCTCGAAGAGAGCCGTTATGCTGGCTGCATGATCGATCCTTCCCACCGTTTCCACACGCGAGAGTTCCCGAGCGGCGCTCGCCGTACCGGGCCGGCAAGCGCCGCTCTCGGTGAACTACCCCCGCACGGCCGCGCACTGCCGGTCTTGCCAAGCAGCCCTGGCATGAGGCCGGAATGAAACGACTCTCTCGCACATCCCTGCTGCTCGCGCTGAGCCTGGCCTTCGCGCCCTGGCCCGCCCAGGCGGCCAACGAGGACGCAGGGCTCGACGCCGTCTCGCTGAGCGCGCTGCTCGAAGCCGAGTTCGCGCTCTACAGCGGCGATTTCGGCCTCGCCGCCCAGCGCTATCTCTCCGTCGGCGAGCGCTACGAAAGCCTCGAGCTGATCCGCCGCGCAGGCGAGATCGCCCAGGCGACCGGCAACTCCGCACTGCTCGAGCGCGTCGCCGAGCAGTGGGCACGCCAGGTCGACGATGGCCAGGCGCAGCCGAACCCGCAGGAGAGCATCTCGATGCGCCGGCTGCTGGTCGACGCCGCCGCCCGCCGAGGCGACTGGGAAGGGGCGCTGCGCCAGGCGCTCGCGCTCGATGCCGCGGGCGAGACGCTGCAGTTCGAGGCGATGATCGAAAGCGCGGCCGAGCAGGGTGCCGACCTCGATGCCCTCGACGCACAGCTCGCGGCCCACATCGAGGCCCACCCCGACCATCCGACCCCGCAGGTCGCCAGAGCGCTGCTCACCGAGCGCAGAGGCCTGCGCGACGCTGCCCTGGCCGAGATCGAGCGGCTGCGCGAGCGCTGGCCGGAACTGCCATCGGTCTGGCTGGCCTCGAGCCAGATAGCGAGCAGGAGCGCAGAGCCCGAGCGCGCCCTCGAGGATGCCCGCCACGGCCAGCGGTTGGCACCGCGGGATCTGCGCTTCAGCCTCGCGGCGGTGCAGACGCTGATCATGCTCGAACGCTTCGACGAGGCCGACCAGGAGATCCAGAGTCTGCTCGAACAGCCCGTCGATGAAGATGAACTACGTCTCGCCTTCGCCCGGGTCTATCTACAGCAGGAACAACCCCAGCGTGCGGAGGCCATGCTTGCCCCACTGGCGGCCAGGCTGCCGGCCGGCGGCAGCGTCCAATCACTGCTCGGGCTCGCCGCGGAGCAGCGCGAAGACGTGGATGGCGCGATCGAGCACTACCGCGCCGTGCCCGCCGAGAGCGATAGCTTCCTAGCCTCACGCGCGCGCGTAGCCCAACTGCTGCAGGAGCAGCGGGGAATCGATGCTGCGCTGGCCTTCCTCGCCGCACAGCGCCGGGCGGCGCCGGAGCAGGATGCGCCGCTGCTCGACATGAGCCTGTCGCTGCTCGACCAGGCCGGGCGCAGCAATGATGCCGACGCGCTGCTCGACCGCGCGGTCGCCGCCCGCGCGCCGGACAACGACCCGCTGCTGTTCATCCGCGCCTTTCGCGCGATCGAACGCCGAGATGCGGCGGGAATGGAGCGCGACCTGCGCACCCTGCTCGAGCGCCATCCGGACGACCCCGAGGTGCTCAACGCCTACGGCTACTCGCTCACCGAGCTGACCGACCGCTACCAGGAAGCGCTCGGAATGCTCGAGCGCGCCCATGCCCTCGCCCCGGACAACCCCGCGATCCTCGACAGCCTAGGCTGGACCCACTTTCGCCTCGACGAGCCGGAGCGGGCACTGCCTTTGCTCGAGCGCGCGCACCGATTGATGCCGGACGACGAGATCGCCGCCCACCTGGCCTGCGTGCTGATCGCGCTGGACCAGCGCGACCGCGCCCGTGAGCTGGTCGAGCGCAGCCTGGCCCGCCCCGAGCCTCACCCGCACATCGATGCGCTGATCGAAAGCGAGCCCTGGCTGGACTCGCGCAGCGTTAGCGAATCTACCCCCTCATCGCCTGGAAAAGGAGAACCTCCGCGATGAAACGCATGCACCTCTATCTGTTCACCCTGCTGCTGACCCTACTCGCCGGCTGCGCCAGCCAGCCTCCCTCCCCCGAGGTCGACCGGGCCCAGGGAGACTGGGAGCACCAGCTGGGCCGGATCGAGGCCCTCGACCGCTGGACCCTGACCGGCAAGATCGGCCTGCGCTCGCCGCAGCAGAGCCGCAGCGCCAACCTCGACTGGGTCCAGCAGGACACCGGCTATCGGATGCTGATCACCGGCCCGTTCGGCGTTGGCCGCAACGTGCTGACCGGCGAACAAGGCGGGATCACGCTCGAAAACGGTGATGGCCGGTTCTCCGCCGCCACGCCTGAAGACCTGATGGAGCAGCGCATGGGCTGGTCGCTGCCGATCTCCTCGCTCGACCATTGGGTGCGGGGCCTGCCCGACCCGCGCTCGCCGAGCCAGGTCAAGATCGACGCACAGGGCTTCCCCCAGGCGATCACTCAGGACGGCTGGAACATCGAGTATCGCCAGTGGAGCTACGCTGCGGGCTACTGGCTGCCGGGACGGCTGCGGATGAGCTACGGCGACCTGATCGCCACCCTGGTGGTTACCCAATGGCAGCCCAACCAGACTGGCTCCTGAGCCGGTTCCGGCGCGGCGGCGGCCTTTAGCGCGCCTCATGCCTTGCGCCCTCGCAGGGGTCGGGATCAAATTGACACCCCCAGGGCCAATGATTAGTATGGCGCGCGCTGCAGGGAGGGCGCGCGGGGAGCGGTCCAGGCAAGGCGTCGAGGTCGAACGCCGAAATCGCCTTGACGAATCGAACCGCGACCCTTAAGATTCTGCGCCGAGCTCGACGACACCGTCGGCGAGTTCGAGTGACGTCTCTTCCCTTCATGTCTCGTTCCAGTCGGTCGAGCATGACAGGTAGGTCGGTTGCTGGGGTATCGCCAAGTGGTAAGGCACCGGTTTCTGGTACCGGCATTCCCAGGTTCGAATCCTGGTACCCCAGCCATTTCATTCAGCGCCTCTTTGCCTCTTCGGCGCACACCGATCCAAAACGCCTGGCACCAACACCACTCTCGAGATTCCATAAGCATCCAAAGGTGGCTGCGCTGTGTCCAAATTGATGGTCTTCGCCGGGAACGCCCACCCCGAACTGGCCCGCCGGGTCGCCGAGTGCCTCGATAACCGTCTAGGCCATGCGACCGTAGGACAGTTCAGCGATGGCGAGATCGCCGTCGAGATCAACGAAAACGTCCGCGGTAAGGACGTCTTCATCCTGCAGTCGACCTGCGTGCCCACCAACGACAACCTGATGGAACTGATCCTGATGGTCGACGCGCTGCGTCGCGCGTCAGCGACACGCATCACCGCAGTGGTCCCCTACTTCGGCTACGCCCGCCAGGACCGTCGCGTGCGCTCCGCCCGCGTGCCGATCTCGGCCAAGGTGGTCGCCGACATGATGGTCAAGGCTGGCGTCGACCGGGTGATGACCATGGACCTGCATGCCGACCAGATCCAGGGCTTCTTCGACGTGCCGGTGGACAACGTCTATGGCTCGCCGATCCTGCTCGACGACATCGAGCGGCAGAACTACGAAGACGTGGTGATCGTCTCTCCGGACATCGGCGGCGTGGTTCGCGCCCGCGCGGTGGCCAAGCAGCTCAACGTCGAGCTGGCGATCATCGACAAGCGCCGCCCCAAGGCCAACCAGGCCCAGGTGATGCACATCATCGGCGAAGTGCGCGACCGGACCTGCATCCTGGTCGACGACATGGTCGATACCGCGGGTACCCTGTGCAAGGCCGCCGAGGCGCTCAAGGGCCACGGCGCCACTAGAGTGCTGGCCTATGCCACCCATGCGATCCTCTCGGGTCCCGCGGTGGACAACGTGAACAATTCGCTGCTCGACGAGCTGGTGATCACCGACACCATCCCGCTCGCCGAACATGCCCGACGCTGCGGCAAGATCCGCCAGCTGTCGGTGGCCGGGCTGATCGCCGAGGCGATCCGCCGGGTCAGCAATGAAGAATCCGTCAGCGCGATGTTCCACTGATCGATCGAGGAACAGCGCGCGGGAGAATGGGCGGCGCTATGCCGCCCGAACCGCGAAACGGTCGAGGTCTGGTCGCGGACCCTGGCCGTGTATTCGCTTACATAGACTGAGCGCCGACAGGCGCCCAAGAGGATTCATCCATGAAGCACGACTACAATCTCACCGCTGTCGTTCGCTCGGAGCTGGGGAAAGGTGCGAGCCGCCGCCTGCGCCGTGTGAACGAGCGCGTCGCCGCGATCATCTACGGCGGCAACGTCCAGCCGACCCCGATCGCGATCGACAAACCCGCGCTGTACAAAATGGTCGAAGAAGAAGCTTTCTTCTCCTCGATCATCAACATCGACGTCGAAGGCAAGACCGAGCAGGTCGTCGTTCGTGATCTCCAACGCCATCCGTACAAGCCGGTGATCACCCATGCCGACTTCATGCGCGTCAGCGCCAATGAAGAGATCACCCTGACCGTCCAGCTGCACTTCGCCAACGAAGAAAGCTGCAAGGGCGTCAAGGAAGACGGCGGCGTGCTGCACATTCTCGCCACCGACGTCGAAGTCAGCTGCCTGCCGACGAACATCCCCGAGTATCTCGAACTCGACGTCGGCGCGCTGGGCCTCGGTGACACCCTGCACCTCTCCGACATCAAGATGCCGGCGGGCGTCAGCCTGGTCTCGCTCGGCCATGGCGATGACCACAACATCGGCGTGGTCACCGTCACCCGTCCGGCCGGCGGTGCTGGCGAAGACGACGAAGCCGCAGCGGCAGACGCGGGCAACACCGACAACAGCCCCGAGTAAGGCCGTTGTCCGCGACCCCGGACGCCTCGACGAGGCGCCCGGGGTTTCGTCTTTTCAGACGGTCCGAGGCCGGCGACGGTGTCGCGATGCCCCTTTACGGATACCCCTGTTACCGAGAGAAGAACCGATGCCGCCGTCCCAGGTCAGCGCGATCGTAGGCCTCGCCAATCCCGGCGCCAAATATGCCGACACCCGCCATAATGCCGGCGCCTGGTTCATCGACCTGCTCACCCGGCGCGCGGGAATCCCGCTGCGGCCCGAGCGCAAATTCCTCGGCGACTACGCCAAGCTAAACCTCGACGGCCACGAGCTGCATCTGCTGGTGCCGGCCACCTACATGAACCGTAGCGGCCAGGCGGTATCGCTTTTGGCCAAGTTCTACAAGCTCGCCCCCGAGGCGCTGCTGATCGCGCACGACGAGCTCGACATTCCTCCTGGCCAGTCGCGATTCAAGCAAGGCGGCGGCCACGGCGGACACAACGGCCTGCGCGACATCATCAGCGCGCTCGGCAACGCGCGGGACTTCCATCGCCTGCGCATCGGCATCGGCCACCCCGGGGACGCCACCAAGGTGGTCGACTACGTGCTCGGCCTGCCCGGCAAGGCGGAGCGCCGGGCGATCGACGAGAGCATCGACGCCGCCTTGGACGCCCTGCCCTATGCGCTCTCCGGCGACTGGGCCAAGGCGATGAACCGGCTGCACGCGAGCAAGTTCTAGCCGACCGGCCTCGTTTTCGCTCATCGCAGCCCGCCTCGGCATCAGGGTGGATACACCCTGCCACTGAAGCCAGCGGCGCGCTGGTGTAGACTGCGCCTTTCGCGCGGCGCTGGCCGCCACCACCGTTCACGAACACATTTCTCCAGGATCTCGCCATGGGCTTCAACTGCGGCATCGTCGGCCTTCCCAACGTCGGCAAGTCCACCCTCTTCAACGCCCTGACCAAGTCCGGGATCGATGCCGAGAACTTCCCGTTCTGCACCATCGAGCCCAACACCGGCATCGTGCCGATGCCCGACCCGCGCCTCGACGCGCTGGCGGAGATCGTCAAGCCCGAGCGGGTGGTGCCGACCACCATGGAATTCGTCGACATCGCAGGCCTCGTCGCCGGCGCCTCCAAGGGCGAAGGCCTCGGCAACCAGTTCCTCGCCAACATCCGCGAGACCGACGCCATCGCCCACGTGGTGCGCTGCTTTGACGACGACAACGTGATCCACGTCGCCAACCAGGTCGACCCGCGCGCCGACATCGAGACGATCAACATCGAACTGGCGCTCGCCGATCTCGACAGCGTCGAGCGCGGCATCCAGCGCCTCACTCGCATGGCCAAGGGCGGCGACAAGGAAGCGGTCGCGACCAAGGCGCTGCTCGAACGCATCCAGCCCCACGTCGCCGAAGGCCTGCCGCTGCGCTCGCTCGGCCTCGAGGCGGACGAACTCGCCCTGGTACGCGGCTACGGCTTTCTCACCCTCAAGCCGACCATGTACATCGCCAACGTCGACGAGACCGGCTTCGAGAACAACCCCCACCTCGAAGTGGTGCGTGAAATCGCCGCCGCCGAGAACGCCCTGGTGGTCGCGGTCTGCAACAAGCTCGAGTCCGAGATCGCCGAACTCGACGACCCCGAGGAGAAGGCGATGTTCCTCGGCGAGCTAGGCATGGAGGAGCCAGGGCTCGACCGAGTGATCCGCGCCGGCTACGCCCTGCTGGGCCTACAGACCTACTTCACCGCCGGGGTCAAGGAAGTGCGCGCCTGGACGGTCAAGGTCGGCGCCACCGCCCCCCAGGCCGCCGCGGTGATCCATACCGATTTCGAGAAAGGCTTCATCCGCGCCGAGGTGATCGGCTACGACGACTTCATCCACTACAAGGGTGAACAAGGCGCCAAGGATGCCGGCAAGTGGCGTCTCGAAGGCAAGAGCTACATCGTCCAGGACGGCGACGTGATGCACTTCCGCTTCAACGTCTGAACCGCCGCCGATCCCGGCCAAACCGCCCCACCGTCGTCGACGGTGGGGCGGTTTGCGTTGGCGCGGCCCCAACCACCTCCTCGAGCTGCGCTGCTTCGCCACCCGCATGCGAAGGCGCTGGCGCCGATTCGCCAACGGATCGATACTTGAATCCAGGCTTTATCGCGCGGGGATGTTGCATCGATGGAAGTGCTGTTCAATCTGCTGCTGCTCGGCGGCTTGGTGCTGTTGATCATCGCCGCGGTGCAGAGCGTCTCCTCGCGCACCGCTTTTCCGGAAGCCACTCTGCTGGCCTTGACCGGTATCGCGCTGGGGCTCGCCTACGCCACTTTTTCGACGCTCTGGCCGGAGCCTGCGGCGGCGCTGTTCGAGCCGCTGCTGTCGTCGCGACTTCCTGCGGAGGCCTATCTGTGGATTTTCCTTCCGCCACTGCTGTTCCAGGCCGCGCTCAGCGTCGACGTGCGTGAAATGGTGCCGGATGCAGCGCCGATCCTGCTGCTCGCGGTGGTGGCGGTGTTCGTCGCCACCGGCATGGTGGGGGTATCGATGTGGCTGCTCGGCGGAGCCGGGCTAACCGCGGGGCTGCTGCTGGGCGCGGTGATCGCCACCACCGACCCGGCGGCGGTGATCGCCATCTTTCGCAACGTCGGTGCGCCTGCGCGGCTGATTCGCCTGGTCGAGGGAGAAAGCCTGCTCAACGACGCTGCGGCGATCGCGATCGTCGGGGTGCTGGTCGCCGCGCTCACCGGCGATGCGGCGGCCGCGACCTGGCAAGCGGGCGCCTGGGCGCTCTCGATCGCCTTCGGCGGTGGCCTGCTGTTCGGCGCGCTGGTCGGGCGGCTCGGTGCGGCGGCGCTGGCGCTGATCGGAAATGACGGCAAGGCGCAGACCGCGCTGACCCTGGCTTTGCCCTACCCGGTCTACCTGATCGGTGAAAGTCTCGGCGTCTCAGGGGTGGTCTCGGTGGTCGCCGCCGGGCTGGTATTGAGCGGACTGGGGCGCACCCGCACCTCGCCGGTCAACTGGACGCACCTGCAGCTGCTCTGGGGGCAGATCGCCTCGCTAGCCGGCGCCGCGGTGTTCCTGATCGCCACCCTGCAGGTGCCGAGGATGCTCGAGGGCATCAGTCTCGCCTGGCTGCCGCTGCTCGCGGTAGTGGTCATTGCCACCCTGCTCGCCCGCCTGCTGGTGCTGTTCGGCTTCCTGCCCCTGCTCAGCCGGGTCAAGCTCTCCGCACCGATCAGCGCCAGCTACAAGCTGGCGATCACCTGGGGAGGACTGCGTGGCGCGGTGACCCTGGTGCTGGCGCTGGGGATCGCCGAACAGACCAATCTTCCCGAGCCGGTGCGCCACTTCGTCGCGATCCTCGCCACCGGCTTCGTACTCTTCAGCCTGCTGATCAATGGCTCGAGCCTGCGCACGGTGATCCGGGCACTCAAGCTCGACCAGCTGAGCGCGCAGGATAGCGCGCTACAGCAGCAAGCGATCCGCCTTTCCACCATCGAGGTAGAGAGCGCGGTAAAGCGCACGGCGGCCACTTTTCACATCGCCTCCTCGATCGTCGATGCGGTCAATGCGCGCTATCGCCGTGATATGGCGATCGAAGCCGCGCCCTTCGACCTCGACCAGGCGCTGCCCGAACGCGACCGGCTGGCGATCGCCCTGGTCACCCTGGCGACTCGCGAGCGCGACCTGATCCCCCGCTACGGCAGCGGCGTGACCAACGTGCGCAACCTCGACGCAATGATGCACAACGGTGGGCGGATGATCGACGCCGCCCGAAGCGATGGCCGGATCGGCTACAACCGGGAGGCGCGCAAGATCCTCGACCCGAGCGTGTGGCTCAAGTTCAGCACCTGGATGCACCGCTACCTGCACCTGCGCTGGCCGCTGTCGCTGCTGCTCACCGACCGCTTCGAGCTGCTGATCTGCCGCCGTGCGGTGCTCGAGGAGCTGCGTGACTACAACGCCAAGCGCTTGGCGCCGCTGTTCGGCAAGCGGATGAGCGCGCTGCTCGACGCGGTGCTCGACATCCGGATCAACTCCGTCGACCAGGTGATTCGCGAGATCGAGGCCCAGTTCGGCCCGCGCGCCTACCAGCTCGAATACCGCATGCTGAGGCTGCTCGCCCTGCGCCAGAGCAGCGAGAGCATGGAGGGCATGGTCGCCGACCGGCTGATCTCCCAGCAGGTGTTCGATGACGTCCAGCGCGGCCTGCGTCGCGCCTGGCGCGATGCGCTCAACCGGCCGCTGCTGCACCGCGCGCCGCTGAGCGAATCGCAGCAGCGCGACTACTCGACCCATCACCCGATGTCGCCGATCGATGGCAAGCGCGACAGCGAGGATTGACCCCTTAGATTCGCCTGCGGCGCATCCAGCCGATGAACAAAGCCAGCGCCGCCGCCAGCGGCAGCAGCCAGAGCAGATGGTGCTCCAGGTCGCCCAGCACGCGGGCGAGTACCGTACCGAACAGATAACCGCCGACGACGAACAGCGTCGCCCAGGTGGCGGCGCCGAGCAGGTTGAACAGCACGAAGCGCCAGAGCCCCACCCCGCTGGCGCCAATCACCAACGGCCCCACCAGCCTCAGGCCGTAAAGAAAGCGCACGCCAAATACCGCCAGATCCTGGTGCCGACGCACACGGTCGCGCAGCGCCTCGATCCGCGCCGGGTCGCGTTTGAGCCGGGCCAGCAGCCGCTCGCCATAGCGCCGCCCGAGCAAAAACAGGGTCAGATCGCCCAGCGCACCGCCAAGGCCGGCGAAGAAGATCACTCCGGGCAGGCTCAACCACCCCTGGTGGGCGGAGATACCGCCGAGAATGGTCACGGTCTCGCCTTCGAACAGGCAGCCGACCAGTATCGCGATGTAGCCGTAGTGCTGGATCAGCACGGAGAGATCAGGCATCGCGCCTCTCCCTATCGCCCTCACGGCCCGCTGCGACGCCCAGCGCCGGTATCCCCTCGCCACTTGCCTTCACTTCTCGCTCTCCATGCGCTCTCCCCACGCCCGCCGGCTTTTCTCCCACCTCGTCCAGCTTGGCACAAGCGGGTGCCGCTCGCCCTGCAAGACGAGGGATTTTTTGCTGCGAGAGTTGACCTTATTCAGGCGGATCAGTAAGATGCGCAGCCATCGAAAGCGGCTACGTAGCTCAGCTGGTTAGAGCACATCACTCATAATGATGGGGTCCCCTGTTCGAATCAGGGCGTAGCCACCAAGATTTCCAACCGCCCCGCGCTCAGTCGCGGGGCGGTTTTTTATCGTCCCGCCAGCCCGCGCCCGCCTTGGACATTGCAAGGCGGGCGCAACGGCCCTCAGTCGAGTTCCGAACGCTCGCAAAAGGCGGTGAGCGCGCGGATCAGATAAGCGGGATCCGCGCTGCCGGCGGTCTCCCGGATCGAGTGCATCGCCCATTGCGCGATACCGACGTCGAGCGTGGCGATACCGAGTTCGCTGGCGGTGATCGGTCCGATGGTGCTGCCACAGCCCATGTCGGCACGGGTGACGAAGGTCTGCACCGGCACCTCGACGCTCTGGCAAATGTCGCGAAACAGCGCGGCCGTGGCACTGCTGGTAGCGTAGCGCTGGTTGGCGTTGACCTTGATCACCGGGCCACCGTTGAGCTTCGGCCCATGTCCGGCATCGTGCTTGTCGGCGAAGTTGGGGTGCAAGCCGTGGGCGTTATCGCAGGAGATCATCCGCGAGCGCTGGATCAACCGTACCCGCCCTTGCTCACCACCTTCACCGACGCTTTCGTTGAGCCGCGCCAGCACATCGGCGAGGAATGTGCCGTGGGCACCGCTGGCGCTGGAGCTGCCGACCTCCTCGTGATCATTGGCGACCAGCAGTGCACCCTGGCTACCGTCGGCGTCGAGCAGCGCTTCGAGCGCACAGAAGCAAGACAGCAGGTTGTCGAGCCGGGCGCTGGCGAACAGCTCGCCTTCGAGTCCGATCTGCGCCGGCGCCTGGCGATCGTAGAGGCCAAGCTCGAAATCCAGCACCTCGGCGTCTGATTCGCCATACTGCTCTTCGATCAGCCGCGCGATCAGCGTCTCGACGGTCTGGTCGACGCAGCTTTCGAGCGAGGCGAGCACCGCTGCCATCTGGGTCTGGGCATTGACCGACCTGCCCTGGTTGGCTTCGCGGTCCATGTGGATCGCAAGGCTTGGGATCACCGCCACCGCGCGACGCGTATCTACCAGCAGCGGTTCGATCCTGCCGGCGCGGCGCAGCTGCACGCGGCCGGCGATGCCGAGATCGCGATCGAACCAGGGGTTGAGCAGCGCGCCGCCATACACTTCGACACCGAGCTGAAGCCAGTCGCGCGAGCGCACCAGCGGTCGTGGCTTCAACCTCAGTTGGGGACTGTCGGTGTGCGCCCCCATCATCCGCAGCGACTCAAGCTTGCCCTGCGGCAGGCGAAAGGCGATCAATGCGCCGTCGCTACGAGTGACGTAATACTTTCCGCCCGCTAATATCGACCAGGAGGAAGTCTCGCGAAGACGTTGGAAACCGTTCGCTTCGAGCCTCTCGGCCATGCATGCCACTGCATGCCAGGGCGTTGGGGATGTCTTGAGGAAATCAAAAAGTCGATCGATGACCCGCGATTCAGCCATTGGAACTCCCTGGTTGATGAACGGCGCTCGACTACACGAGAGACGAATGAACGAACGTTTTGAGCGCCATCCAATGTGTTTCTCCACGGCTTTTCGTCGCCGCTCGGAGGTCCCTCGCGCCGCCGGGGCCGAAGTCCGGTGCACGCAACGCTCTATACGTGAAGAGATTTCGCCGCCGATGCCCTGCGCGCGATCTCAATCAGCTGCTACAATTCGCCACTTGCCCAACAATACGACCGACATCGCAGGCAAGGACGACCTCTCAATTGAGACATGCAAGAGTGTACATCAAACCGGGAGTGCTTCTTTGATGAGCCCGTCTGTCATCATGCAGCGCATCGCCGCCATGGCGGTGTGCCTACTGATCTCCATACCCGCGCTGGCGGAAATCACCCCCACCGCGGAAGACGCTCAGGCTTCCCGGGAAGTCGCTCAGTCGATCCGCTTCGGCCACTACGAAGACATCAACTTCGATGAGGCCTGGTCGCGCAAAGCGTTCGCTCGCATGCTCGAGATGATGGATCCACAGCATCTCTACCTGCTTTCCACCGACATAGAGCGCTTCGGCGACCTGCGCACCGGCTTCAACCAGGCCATGGAGCAGGGCGAGCTCGAGCGCGTCTACGCCTTCTATGGTTTGTTCCAGAGCCGTCTCGAACAGCGGCTCGAGTGGCTGATCGCCCAGCTCGAGGCCAACCCGACTTTCGATTACACCGGCAACGAACGCCTCGCTTTCGAAGGCGAGGTGAGCAACTGGGTCGACGAGTTCAGCGAACTCGACCCGGTGTGGACCAAGCGGATGAAGAACGCGGCGCTGACTCAGAAACTCACCGAGCCGAATATCGATGACGCCGAGATCAACCGGCGGCTGGTCAACCGCTATCGCGACCAGCTCAATCGCGTGCGCCAGACCAACAACGAGGACGTGCTGAGCCTGTTCCTCGGCGCCGCGACCAGCTCGATCGATCCGCATACCGAGTACATGTCGCCCGATCAAAGCGAGTCCTTCGACATCCAGATGCGCCTCTCCCTCGAGGGCATCGGCGCGATGCTGCAATCCGAAGACGAGTACGTGAAGGTCGCGCAGCTGGTGCCCGGCGGTCCCGCCGAGCGCAGCGGGCAGCTCCATCCGGCCGACCGGATCATCGCCGTCGGCCAGGGCGACAGCGGCGACATGACCAGCGTGGTCAGCATGCGCCTGGACGACGTGGTCAAACTGATCCGCGGACCCAAGGGCTCCACCGTTCGCCTCGAAGTGATCCCTGCGCGCGCGCTCGATGTGACCCAGACCCGCACCGTGACCATCACCCGCGATACGGTCAACCTCGAGGATCAGGCGGCGAAGAGCGACGTCATCGAGGTGCAGCGCAATGGCCACACCGAGCGAGTCGGCGTGATCACCGTGCCGGCCTTCTACGTCGACTTCGATGCCTGGCAGGCCGGCCAGGCCAACTATCGCAGCACCACACGCGACGTAGCCGCGCTGATCGAGAAGCTCAAGGCACAAAACGTCCAGGGTATCGTGCTCGACATGCGCGGCAACGGCGGCGGCGCGCTGCAAGAAGCCAACTCGATGGTCGGGCTATTCATCGATCGTGGCCCCACCGTCCAGGTGCGGGACGCACGCGGGCGAATCAATCTCTACGGCGACACTGACCGCGGCGTCGCCTGGGACGGACCGCTCACGGTGCTGATCAACCGTCTTTCGGCCTCCGCCTCTGAGATCTTCGCCGGTGCGATCCAGGACTACGGCCGCGGGCTGGTGCTCGGCTCGCGCAGCTTCGGCAAGGGTACGGTGCAGACCCTGAGCGATCTCAGCCACGGTGAACTGCGCATGACTCGCGCCAAGTTCTACCGGATTTCCGGCGAGAGCACCCAGGAACGCGGCGTCGAGCCGGACATTACCTTCCCGACCCTGTTCAGCGACGAGGAGATTGGCGAGAGCGCGCTGCCCAACGCACTGCCGTGGGACACCGTGCGCCCGGTGAACTATCGCCGCTACGGTAACCTCGACGCCTCTCTGCCTACTCTGCGCGACCAGCATGCCGTCCGCGCGGCGCAGAATCCGAACTTCCGCTATCTGCAACGTGAGGCTTCGCTGCTCAAGACCCTGCGCGAGCAGAACACCAGCGTCAGCCTCAATCTCGAGCAGCGCCGCCGGGAGATGCAGGCACAGGAAGCGGAGCAGTTGGCCTTGGAGAACAGCCGGCGCCAGGCGCTCGGGCTGGAGACATTGGCGAGCTGGACCGAAACCCTGGATGACGACGATACTGCCACGCAGAGCGATTCGCCGATCAATCAGGCGCAGCTGCAGGAAAGCGCCGAGATCCTGCTCGACTACGCCCAGCTCACCGGCCAGCTACGCGACACCAACGTAGCCAGCACCAAGGCGCCCTGAACGGCCCCCGCCGCCGGGCGGGGCAAAGTGCCGGAAAGAAAGCCTTGGAAAGAAAGTCCGAAAAAAACAGGCCGCGGCGCTGAACTAATAAGATGAATGGGAGATAGATCCCACTCATCGAACCGGTTCAGCGCCGCGGCCTTTTCGTCGCTCCACGGGGGCGGGGATTTGCGGTCAAGAAAGACCAGACGCACCCGGATGGCATTGCTTGCCGATGAACGAGGCCCGATCAAGCCGCCCGCGCCCAGCGTCCAGAGCGGGCCTCAGCGCGAGGCGCCGCGCATCGACAGTACGATCTCGAGGACATCCTGGTGAGCGATGCCATACTCATCGATCAGCGCATTGAGGCGTTTCTCGAAACGTTGATCATTGGCGGCTGGCCCTTCAAGACTACGCAGCATTTCGCCCAATTGTGAATCCAGGGCCCATTTCTGCTTGATCGATAAGGTACTTTCTCGAGCCATAACATTCCTTCCAAATAATCAGACGCAAAGCGTCCCGAATTATAGAAATACGTCTCCAACGAACTCAGTGGAACCCGCACACCCATGCTGATGAGTGCGCAATACAAATACAGCGCCAACGGGCAATCGCGTCTAAGCGTCCCTTTCAAACCCGTTCGCCCAGATTGGCACGTGATTCGATGAGCTTGTCCGCATCCGGAAGATTCGAAGGCGATGCAATCGATGCATCGCAGGTTGGCGCGATACATGGTTCGACTGCCCTCGTTCCTCGGGCGCTCACTATGAGCGGGATCATCGACTGCCCCTGCGCTCAGGGCGCCTACCATGAGCGGAGGTTATCGACTGCGCTGGGCTCTCTTCCACCCGAGCTTCCACCCGAGCCTGCGAGCGACATGCGCGAAGGATCGAAGTGACGGCTCGTTTCCCCGACAGGCACGGGTGCGCGCGATGGACTGGATTGGAATGCGAAGAGCCATTGAACCGCGCTTCATTCAGTCCCGATGGAGTTCGAAAGAAGCAACGAGGCTCTGCCCGATGATGAACCGATCACCAAAGACAATATCGGGCTTGCATCACCAGACTTGAAAAATATAGCACCTGGACCCGACCGGGCCATGTCCCAAAGTCACTTTTTTAGCTCAACGGCGGCACTTTTCGAACCTGCGGCGATTACATTCCCGCCTCTTCTTACATCGGCGGCAGGAGAGGAAAACAACAGGGGGCAACGACATCGAGTTGATCCATTCGATCGACCGCCCGGTCTAACTCTGACGCTCCGCCATGAACCATTCGACGATGGTAGAGGCAGCAATGCCATATTCATTCATCAACGCATGCAGACGGGATTCGAACTCTTCTTCACGCTTGGATGGCGATTTCTTTTCATCCAGTTCGCGAAGCATCTGCCCGAACTGTTCTTCCAGTGACCATTTTTCTTTGACTGACAGGAATTTCGACACGAGAAGCTAACCTCGGACCGCGTTGCCGACACTTTGGTTTATGGTGGCAAGACGACTAAGTATCAAGGGGGGAGGCGTCATATGTTAGCACAGCTTCCCGGCCACGCCTCAAACATCGCAAGTGAATTCGTTTCCGCCACCGCGTGGGTGCTCGGAGATCGAGACGCATTCGGCTAGGGTATATTGCCTGACCCAAACCGTCACCATAAGGAAGATCCAAGTGCTCGATCATCACGCCGGCCAGCACGCTCAGCCACCCGCCCCTGCACTACCCGCAGCCCTGATCGAGCGCGCCGCCGCCCTTTGCACCCCCGGGCAACGGCGACTGCTCGGCATCTGCGGCGCTCCTGGAGCGGGCAAGTCGACCTTCGCCGAAGCGCTTCTCGCCGCCCTGGGAGACCGCGCGGCCATCGTGCCGATGGACGGCTTTCATCTCTCCAACCGCCAGCTCTCGAGGCTCGGTCGCATGGCGCGCAAGGGCGCACCGGACACCTTCGACATCGACGGCTATCTGGCTTTGCTCCAACGCCTGCGTCATCAGCGCACCGATGAGGTGGTCTACGCGCCCGCCTTCGAACGCGAAATCGAAGAGCCAGTGGCCGGCGCGATCGCGGTGCAGCCCGAGGTCGAACTGGTGATCACCGAGGGCAACTACCTGCTGCTCGAGCAGCCGGGCTGGAACCGCGTAGCGACGATGCTCGACCAGAGCTGGTTCCTCGACGTCGACGACAGCCTGCGTCGCGAGCGGCTCGAAGGCCGGCATCGACGCTTTGGCCGATCGCCCGAAGCCGCGCGGGATTGGATCGAACATACCGACGAACCCAATGCGCGCCTGATCGCAGCCAGCCGCGGCCGGGCCGGGTTGATCGTCGGCTGGGGTGACTGAATCGCTACGCCGGCCCGGTTCGGTCGACCAGAGCGACATCCAGGCGCACCGAAGCGAAAGGAGACAGCGCGATCGTGGAGGCCTCCTGCCAACTGCCGTACTCCAATGAAGCGAAATCGGCGCAGAGCCTCTCGACGCTGGACAGATCGAGCGCGGCGCCTCGCTCCACCCGCGCCCCGGCTAGCTCGACCTTGAGCGGTTCGCTCGATAGGTTGGCAAGCCACAGTTCCCCCTTTGCCGAGGGCTCGCACCAGCCGACCGCGGCAAGCCTGGTCCCGCCGGCGTGCCCGATCTCCAGCGCCGTTCGTCGGCTGCCACGCAGGATTCCCTCGATCACCAGGTAGAGCGGATAGGGATGAGACTGCGTCGCGGGCGCAAAGGGCGCGCCCAGCGATGCCAGGCTCAGGGCATCGACGCCACCGACCCGGCTGATCTCGGCAAGATAGCCAAGCGCCCAGGCGGCGGCGAAGAGACCGCGCTGGCGAGGATCGCGCTCGCTCAGGGTGACCCTTTGCAGGCCATCATTAGGTGTCAGCCGCCGGCCATAGGGATTGGTCCAGGCGCCGATCGCGCTGGTGGTGATCCTATAAGGCTTGCCAGGCGCCAACGCCCGGCATGAACGAACGATATGGGCAAGGCTCTCGAGACTTTCCATCACCGACCGATCATCCGCCGCGTGGATGATCGGCGAGGTGGCGTGGGTGATGAAATCGATCGCCTGGGGATCGGGCCGGCAGCGGTTGAGTTCAGTGAAGTAGGTCGGCGTACCGCCGCCCAGCGCCAGGTCGGGAAAGCGCCTTCGACCGAGCGCCAGGAGTTCGGCGGGCGAAGGCCCGCTCGGCCAGACGGCATCGGGCTGGTAGCTCTTGAGATAGGCCGCCGGGGTGAGCAGCAGACCCGCGACCGGGCTGCCATCGAGCCTTGCCGCCAACCTCTCGAGCGCGGCTTCGGGCCGGTCGTCGGGCAGCACCAGATAGAGCCAGGCCTGGGCTTCGATCTTGGCGCAAAGCGCCATCGCGGCGTCCAGGCGAGCCTCCCAACCAGCACTGCGCGCATCGGCCAGCAGGTCGAGATGGGCGGGACGCAGCAGCTGGCCCAGCCGGGTGGCGAAAGCGGCATCGAACGTCTCGAGCCATAGCCCGCAGCCGAGCGAGGGCAGCATCCTGCCCTGATCCGCCGCGCGCAAGTCGACCCGCAGCACAGCGCTCATCGCCCGCTGCTCCGCTCGATGATCTCGATCGTCAGCCGCTGCTCGATTCGATCACCGGCCTCGATCGCATAAGGGGTCGGCCAGGCCAACGGCCGATTGTAGGTCTTGAACGAAGCGTCCGACCAGTTGCGCTGATCCTCCATCTCGAACACGTCGCCTTCGAAATGCAGCCTCAGTTCGATGTCTTCGGCCGGCGCATGGCGCAGCGTACGAATGGAGAAAAAAGGCTGGCAGGGGCTGATCAGCTCTGGAAACCGGCTTTCGCTCACCGTGCCGTCGGCATGGGTCACGCTGACCGGTGCCCCGACCACCCCTTGCAACGGATGCAGTACGGTGATCCCCGCCCGGCAGGTGGAAATGCGTCGCCGGGCATCGAGCACCGCCTCGACCACCACGCTTTGGGCTTCTACCCGCACGCTGAAACGGCTATCGAGCAAGGCCGAACCATCCAGATGATCCTCGATGCGACAAAAGTGCTCGATTTCCCACCCCTTCGATCCGTGCCGAAGCTTCGAATCGACCACCTTTGGCGCGTAGCTGCCCCAGTCTTCGTCACGAACCACCAGCGAGACCGCGCGAACCAGCTCGTGCCCGTCCCAGCTCAGCGCGCGAATCGCCTCGCCGTACCAATCGAATCCCAACCGGCCAAGAACCACCCGGCGCGGCAGTGCCGGCGGCTGCCCGGTACCGTACAGCCACTGCAAGGCACTCTTTCTTCGTTCCCGCGTTCCTCTTTCACGCGCCATGGCACCTCCTCGTCACGATCCGACGGCGAGCGCGGCATCCTCTCCAATGATTGGGACTTCGATGGGGAACCGAGCACTGCGAGGGAGAATGTCGAGCAGGCAAACGACGAGCAATCACACCTTAGGATGATCGACCATTGGTATGATGACATCATCTCGATCAGTGCGCTTTGATCAGTCATCAAACATCCGATCATCATCCTGCGGAGAACACGATGGCGACCTATCGATGGCGACTCCCCTTCCCCATCCTGCCCATCACGCTCGTGGCGCTGTCGCTCGCACTGCTCGAATTGACCCGCGGGCCGTTGGTCACCCTGCGTCCGGTCGATCCCGATAGCGGCCGGGTGATACGCGATACCGAGGCCAACAGCGCAGGCCTCGACCAGAAGTTCGCGGTCGGCAGTTTCGACCCCGCGACCTACGTCGATAACCAGTGGAGCACGCAGGTACTCCCCACACTCGAGCGCGCCAAGCTCGACGCAGCCACCCTGTTCGCAGCCCTTGCCGAGGACCCGGACGGCGCTCGCCAGCGATATGGCCAGCCCAGCGGCACGCCGCGCTATGCGATCGAAGGCAGCGCCCGTGTGGTCGAGGTGCGCACCGATACGCCGATGGGCGTGGTCGTGCTCGAGCTCGATGGCGTCGACACCCCGGCCCAGCTGTTCGCCGGTCCGCTGGTGGTCGATACCTCGCTGCGCGACGCGATGGAGGGCATGGGGCTCGACAGCTTCACCAACCAGATGCAGTTCGCCGACGTCGCCCAGGCCCTCAACCAGCGCGCCCTCGCCCAGGCCTATGCCGACCATCCAGCCAGCACGCTGGAGGGCCAGCGGGTGCGCTTCCTCGGCGTCTTCGACTTGAGGCCGAGCGGGCCCCAGCGGATCGTGCCGGTAAGCCTGAAGGTGGCGCCATGACGGCCCCGGCCGAAAGGTGTCGGGACGATGCCCCCAGGATCGTGCTCAGCGCCCGTGCGATCCGCAAGGCCTATCCGGGCACCGTTGCGCTCAAGGGCGTCGACTTCGACATCCACCATGCCAAGGTCAACGTGCTGATCGGCGAGAACGGTGCGGGAAAATCGACGCTGATGAAGATCCTCGCCGGTATCGAGCAGCCGACTTCCGGAACGCTCCACTACCGCGGCGAGGCGCTGCATCTCACCCATCCCCGAGAAGCGATCAAGCGTGGCATCGGCATCGTCCATCAGGAGCTGAACCTCTGCGCCAACCTCAACGTCGCCGAGAACATGTTCATCGGCAAGGAGCTAAAAGGCCCCGGCGGCACCGTTCGTCTCGCCCGGCAGCGCCGTATCGCCACCGATGTGCTGGCACGGATGGGCCAGCGGATCGACGTCGATGCGCTGGTCCAGGAACTCAGCATCGGCGAGCGCCAGATCGTCGAGATCGCTAAGGTGCTGGTCTCCGAGGTCGACATTCTGATCCTCGACGAACCGACCTCGTCACTCAGCAAGGCGGAAGTCGGGGTGCTGTTCTCGCTGATCGAGGAGCTCAAGCGCCAAGGCGTCTCGATCGTCTACATCTCGCACCGGCTCGAGGAGCTGATCGAGATCGGCGATACCTTCACCGTGCTGCGTGACGGCAACCTGGCCGGTACGGGTGTGGCGGGCGAGGTGACGGTCGACTGGCTGGTGACACGCATGATCGGTGCGCAGATGGAGGGACCGCTGCGCGACGGGCGCGCCGCCGCCACTTTCGCTGACCGCCCGGTGGCACTGCGGGTCGAAGGCCTCGAAGCGAGCGGGGTCAATGGCGGTCTGGCGCTGAAACAGCTCTCGTTCAGTATCAAGCGCGGCGAGATCGTCGGCTTCTACGGACTGATGGGAGCGGGGCGAACCGAGCTGTTCGAGACTTTGATCGGCCTACGCCGCGCGCTGGCGGGCACGATCGAGATCGAGGGCCGAAGGCTCCCCCTCGACGGCACCATCGCCGAACGGATCCGGGCGGGCATTGCGCTGGTCCCGGAGGATCGCCAGAAGCTGGGCCTGGTACCCAATCGCTCGGTCGCCGACAACCTGCTGCTGGCCAATCTCGAGCGCTACGCAGGCATCACAGGGCTGCGTTCGGGCAGGATGCGCCGCGACGTATCGCGCTGCATCGATGAGCTGATGATCAAGGTATCCGATCCCGAAGTGCTGGTCTCGACCCTTTCCGGCGGTAACCAGCAAAAGGCGGTGCTGGGCAAGAACTTGCTCACCGAGCCCAAGATACTGCTGCTCGACGAGCCGACCCGAGGGATCGACATCAAGGCTCGGCGGGAGCTGTTCGAGGTGATCGACCGCCTCGCCGAAAGGGGGCTTACGATTCTTTACGCCTCGTCCGATCTGGGAGAGATCATCAGCGGTGCCGATCGCGTACTGGTCATGAGCCAGGGCCGAATCACCGCCGACCTGCAACGCGAAGAACTCACCGAAGCCCGGCTGGTGGCCAGCTCGCAAGTCCAACGACGAGACACGCGCAAGGAGAGTGCATGATGACGGATTCGATCGGTACCACGCCACGCGCCGGTGCCAGCCCTTCGTTCAAGTCGCTGCCGCTGCTGCTGCTGCGCCTGCGGGCCTACCTCGCGCTGATCTTCCTGGTCGTGCTGTTCTCGCTGGTGGCGCCGTCGTTCCTCTCCTCGCGCAACCTGGTGATCGTCGCCGAGCAGGTCGCGGTGTTCGCCATCCTCGGTATCGGCATGACCTTCGTGATCCTCGCCTCGGGCATCGATCTTTCGGTCGGTTCGATCGCCGGGCTCTCAGCGATGATCACCGGCTACCTGATCAGTGAAGGGCTACGGCTGCCGTTCGTCGATGTCGCTGTGTTCGCCCACGTGGTGCTGGTCTGCGCCGCCGCCCTGGCGATAGGCACCCTGGTCGGCATGATCAATGGCTGGTTCATCACCCGGCTGCGGGTCACGCCCTTCATCATGACCCTGGGCATGCTCTACGTCGCCAGGGGCGCGGCGCAGCTGGTCTCCGACGGCGCCACCTATGGCGACCTGAGCGGCCAGGCCGCGCTCAACAACGAAGGCTTCCTGCTGCTCGGCACCGGCCGGCTGCTGTCGGTGCCGATCCCGATCTGGTTGATGGTCGCGCTGGCACTGGTCGCGATCTACGTCACCCGGCGCACCGTATTCGGCCGCCAGGTCTTCGCCGTCGGCGGCAACGAGCGCGCGGCCGAGCTCTCCGGTGTACGGGTCAACCGGATCAAGATCGGCACCTACGCGATCTCAGGCTTCTGCGCCGCGCTCGCCGGTCTGATCATCGCCTCCCGCCTCGGCGCCGCCAATCCGGCCATCGCCACCTCCTATGAACTCAATGCCATCGCCGTCGTAGTGCTTGGCGGGGCATCACTGTTCGGCGGCGTCGGCACCATCGGCGGCACCTTGGTCGGCGCCTTCGTGCTCGGTGTGCTGAGCAACGGCATGGTGCTGGTCGGAATCTCGGACTTCTGGCAGACGGTGATCACCGGCGCGGTGATCGTGCTGGCGGTGGTGGTCGACCAGCTGCAGCGCCGGGTGGAGAAATCGATGTCGGAACGCCGAGCCAGGCAAGACTAGCCGCCCGCCGCCCACCATTCGTTCGGTCATCCAAGGAGCGACAACCATGCATCGCCAATCGTTGATCAGTCTCACCCTCGCCGCGGCGATGGGATTCGCAGGCCAAGCCGCCGCCGATTTCTCTCCCGCGGACCACCTGATCACTGTGATCACGCCACCGCCGAGCAATGCCTTCTACAAGGCGGAAGCCGACGCGGCGCGCGCCAAGGCCACCGAGCTCGGTTACCGGGTCAAGACGCTCGACCATCAGGATGACCCGGATGTCCAGCTGCGTCTGATACAGACCGCTTTGGGCGAAGGCAGCAGCGCGATCATCCTCGACAATGCCGGCTCGGATGCCTCGGTAGCAGCGGTGAGACGAGCCAAGGATGCGAACGTCCCGGTCTTTTTGATCGACCGTGAAGTCAACGCCAACGGTGTCGCCACTGCGCAGATCGTCTCGAACAACTCCCAGTGCGCTACATCGGTGGCGGAGTTCTTCGCCGAACAGGTCGGCTACCAGGGCAACTACGTCGAGCTGCTCGGACGCACCTCCGATACCAACGCCCACGTCCGCTCGGAAGGCTTCCACCGCGTGCTGGACCAGATCCCTACCATGACCATGGTCGCCCAGCAGTCCGCCAACTGGGACCAGACCCAGGGCTACAACGTGATGCAGTCGATCCTGCAGGGCAATCCGGACATCGTCGGTGTACTCGCCGGCAACGACACCATGGCGCTGGGTGCGGCGGCCGCGCTGCGCAACGCAGGGGCCAACGATGTGATCGTCGTCGGTATCGATGGCAACCCGGACGTGATCCGCCAGATCGCGAACGATGGCACGATCAAGGCGACCGGCCTGCAACAGGCGACGAGAATGGCGGAAATGGCGGTCGAGCAGACCGATGCCTACTTGCGCAGCGGCACCACGCAGCTCCCGGAGAAACAGTCGGTCGACTGCGTGCTGGTCAGCAAGGAAAACGTCGAGGATGTCCTGCCCGGCGGATTCGGCATGCGTTGAGCATCGACGCCATCCAAGACCCGCGGCGCTCGATCCAAGCCATGACCGGGTAGGACGAGGAGAGAAAGATGACCCAGATCAGAACCTTGCGCGGCGTACTGCGCACCCCGCGCGACATCGATGATGAAGCGCAAAGCGCGCGGTCTCGGGCGCCGCTGCGCGGCGCGCTGCTCGGCTGCGGTTTCTTCGCCGAGAACCAGCTGCATGCCTGGCGCGAGCTGGAGGGCGTCGAGATCGTCGCACTGTGCGACCTCGATGCCGGGCGTCTGGAGCGCTTCGCCGCCTCGTTCTCGTTTTCGCCCAGCGCCTGCTATACCGAAGCCGAGCGGCTGTTCGAGGAGGTCGGGCTCGACTTCGTCGATATCGCAGCGCCGACCAGCGCGCATCGCTCACTGATCACCCTCGCCTGCGCCCATCGCGTGCCGGTCATCTGCCAGAAGCCTTTCGCCACCGATCTGCACGACGCCCGGATGATGATCGAGGCCTGTACGCGGGCCGGCGTCTCGCTCACCGTGCACGAGAACTTCCGCTGGCAGGCGGCCGTGCGCGAGACCATCGACGCGCTGCGCGACGGTGCGATCGGCGAGCCTTTCTTCTCCCGGATCAGCTATCGCAGCGGCTTCGACGTCTTCCGCGCTCAACCCTACCTGGCAAGCACCAAGCGTTTCATCATCGCCGACCTGGGCATCCACCTGCTCGACATCGCCCGCGCCCTATTCGGCGAGGTCGAGCGGCTGGGCTGCCAGACGCGAAGAGTCTCTGCGGATATCGAGGGTGAGGACGTGGCGACGATGATGCTGGCCCATGCCAGCGGCGTGACCTCGATCGTCGACTGCAGCTACGCGACCCGGCAGAGCGAGGATCCCTTTCCCCAGACGCTGATCGAGATCGATGGCGAACGGGGCTCAATACGGCTGCTCGCAGGCTTTCGCCTGCAGATCGATCGGTTGCGCGACGGCCGGATCGAACGAACCGAACGCCTCGTCGCGCCCAGCGCGCCGAGCTGGAGCACGCCCCCCTGGACGCCGATTCAACAGAGCGTGGTGCGCTTCCAGGCGGACTGGCTGGCGAAGCTAAAGACCGATGATCTGCCCGAAACCCACGGCATCGACAATTTCCACACCCTGGCGCTGGTCGAAGCCGCCTATCAGGCGGCCGAGGAGCGCAGGATCGTGATTCCCCAACGCTGGTAGCGTAGAAGCCCTGCGCCCCTCAGCCGCCGCCAACGGCGGTGAGATGATCGCGCATCGCGCGTACGGCACCTTCGGCGTCGCCCTGCTCGACCCGTTCGAAGATCCGCTCGTGTTCGGCGATCGATACCTCGGTGCCCTTGAAGCGCAGCATGTCGCGGCGGTAATCCGCCATCCACTCGAGGATCGCCTTCGCCACCGCTAGATAGATAGGGTTGCCGCTGATTCGCGCGATCTCGAGGTGAAAGGCCATATCGGCGGGAATGAACTCGGTGCGCGGCGCATCGCTCAGCGTACGCATCCGCTCGAGTGCCGCCCTAAGCCGCTCGAGCGCATCCGCATCGGCACGTTCGGCGACGATCCGCACCAGGCCGGTTTCGAAGAACACCCTGGCTTCACGCAGGTGGTCGACACTCTCCGCCGAGGTCGAAAGCAGATGACGAGCGCTCACATCGAGCTGCTGGATCAGTGCGTGCATATCGAGCTGACGCACCTTCGCCCGCTCGCCGTGCTGGATCGAGATCATGCCCATGCCCTCGAGGCGCTGCAGCGCTTCGCGAACCACCGGACGACCGACGCCAAAGGTTTCCATCAGTTCGCGCTCGGTGGGCAACGGGTCGCCCGGCGCATAGCCCTCCTCCCGGATCAGCTCGATCAACTGCTCGAAGACGATCTCGGACAGCTTTCGCCTCGCGACCGGGCGCTTCTTCAGCGGTTTCAGCGGCGGCATTCAGCATTGCACTCCTCTAGCGAGAATCGACTTGCGCTCATCGCTCGCAGCGCCGGGGAAACCACGCGGGCGGCGATCGATTCATCCTACACCGGCCCCGCGTCAGGCCACGAATGGCCAGTCAGCCAAAGGCTGAAACCTTAGGATATTCGACCATTGGTATGATGACATCATCACGCTCAATGCGTTTTCATGGTCCTGAAGGCAGCGCCTGGGCATCAAACCCAAGGTCAGCGTCCGATCATATGATCGAGTCGTGACACTATTCGCACTTTATTCCACCGAAAAGCGCCCTGCGCGACACGGGGAATGGCCTCGTCTAAAAAACACGGCAATAACTTGATTTTGATCGTTATTTAAAAAACCAACGCGCCTGCGTCGCCGCGCAGAAACCAACACTAAAGTTGTATATGGCTCCGCGCCAAGCGGATGGATACTCACAATCAGACCAATCATATGATCACATGTCGATCATATAATCATGCATTGGCTCTTTAGAGATCGGTCGTCGGTGCCGGATGGGCGCCGAGTCGAATGTCTCCACCCGCCAAGGCAGCAAGACGGGCTGCCGCAGGAGTCACCGTGAACCACCATCGGCTGCAATCGGAGGTCGAGAAATCGGCGATCCGCAAGGTCTCGATCAGGCTGGTGCCGTTCGTCGCCTTGATGTTCTTCATCAACTTCCTCGATCGCACAGCGATCTCCTTCGCCGGCCCCAACGGGATGAACCAGGACCTCGGCCTCACCGCCGCGCAGTTCGGGCTCGCCTCGGGCATCTTCTTCATCGGCTACATCCTGCTAGAGGTGCCGAGCAACCTCGCGCTGCATAAGTTCGGCGCCCGCAAATGGCTGGCGCGGATCATGGTCAGCTGGGGGATCGTCTCGCTGCTGTTCACCTGGGTCCAGAGCGTCGAGGGTCTCTACGTCCTGCGCCTGGCGCTTGGCATCG